>NZ_CP118574.1:3437500-3750000 GCF_028898845.1 Streptomyces sp. WZ-12 | reverse complement strand
TCCTGCTGCTTCTGCTGCTTGGCCTTCTGCTCGCCCTGCTGCTGGTCCTTCTCCTTGCCGGCCACCTCGGTCCGCGCCTGGCCCGTGGCGCTCTTGATGTCCCCGCCGCGCTCCTGTTTGGCCACCGCCCCGGCACCCGGCTTCGGCGCACCACCGGGCGCCGCGCCACCACCGGCCCCGGCAGGAGCCCGGCCGCCCTGGGCCTTCCCCTGGAGCTCCTCCTTGGGCGCGTTCGGGAAGATCCTGTCCTCGCCCAGCGACTTGGACGCGTCCGCCCGGCCGGTGTCCTGGATCTTGCCCTGCTTCTCCTTGAGCTTCTCCGCCTGCTTGTCCGTACGCTGCGGATCGCTCTCCCCCTCCAGCTTGATCCTGGGGGCCGGCCCGACCGTCTTGTTGCGCAGCTCGGGGTCGGTCGTCGGAACCTGGTCGGCCGCCGCCGCCACGCTCTGGGCGTCCTCGGCCGTCATCTTGCCGTCCTTGGCGGGCGGCAGCGTCGGCGTCCGGACGTTGTCGGTCGGCTTGGCGCCCTCGGCCTTCTCGCTCCCCTTGGCCCGCTGCTTCTCGCCCGGGTCCTCGGGGCCCAGCCGTTCCAACTGCCCGGTGACCGGAGTCTCCGCGGCCTCCTCCTGCGGAGGGCCCGACTGGGTCTGCGGAGCCCCCGAAGGCCGTTCACGCTTCGGTGGGTTCGCGTCGAGCCGCTGCTGCTCGTCGTTGACCTTCTTGTCCGCCGCGCCGTCCAGCCCCGGCAGCGCCTCCTGTGCCTGGTCCGGGGCGAGCTGGCCGACCGTGTCCAGCGCCGACTGCGGATCCTGCGACGAGACGTCCGGCGGCGGCTCCTTCTTCTCCTCGGTGCCCTGCGTGCCCCCGCCGCCCCCGCCGCACGCGCCGCCCTCCTGCTTCTCGGGAGCCGGCTCCGGCGGCGCACACCCCCCGCCGTCCTTCTCCAGCGAGGCGTCCGGCTGCGCCTTCGCCCCCTCCGGCGCCGGCGCGCCCATCTTCCCCGGATCGTCGGCCTGTTCGGCCGCCGGGCTCACCGCCGCCTGGGCGACCGACGGCGCCCCACCGGGCCCGGCGGCCGCCGACGGCAGGGCAGCCGGCTCGGTCCCGCCCACCGGCCCGCCGGGCGCCGCACCCGGCCCGGCCTCCCTCGGCACCGCACTCTTCGCGGCCGGCGCCTCCCGCTCGGCCCGTACCGGCTCGGCACCCCGGCGCGCCGCGGGGGACGGGTGCCGGTCCTCGCCGGGCGTACGGTCCGTGTGCGCACCGGCCGGCGGTGCCGACGCCGCGGCCGTACCGGACGACGCCGCGGCATCCGCACCGGAGCCAGCCGCCCCGTCCGTCGGAACCCCGGCCGGCTTCCCGGCCGCCGCCCCCTCCGGCTGCCCCGGCGCCTCGCGCTTCTCCTCCTGGGCGTCCTGCTCCTTCTTCTCCGCCTGCTCGTCCTGGGCTTCCTTGGCGTCGGGCGCCTCCTCGCCGCTGCCGCCCTCCGCGTCCCGGTCCGCGTCCTTGTCGTCCGCGTCCTGCTTGGCGCGGCGGGCGCCGTCCTCGTCCTGGTCCTGCGCCTGCTCCGGATCCCGCTTCTCCTCGGCCTCCGGCTCCTGGGCCTGCCGCTCCTCGGCCTCCGGATCCGGACCCACCTCCTGCTCGACCGGCATCGAAGGCTGGAGGTCCTTCTCGGTGCGGTCCCCCGCCTCGGCCGCCGGCCCGTGCTCCGGCTGCGGCGCCTCGCCCTCGACCGGCCCCAGTTCCGCACCCGGCGCCTTGGTCTCGGCCTCCGGCTCGTCCTCGTGCTCCTCGTCGTCGGCCGCGTTCTCCCGCTGCTGCTCGACCTGCTCGGCGCGCGTGGGCGGGGGCGCGGGGAACGACGGCAGCGCGGCATCGGGCTGCTCGGCGGTCGGCACCGACGACACGTCCAGATCTGTGGCCGGCAGGAAGTCCTCCGGCTTCAGCTCCGCCTCGCCCGCACCCGGACCACCCCTGGCCGGCGAACCGGCGTCCCCGCCCGCGCCGATGTCCCGCTCGGCACCCGCCTCCAGCCCGACGGGCTGCTCCTCCTCGCGCGGCGGGCCGTCCTCCTCGTCCTTCTCGTTCAGCCCGTGCTCGGACAGCGCACTGTCGCGTTGATCGGCCCGCTCGTCGACCTTCTCCGGGCGGACCGGCCCCGGCTGCTCCTTCTTCTTTTTTTCGAGCTCCTCCTGCTTCGACCCGTCCGCCGGCTTCTTCGCGTCGTCCAGGCGCTTGCGCTTGTCGGCACCCGGGCGCATCGCCTGCTGCGGATCGGCCTCCTCGCGCTCCCGCTGCGCCTTGCGCTCCTCCTTCGTCCGCTCGGCGCCGTCCTGGGACCGGTCGGCCCGCGCCGCGTCGGCCTGATCGGCCTCCTGGCGCTCCTGACCCTGCTTCTCCTCGGCCTGCTGCTCCTGGTGCCTGGTGTCCGCGTTCTCCTCGGCGCGTACGTCCTCCTGCGCCGTGCGCTCGCCGGCCTCCTGCTTCTCCGCCGCCGCGTCGCGCTGCGCCCGGCTCTGCTCCCGGTCCCCCTGCTCCGCCCGCCCCTTGGCGTCCCGCTTCTCCTCGCCGGCGTCCTCGGCGCGCTGCTTCTCCGTCCGCGCGGCGCCTTGCGCACGCTGCTCGCGGGCGTCCCGCTCCTCCCGTACGAGGTCGAGGGCGTCCCGTACCGGCTCCGGTGCCGGCGACGGCTGGAACCCCACCGGCAGCGCCTCGGACTCCGTCACCAGATCCAGCAGCCGGTCGAACTCCGAGCCGAGCAGCCGCACTTCCAGCCGGTCCAGCACCGACTCCTGCAACTCCGGTGCCATCCGCGCCAGTTCGAGGCGCACCCGACCCGAGCGGTCCTCCGGATCCCCCCGCAGCGACCGCAGCACCCCGTTCGCCAGCCGATCCACCAACGTCGCCGGATCCACCAGCTCCATCCGCCGCCGGTCCGCGTCCACCGTCGCGTACCGCAGCCACCCCGGCGTCGCCTGCCCCGGCTCCACCTCCGCCGCCGGCCCGCCGTCCCGTACGGCGCCCAGCATCGCCGCCCGCACGGACTCCTGCGCCGCCGCCTCCGCCTCCCGCTCCGCCGACTCCTGCGGCAGGCTCACCGCGCCCAGGTCCCGGCCCGCCCGCAGCGCCCCCAGGCCGTGCGGATTCTGCACCGTGTGCAGCAACTCGTGTGCCAGCAGCCGCTGCCCGTCCGCCGTCCCCGGCCGGTAGGCGCCCTCCCGGAAGAAGATGTCCCGGCCCACCGCGAACGCGTCCGCGCCCATCAGCTCCGCCAGCTGCCCGGAATCCCGGTCGGTGTGCAGCCGCACCCGGCCGAAGTCGTGGCCGAGCTGCTCCTCCAGCTCCCGCCGCACGCTCAGATCCAGCGGCTGTCCGGCCCCGCTGACGATGTTCTTCGGCTCCGGAACCGCCGACCTGCCCCGCTCCCGCCGCTTCCGGCGCTTCTCGTCACGGGCCGCCCGGGCATCCTGCGCCGCCGACTGCGTCGTACTCACCGGACCTCACCCCGCCCCGCGAGCCCCGCGTGCACGGCCCGGGCCAGCGCCTGCCCGATCCGCACCGGAGACGTGGTCGCCGGCAGCGGCGGCAGCCCGGCCAGCCCGTCCACCGCGACACCCGCCCCGTCCGCCGCCAGCGGCACCCCGCCCTCCCGCACCAGACGGGCCAACTCCCGCTGGAACGCGGCCGATACGCGCTCCGCGTCCACACCGGAGGCGAAACCGTCCAGGACCAGCTCCCCGATGTCGATCCGGACGCCGCCGACGGCATCCGGCCCGCCCGCCGCCGAGGGACGCGCCACCGCTTCCCCGGCCCCTGAGCCACTCCCGTACCCGGCCCCGAAACCAGCCCCGAAACCAGCCTCGTTCACACCCATCCGTGGACCTCCGACGGCGTCAGGGAGCGTTCCAGCTTCAGGTACTCGGTACGTGCCGCGGCCAGCATGTGCCGCATCTGGAGGCGGTCGCCCTCCTCCGCGGCGAGAAAGGCGCCGGAGAGGGCGATGTTGCGGATCGAGCCGCCGGCGACGGTGAGTTGGGCCAACAGCGCCGGGTCGATCCCCTTCGTCGGCGCCCGGGCGGGCAGCACCCGGCGCCAGATCTCGGCCCGTTCGCGCTCGGTGGGGAAGGGGAAGTCGACGACGAAGCGGATGCGGCGCATGAAGGCCGAGTCCAGGGCCTTCTTCATGTTGGTGGTCAGCACGGCCAGGCCGCGGTACGCCTCCATGCGCATCAGCAGATAGCTGACCTCCAGGTTGGCGTAGCGGTCGTGGCTGTCCTTGACCTCGCTGCGCTTGCCGAACAGCGCGTCCGCCTCGTCGAAGAGCAGCAGCGCCCCGCCGCGCTCGGCGGCGTCGAAGACCCGGCTGAGGTTCTTCTCGGTCTCGCCGATGTACTTGCTGACCACCTGGGACAGATCGATGATGAACAGATCCAGCCCCAGCTCCCGGGCCATGACCTCGGCGGCCAGCGTCTTGCCGGTGCCGGAGCCCCCCGCGAACAGCGCCGTCACGCCGAGGCCGCTGCGCAGCGCCCCCGCGAAGCCCCAGTCGTGGTAGACGGTCGCGCGCTGCCGCACGTGCGCGACGACCTCCTGGAGGATGCGCAACTGGCGGTCGGCGAGGACCAGATCGTCCCAGCCGGCCCGCGGTTCGATGCGGCGGCCCAGCTCGTCCAGGCCCATCCGCGCCTCGGCGAGCCCGGCCCGCCAGGCGAGTTCGGCGGCGCCCGGCCCGTCGGAGGCCGGCAGGTCGCGACGGACGGAGGCGGCGGCCGAGCGGACGATGTGCGGGGGGAGCTGGAACTGGGCCACCAGGGCGGCGATATGACGGTCCGTGATGTCCGGAACGTCGGCGAACGCCTCGCCCCACAGCCCCAGTTGCTCCTCGTCGGAGAGGGGCGGGACGGTGACGCGTTGGCCGCGCGGGTGGCCGGTCCCCCGCGGTTCCTGGCCGGAGACGACCAGCGGGACGGCGGCGCCGGCGATGAACGCGTCCGCGGCGGCGTGCTGTTCGCGGTCCAGCTCGCCGACCTCGATCAGGAGCGCGGCCGGCAGCAGGATCGCCTCCCGCTGCCAGAGCCGGGCCAGGAGGTCCCGCTCGGCGGGGGCGGTCGGGACGTCCTCGGCGGCCATCGCGTACAGGCCGAGGCCGCTGCGGCGGGCCGCGGTCGCCGCGATGTCGGCGCGGGTGCGCAGATCGCCGCCGACCAGCTCGACGCGTAACGGGGCGTCGGGCTCGGCGGCCGCCCACCCGGCCGCCACCCGGCCGGCGGCCCGCTCGTACGCGGGCGGCAGGGTCGCCGGCGGTACGGTGCGCCGCAGTTGGCCGTGCAGCCGGGCGTCCAGGTACGGCGCGCCGGCCAGGAAGTGCAGGACGCGTTCGTCCAGGCGCAGCCGGCTGGTGGTCAGCCGCGTCTCGTCCGCCAACTCGATCAGCCGCCAGCGGCGCAACGGGGCGACCGGGGTCAGGGCGCTCCAGTGGGGCGCGTCGAGCGCCGCCAGGGCGAGCGAGAACGTGGGGTGCGGGCGGGCCGGATCGCCGCAGGCGGCGGCGCAGCGGGCGCCGGTGGTCGGGTCCAACTCGGCGGCCGCGGCGAGCAGGACGACCTCCCGCTCGAAGGGGGTGAGCCCGAAGCAGTCGGCGAGGGTGTCGAGGGTGCGGGGGGAGGGGGTGGCGTGGTGGCCCGCCCGCTCGCTCGCCCTCCCGTCGGCGTCGGCCGGTCGGTCGCCCGGGGTGCGGGTGGCATGCGCGTCCAGGCGCGCCAACACGGCCCGGACGGCGGCCGCCAGCGCCGTGCCCTCCGCCTCGGGGCCCGACGCCTCCGGGTCCTGTTCGCCGCCGCCCGCCATGTCCCCCTCCGCCCCCGTCCCCCGCACCGCGCCTCAGCCCTCCCCGCCGTCGTCGCTGCGCGACGGGTCGTCGGCGCGGCGCGGACCGTCCGCCTCCGCCGCCCGGTCGCGGGTCGCCTTACGGGCCCGCGGCCGCGAACGGGCTCCCGAACTCCCCTCCGCAGCAGCGGACTTGCGGGGCGACGGCTTCTTCGCCGCCTTCTTCGCGACCGGCTTCGCCGCACCCGGCGTCGAGGCACCCGGCGTCGCGTCCTCCGCCGGCGCCTCCACCGGCCCCACCGTCGGCTCGTCCAACGGCACCTCCGGCACCACCTCCGGCACCACCCGCACCTCCGGCTTCCGCACCGGTCGGGCCGGTGCCGGCTTCTGGTGGCCGTCCAGCAGCACCAGCGACGCCTGGTAGGCCACCGACAGCGCATAGGGCGTGTTGTTGAGCATGCCCCAGAGCTTGGAGGTCTCGTCCACGTCCATCTGGGTCGGCGTGAAGCGGACCTTCTGCAGCGACTCGGCGAGGTCGCTGCCCGCCAGATACGGGCGTTCGGCCGCCTCCTCGATCAACTCCCTTGGCAGCACCGGGATTTCGTGCAGCGTCCGCACCACGCTGCCGATCAGCCGCTGGCCGACCAGCTCCTGCTCCTCGCCGTACGCGCTGATCAGGTAGTGCAGGTCGATCGCGGCGGCGGGGCGCTTGAGCAGGGTGCCGTCGGAGGCCCGGGTGACCAGGTCGGAGTTGCGCATCGAGGGGTTGTGGGTGACCTGGTAGAGGAAGACGGTGAGGGTCGGGTCGGTCGGGGGATCGGTCGGCGGCTTGCGGGTCTCCACCGAGACGGCCATGTCGATCTCGGGGTGCAGGTTGTGCTCGACCAGCAGCGCAAGGGCCTGGGTGACCGTCGCGAGGGCGAGTGCGTTGCTCATGTGGACCGTCCCCCTGAAGTCCGTTGCTGGGAAGCCAGATAGTCACCGAGGCTCAGCGCGGGCGCGCGCCGCTCGGGGCGGGCCGGGCGGCCGCCCGCCGCGGGACGTTCGGCGCCGGCGCTGACCTCCAGCCGGCCGATCTCCACGTGCACCACCCGCTCGGCGGGACCGCGCGCCGCACGCCGCCCGGCCGGGGCCTGGCCGCGGGGCGGCACGGGGCGGCGGGGCGCCGGCACGGCGTCGGTGCGCGGGCGGAGCGCGCGGCGGGCGCCCCGAGTCGCTCGGGACGCGCGCGGGGTCCCCGGCCCGGCCCGCCGCGGTGTCCTCCGGACCGGCCGCGCCCGCCCGCGCCCGCCCGCCCTCGCCGGCGGCCCGGGCCCCGGCGCGCGCCGCCGCCGCGGGACGCAGCAGGGGCGCGGGCCCGGGGCGGGCGGCGGGCCCGCGGTCGCGGTCGGCGCCCGACGCCGCCTCGGTACGGAGCACCGTCTCCCGCTCGGTCCGGGTACGGATCTCCGTTCGCCGCTCGGCGCGCGGGAGTTGACCGGCGTGCGGGGCCGGGGCGGGCCGGCCGGCCGCCCGTGGGAACGAGGGTCCGGCGTCGGCCGGCTCGCCGTCGGCCGGGCCGGGCAGCGCCGTCACCCGCTCGAACGGGCCGGGCAGCCGCGGCCAGACGAGCGTGGGCCGGCCCGGCCCGTCGCCCCCCGGCGGGCCGAACGGATCGTCCGGCGGCGCGGGGGCGTACCGGGCCAGCAGCCGGCCGAGGTAGTCGCCGGACGCGGCAGACGCAAGATCGGGTGTCTCGGGCATCTCAGGCATCCGCGCACAGCTCCAGGTAGTAGCGGCGCCGCAGCGGGCTGAGCGCCAGGATCTCGGGCTCGCTCCAGCCGTAGGCCGAGGCGAGCAGATGGACGTCGAGGAGCAGGTCCCGGGCCCAGGCGTCCAGTTCGGTCCACAGGTACCCGGCGATGTCCAGCTCCGCCGGGGTGGTCGCGCCGCACTCCGGGCAGGCGATGCGGAACGTCAACTCCGCGCCGGCGTCGGCCGATTCGGCGGCCTCGGCGAAGCGCTTGAGCACCGGGTCGGGCAGGTGGGCGAGCTCCTCGACCGTGGCCTCCCGGCCGGCCCGGTGGGCGGCGAGGGCGCAGCGGGCCGCGAGCAGCCGCCGGGCGTCCGTGCCGTCCGGCGGCCGGGCGGCGGCCACGGCCGCGAGGTCGCCGGGGGCGGGCAGCCGGAACCGCACCACCCAGGCTCCCTCCGCCACCCGCAGCCCGCCCTCGGGCGGCCGCGGGCGGGCCGCCGCCAACTCCCCGGCGTCCAGCTCGAACTCCAGCGCCGCACCGCACTCCGTCGCCGCACAGTCGAGCGTGACCTCCAGCCGGTCGCCGAACAGCGCCCGGCGCAGCGCGAAGAGGTCGGCCGCCCGCTCCCCGAGCGGTGCCGACAGCAGGGCGTCGGGCGGCTCGCCGGGGCGGGCCGCCCGGTGCAGCAACAGGGCCCGACCGGCCGCCCGTTCGGCCAGCCCGGCCTCCCAGGTGGCCAGCAGTTCCGCCGGCCCGGTGACCGCCATCGGCTACCTCGTCGCCGCTCAGGCCGGGTGGGTGAACGAGGGCTCCTGCGGTTCGGGGACCTCGTAGTCGCGTTCCCAGCCCTCGCATTCGAGCTTCAGGCTCTGGATGGCCACCGCGTTGGCGTTGGCGTCCATCTCGCCCAGGACCTGGTACTCGCTCGGCCAGGACCGGTAGATCTTGTGCGAGACGGCGACCTGGCCGGCCTCGTTGAGGACCTGGATGACGAGGTCCTTGCGGAAGTCGGCGAGCGACACCTCCGAGCCGAGGCCGGCGCCGACCTGCCAGACCTTGTTGGCCCAGCGGTCGAACTCCGGGTCGTGGGTGACCCCGCGCTCCAGGGTGATGCCCTCGAACTCCGAGCGCCCCGGGGACTTCCGCGGCGAGCTGGGGTCGCCGCCGTTGCGGTGCTTGACGACCTCGGTGGTGCGCTTGAGCGGACTGATCTTGCTGACCCCCGCGACCGTACGACCGTCCCACAGGACCAGGAACTTGAAGTTCTTGTACGGGTCGAAGCGATGGGCGTTGATCGTGAACTCAGCCATCGGATTCCCTCACGTCGGATTCCTGCACGTCGTTCCTGCGCGGCGGCGTCGTGGCGCGGACCGGCTGCCGACACCGTCCACCCGCCGCGCCCGGCGCCCGCGTCGTGGAGCTAGAGGTCGAACTGCCCGGCGAGCTGCTGGATCTTGACGATCACGAACTCGGCCGGTTTGACGGGTGCGATGCCGACCACGACGTTCACGATCCCGTTCTCGACGTCCGCCTCGGTCGTGGTGTCCTTGTCGCACTTGACGAAGTACGCCTGCCGCGGGGTGCCGCCCTTGAAGGCGCCCTTCTCGAAGAGGGAGTGCAGGAACGCCGACGCGTTGAGCCGGATCTGCTGCCAGAGCTGCTCGTTGTTGGGCTCGAAGACCACCCACTGCAGACCGCGCAGCAGGCTCTCCTCCACGTGCAGCGCCAGCCGCCGCACCGGGACGTACTTCCACTCGCTGTCCAGCGCGTCCGAGCCGGCGAGCGTGCGGGCCCCCCAGACCAGCGGGCCGACCATCGGGAAGGTCCGCAGGCAGTTGATGCCGAGCGGGTTGAGCAGCCCGTTCTCGCGGTCGGTGAGCTTGACGGTCAGCCCGTGCACGCCGGCCAGCCGCGCCCCGGTGCCCGCCGGGGCCTTCCACACCCCGCGCTCGCCGTCGGTGCGGGCGATCACGCCGGCCAGGGCGCCGGACGGCGGGAAGGAGCGCAGCCGGCCGGTGAGCGGGTCGGTCAGTTGGAGGTGCGGGAAGTACAGGGCGCAGTGGTCGTCGCGGACCGCGTCGAAGGCCCCGATCCCGGCCCGGGCGGCGTCCACCCCGGCCCAGGCCGCGGGCGCGTCCACCAGCAGGAACATCCGCCGCTCCCGGCACAGCCGTTGGGCCGCCGAGAGCACCGTGGTCATGTCGTCGACGGACTCGTACGACGCCAGCTCCGGCAGCGCCAGCAGATTGACGTCCGGGAGGTCGCGCAACGCCTGGAGGCCGCTCTTGCGGGCCTCGCTGCCGATGAGGTCGCGCGGCCCGGGCGGGTCGCCGTCCGCGCCGCCGCACAGCGCGAAGACCGGCGGGTTGACCGACGCCTCCAGCCCGAGGTCGTTGGCGCACTCGCCGACGAAGCGGACCACGTCACCGGGGTCGGTGGAGCCGGCCACCACCTGGATGCGGCGCCCGAAGGGGATGACCCGGGTGCCGGCGAAGGCGTGCCGGCCGGGGGCGTCCGGCAGCGACCGCAGCTTGTGCTCCAGCAGCAGCGCCAGTTCGGTGACGTCGCACGGTGGCTCGCCGTCGCAGTCCGGGTCGAAGAGCGTGAACTCCCGCTCCACCTCGCCGATCTTCACCGTCAAGTCAACGGCCAGATCGGGGAGTTGGTGGTGGAACGGCTTGGAGACGGTGCCGGACGGGTCCGGGCGGCCCTCGCCCACCGCGGCCACCCGGATCAGCGCCGAGCCGGAGTTGACCGCGGTCTCCACGAAGCGGCCGTCGCCGGGGTCCATGGACAGGCCGGAGAAGGACTCCCGTGCCGTGCCGTGCGCGTCGAGGACCTGGAGGTTGAAGGTCTCGTCCGGGCAGGGGGTTTCGTGGTCCACGGCCACCCGCAGGCCGTCGCCCCAGACGCCGGGCTCCTTGGCGTACACCTCCAGGACCGGGCACTGGCTGCGGCCCTCGGTGGACTCCAGGGTGACGCGGGCCTCCTCGCCGGTGCCGGCCCTGGTGACCCGGACGATCACCGCGACGGCACCGCCGTTGCCGAAGAACTGGTGGACGGCGTAGCCGACCGGGCTGCGCGAGGTCAGCCCCCCGAAGCGGCGCTCGAAATCGGCGAAGCTGGTGATCCGGACCGGCTGGTTGAGCGGACCGCGCCGGGTGTGGCCCACGAACGCGGTCACCGACGTCGTCACGGTGGTGATGCTGCGGATGCTGCTGGGAAGCTCTTCGACATAGACGCCGGGATAGGTCGTATGTGTCGGCATTCCCCCTCCAATCCCTTCAGGCACCGAGTGTGAGGACACCAAGGAATCGAGGAAGGGGGAGGGGCGACGGGTGCGGCGGGGACCACGACCGCGTGTACCGCGCCGGTCGTGGTCGGACATCCCCCGCTACCCATCAAGTTCCCCCGTCTGCATCCGATGAGGGCGGCCCGTGATCCGTGGCCCGACCCGCACGGGACCAAGCCCGAAGCGCGCGACTCCGGCCTGTGACTCCTGATGCGTAAGTGCTCAACGCAGTGTCTTTCAGGGCGAGTTGAAGGGTCAAGGACCTTTCCGGACACCCCCTGCGGAGGTCCCGTGCGGGGTGCGTCGCACACTCTTCAAGAACGGTTCTCCGCGTCCCCGCAACCGGAACCCGCTCACGCGGACGGCGGCCGGCCGCGGGCGGGCCCGTCGACGCGTCCGGGCCGGCACTCGAACGACGCGCGGCCGCGGAGTGCACGGTGGACGGCGGCGGGGTGACCCGCGGGCTCGGGCGGTCCTGCGAAATGACTGCGGTGGCCCGCGCCGCTCCTGCGGAAAAGGGGTCGCGGAGTGACTTGGCCGAAAGATCTGTGACCGTAATCACCGCCGGAGTGTGATCTGCGATTTAGGGACGCATGTCCTGCGGCGATACGCTGCGAGACGGACATGCCGCGTATCCGGCCACCGTGCATACGCCTCCCCTGTGACAGCGCCGTCACGTTGCCCTTCGCGGCACGCCCATCGCAGACGAACGAACCGCGATCACTACGGCGATTCTGAGAAGACAAGGGACGGACGCGCGTGGACCTGTTCGAGTACCAGGCGAGGGACCTCTTCGCCAAGCACGGTGTACCGGTGCTGGCCGGTGAAGTCATCGACACGCCTGAGGCGGCGCGCGCGGCGACCGAGCGCCTTGGCGGCAAGTCGGTCGTCAAGGCGCAGGTGAAGGTCGGTGGCCGCGGCAAGGCCGGCGGCGTGAAGCTGGCCGCGACCCCGGACGAGGCCGTCGCCCGCGCGACGGACATCCTCGGCATGGACATCAAGGGCCACACGGTCCACAAGGTGATGATCGCCGAGACGGCTCCGGAGATCGCCGAGGAGTACTACGTCTCCTACCTCCTGGACCGCACCAACCGCACCTTCCTGGCCATGGCCTCCGTCGAGGGCGGCATGGACATCGAAGAGGTCGCGGCCACCAAGCCCGAGGCCCTGGCGAAGGTCCCGGTCGACGCCAACGAGGGCGTGACCAAGGAGAAGGCCCAGGAGATCGTCGCCCAGGCGAAGTTCCCGGCCGAGGTCGCCGACCAGGTCGCCGACGTCCTGGTCACCCTGTGGCAGACCTTCATCAAGGAGGACGCCCTCCTCGTCGAGGTCAACCCGCTGGCCAAGGTCGCCTCCGGTGACGTCCTCGCCCTCGACGGCAAGGTCTCCCTGGACGCCAACGCCGAGTTCCGCCAGCCGGAGCACGAGGCCCTGGAGGACAAGGCGGCGGCCAACCCGCTGGAGGCCGCGGCCAAGGCCAAGGGCCTGAACTACGTCAAGCTGGACGGCCAGGTCGGCATCATCGGCAACGGCGCGGGTCTCGTCATGAGCACCCTGGACGTCGTCGCCTACGCCGGTGAGAACCACGGTGGCGTCAAGCCCGCCAACTTCCTCGACATCGGCGGCGGCGCCTCCGCCGAGGTCATGGCGAACGGCCTGGAGATCATCCTCGGCGACCCGGACGTGAAGTCCGTGTTCGTCAACGTCTTCGGCGGCATCACCGCCTGCGACGAGGTCGCCAACGGCATCGTCCAGGCCCTGGAGCTCCTGAAGTCCAAGGGCGAGAACGTCTCCAAGCCGCTGGTCGTCCGCCTCGACGGCAACAACGCGGAGCTGGGTCGCAAGATCCTCTCGGACGCCAACCACCCGCTGGTGCAGCGCGTGGACACCATGGACGGCGCGGCCGACAAGGCCGCCGAGCTGGCCGCCGCCAAGTAAGGGACGAGGACTCCAACAACCATGGCTATCTTCCTCACCAAGGACAGCAAGGTCATCGTCCAGGGGATGACCGGCGCCACCGGTATGAAGCACACCAAGCTGATGCTCGGTGACGGCACCAACATCGTCGGCGGCGTGAACCCGCGCAAGGCCGGCACCAGTGTCGACTTCGACGGCACCGAGGTCCCGGTCTTCGGCTCCGTCAAGGAGGCGATGGAGAAGACGGGCGCCAACGTCTCCGTCCTCTTCGTGCCGCCGGCCTTCGCCAAGGCCGCCGTCGTCGAGGCCATCGACGCCGAGATCCCGCTGGCCGTCGTCATCACCGAGGGCATCGCGGTCCACGACTCCGCCGCCTTCTGGGCGTACGCCAAGGCCAAGGGCAACAAGACCCGGATCATCGGCCCGAACTGCCCCGGCCTGATCACCCCCGGCCAGTCCAACGCCGGCATCATCCCGGGCGACATCACCAAGCCCGGCCGCATCGGCCTGGTGTCGAAGTCCGGCACGCTGACCTACCAGATGATGTACGAGCTGCGGGACATCGGCTTCTCGTCCGCCGTCGGCATCGGTGGCGACCCGGTCATCGGCACCACCCACATCGACGCCCTGGAGGCGTTCGAGGCCGACCCCGACACCGACCTGATCGTGATGATCGGTGAGATCGGCGGCGACGCCGAGGAGCGGGCCGCCGACTTCATCAAGGCGAACGTCACCAAGCCGGTCGTCGGCTACGTGGCGGGCTTCACCGCGCCCGAGGGCAAGACGATGGGCCACGCCGGCGCCATCGTGTCCGGCTCGTCCGGCACCGCCCAGGCGAAGAAGGAGGCCCTGGAGGCCGCGGGCGTGAAGGTCGGCAAGACCCCGTCCGAGACCGCGCTGCTGGCCCGCGAGATCCTGGGCGGCTGATCGCAGCCGCCGCCACCGGGCCCGCCCCCGCGCTTCTCGCCGAGCCGCCGCGCGGGCCCGTCCAACGGCGGCACCGCATGACGGCCGTGGGCCCGCACCCCCTCTTCGGGGTGCGGGCCCACGGCCGTTCGCGCGCGGTGAACGGGGGCCGGGCTCACCGGAGATCGGGGGCGAGCCGGGTGCCGCGCGACCGGTGCCGGGCGCGCTTGTGGTGCCGCTTGTGGTGCTGCTTAGGGGTTCGCTCGTGGGCCTGCCGAGGGGGTCGCTCGTGGGTCGGTGGGAACGCCGCCGGCGCGGCCGGGTGCCCGGACGGCGCGGAGGGCGCCGCCACCGCCGGCCGTGGCGGTCGGTGGCCGTCCGGTGCGCCGAGCGACACCGTCAGCGCCGTCGCCGCCAGCAGCCCGGCGGCCCCGAACCCCGCCCGGGTGGTCAGCCGGGCGCACCGCTCGGCGCCGGCCCGGACCTCCCGCGCGGCCGGCGGCGCCACCGGGCGGGCCGCCGCCAGCGCGGCCAACCGGGCGTGCAGCACCGCCCCCTGCCGGTCCGGCGGCAGCCCCCGCAGCCCCAACTCCGGCACCTCCTCGGCCAGGCACTCCCGGGCGTGCGTCAGCCGCCCGGTCGCCGCCGCGGTGCTGGCCTCCACCTCCACCGCGGTCGCGTGCAGCCCCAGCCCGACCCCGTCGTGCAGCAGCAGCGCGCGGCGGTACGGGGCGGGCAGCGCCAACACGGCCGCCAGCAGCGCCCGGTCGGCCGGCGCGGCCGGCGGCGGCGCGGGCGTCCCGGGCCCCGGCCGCTCGGCGGGCCGCCACCGGGCGAACGGTCCCCGCCACGGCGCCAACGCCCAGTCGTACGCGGCCGCCCGCACCCACCCCGGCGGATCGGGATCCGCCGCCACCTCCGGCCACCGCTGCCAGGCCGCCCGGAACGCCCGCGCGACCGCCCGCCGCGCCAGCCGGGCCCGCCCGGTGAGCAGCACCACCTGTCGGACCAACGGCCCGGCGTGCGCCGCGTACAGCGCATCGAATGCGGCCGATGGACAGTCAAATTCCTTGCTATCAGGCTCACTTGATGGCACGTCGGGGATCAGGTCGGACGGTCTGCGGTGGTGCTCGCTCATACCGGAAGTCTTCAAACGCCGGGCGGGGAGCGCGCGCGACACGGCGGACGAATGCCCGTTACGTGGCGGAAACGACCGTTATTGGCAGCATGGCGGTGTGAGCCAATTGACCGAACGCGGCACCACGTTGTCCTCGCACGGCCGGGCCGCCGCAGAGCGCTCCGCCGCGATCGGCACCGCCGTCGTCAGCGGGGTGACCGCCGCCGGCCTCGGCCTCGGCGCGCTCGCGGTCGCCGTCCTGCTGCTCTGGGTCGTCTCCCCGTACCCGGACAGCGGCCCCTCCCGGGCGCTGCACCTGGCCGCCGGGCTCTGGTTCATGGCGCACGGCGGGGGCCTGGTCCGCGAGGCGACCTCGACCGGTGCCCCGGCGCCGGTCGGCCTGACCCCGCTGCTGCTCGCCGCGCTCCCGGTCTGGCTGCTGCACCGCGCTGCCCGCGACACCCTGGCCGCGGCCGCCGACCCCCGCCCCGCGGCGCCGGGCCCGACCCTCGCCCCGCGCACCCTGCTCGGCGCCCTCCTGGCCGGCTATCTGCTCGTCGCCGCCGGTGCGTTGCTCTACGCCTCCACCGGCCGGCTGCCCGCCGCGCCGCTGTCCGCGCTGCTCGCCGTCCCGGGCACCGCGGTCGCCACCCTCGCCGCCACCGCCTGGCACGCCCTGGGACCGGACGCCGTCGCGCTGCTGCCGGTCCGCGTCCCGCGCGCCCTCGGCGCCCTGCCGGCCAAACTGCGCGCCGCGTTCCCCGGCCCCCGGCTCGCCACCGCGGGCCGGGCGGCGGCCGCCGCCACCCTCGCCCTGCTCGCCGCCGGCGCGCTGCTCACCCTGTGCGGGCTGGCCCTGCACGCCGGCCGGGTCGGCACCGAGCTGGCCCGGCTCGCCCCGGACTGGGCCGGCCGCTGCACGGTGCTGCTGCTCTGCCTCGTCCTGCTCCCCAACGCGGCCGTGTGGGGCGCCGCTTACGGCCTGGGCCCCGGCTTCACGGTCGGCGCCGGCAGCACGGTGGGGCCGCTGGGCAGCTCGCCGCGCCCCCGGCTGCCGCACCTCCCGCTGCTCGACGGCCTGCCGGAACCGGGGCCGGGGAGCTGGCCGGTGGGCGTGCTGGCGCTGCTGGTGCCGGCGGCCGCGGTGCTGCTGCTGGCGCGTTACGCGGTCGGGGACGGCCACCGGTCGTGGCGGTGGACCGCCGGGACCGCGGTGATGGCGGCGGGCCTGTGCGGGGCGGTGACGGCGGTGCTCGCCGGACTGGCCGGCGGGGCGCTGGGCCGGGACACGCTCGGCGCGTTCGGCCCTCTTTGGTGGCTCACCGGGCTGGCGGCGGCGGGGTGGACGGCGCTGGCCGGGGTGCCGGCGGCGCTGGGGCTGCGGGCCTGGCGGCGGCGGGCCGCGGCGCGGGGGCCCGCTCCCGGCCGCCGCGGGCTGCCCGGGCTCCCGTTCCGCCGCGGCCGGGCCGGCTGACGGCGCGCGCCGCGGAGCGCCGGCCCGAGCGGAGCGGGCGGGCCCCAACGGGCCCGGCCCACCGCCCCGTTACGGCTGCTGCTGGCTGAGCAGCGGGCGCAGCCCCGGCGGCAGGAGCGTCTCGCAGGACTTGCTCGCCGCCTGGGTCAACGCGTCGTTCACGCAGGTGAAGTAGGAGCGGTAGACGATCTGCACGGTGAACGTCGCGGCCACCATCATCAGCGCCAGCGAGGCGGTCACCAGGCCGCCGATCGCGGCGGTGGTCTGCGGCCGGACGCCCGGGCCGGGGGCGCCGCCCGGCCGGCCCGGCGCGGTCGCGGTGCTGCCGCCGGCCGCGCCGCCCCTGGGTGCCGCGTCGGTCGGCTTCTTCGCGGCGGGCTTGCCGCGCAGCGCGCTGATGCCCCAGTAGAGGGCGAGCGCGCCCAGCAGCAGGGCGACCTCCGGCAGGCTGAAGAGCACGAAGAAGAACGCCCACATGCCGGCCAGCAGGGCGTAGCGGGCCCGTCGTTGCGAGGGGTCGGTGGGGTCCCAGCGCAGCCCGCCGGGGCCGCTGCCGCCCGGTCCGCCGGGCCCGCCCTGGCCGCCGCCCCGGCCCGGCCGGGTGCCGAACTCGCCGCCCTGCCGGCCCGGTTGGCGGCTGCTCCACTGGCTGCCCCAGGTGGGCGGCTGGTCCTGCGGGCGCCGCTCCTCGCCGTCGTCGCCCTTGCCGTTGTCGTCGCCGTCGTCGGCCCGGGCCTGTTCGACGGCGGGGTGGCGCGGGCGCCACTCCTGGTCGGGGGCGCCGGCCGGCGGCGGCGCGAAGGGGTTGTCGTCCCGGCCGGCGGACGCCCGTTGGGCGGCGGGCGCCGGGCCCGGGGCGCCGGACCCCGGCGAATCCGGGGCGGACGACGACATGCGCTCGCGCGGCAGGAGGACCACTCCGGGGGCGGTGGTGGGCTGGGGGTACCACCCAGCCGTGGCTGGGGGAGGGAGGAGAGCCGCGCGGCGGCGTCGGTCCGGCATCTGGAGTGAGTCTTCCCCTTGTCGTGGGCGTCCGTCCGGCGGGTCGGCCGGGCGGACGGTCACCATGAACTGCATGCGTTCTCCCGCCCGACGCTACCTGGCGTGCTCGCCCCCGTCCCGTGGGGGCCGCGCGGTGTGCCGGTATCGTTGCTGACGGTCGGCGCGTTCGTAGGGTTCCCCGTATCCGCGAAACCCCTCGCTTTGTGCGACCGCACAAACCCGCACGCAAGCAGCACCCCAGACCCGCAAGCCCCGGCGAGAAAGACCGCATCGTGGCCCCCTCCTCCCTTCCCGCCCGCTCCGCCCCCGCCCGGATCGTGGTCCTCGTCTCCGGCTCCGGCACCAACCTCCAGGCGCTGCTCGACGCCATCGCCGAGCAGGGCGCCGGCGCGTACGGCGCACAGGTCGTGGCGGTGGGCGCCGACCGCGCCGGGACCGCCGGCCTGGAGCGCGCCGAGCGGGCCGGGCTGCCGACGTTCGTCTGCCGGGTCAAGGACCACCCGGACCGCGCGGCCTGGGACGCGGCGCTCACCGAGGCGACCGCCGCGCACGCCCCCGACCTGGTGGTCTCCGCCGGCTTCATGAAGATCCTCGGCAAGGAGTTCCTGGCCCGCTTCGGCGGCCGGACGGTCAACACCCACCCGGCGCTGCTGCCCAGCTTTCCCGGTGCCCACGGCGTTCGCGACGCGCTCGCGTACGGCGCGAAGGTCACCGGCTGCACCGTCCACTTCGTCGACGACGGCGTCGACACCGGCCCGATCATCGCCCAGGGCGTGGTCGAGGTCCGGGAGGAGGACGACGAATCCGCGCTGCATGAGCGCATCAAGGAAGTCGAGCGATCGCTGCTCGTCGAGGTCGTGGGGCGCCTGGCCCGGCACGGCTACCGCATAGAGGGACGAAAGGTACGTATCTCGTGACCGCCACCGAAGGTACGCAGCGCCCCATCCGGCGCGCGCTGGTCAGCGTCTACGACAAGTCCGGCCTGGAGGAGCTGGCCCAGGGGCTGCACGCGGCCGGCGTCCAGCTCGTCTCGACCGGCTCGACGGCCGCGAAGATCGCCGCCGCCGGGGTGCCGGTCACCAAGGTCGAGGAGCTCACCGGCTTCCCGGAGTGCCTCGACGGCCGGGTCAAGACCCTGCACCCCAAGGTGCACGCCGGCATCCTCGCCGACCTGCGCCTCGCGGACCACCAGCGGCAGTTGGCCGACCTCGGCGTCGAGCCGTTCGACTTGGTGGTCGTCAACCTCTACCCGTTCCGGGAGACCGTCGCCTCCGGCGCCACCCCCGACGAGTGCGTCGAGCAGATCGACATCGGCGGCCCCTCGATGGTCCGCGCCGCCGCCAAGAACCACCCCTCGGTCGCCGTGGTCACCAGCCCCGAGCGGTACGCCGACGTGCTCGCCGCGGCCAACGGCGGCGGCTTCGACCTGGCGACCCGCAAGCGGCTGGCCGCCGAGGCGTTCCAGCACACCGCCGCCTACGACGTCGCCGTCGCCACCTGGATGACCAATGTCCACGCCCCGGCCGAGGACGGCGCCGCGCTGCCCGAGTTCCTCGGCGAGACCTGGGAGCGCCGCAGCACGCTGCGCTACGGCGAGAACCCGCACCAGGCCGCGGCCCTCTACGTCGACGGCCAGCCGGGCGGCATCGCCAACGCCGAGCAACTGCACGGCAAGGAGATGTCGTTCAACAACTACGTGGACACCGAGGCCGCCCGCCGCGCCGCCTACGACCACGACGAGCCCTGCGTCGCGATCATCAAGCACGCCAACCCCTGCGGCATCGCGGTCGGCGCGGACGTCGCCGAGGCGCACCGCAAGGCGCACGCCTGCGACCCGCTGTCCGCGTTCGGCGGCGTGATCGCGGTCAACCGCCCGGTCACCGTCGCGCTCGCCGAGCAGGTCGCGGAGATCTTCACCGAGGTCATCGCCGCCCCGGCCTACGAGGACGGCGCGGTCGAGGTCCTGGCCCGCAAGAAGAACATCCGGGTCCTGAAGGTCGAGGGCACCCCGCACCAGCCCGGCGACCTCAAGCTCCTGTCGGGCGGCGCGGTGCTCCAGCACACCGACGTCTTCCAGGCCGAGGGCGACGACCCGGCCACCTGGACGCTGGCCACCGGAGAGGCGCTGTCCGCGCAGGAGTTGGCCGAACTCGCCTTCGCCTGGAAGGCGTGCCGCGCGGTGAAGTCCAACGCGATCCTGCTCGCCAAGGGCGGTGCCTCGGTGGGCGTCGGCATGGGCCAGGTCAACCGCGTCGACTCCTGCAAGCTGGCCGTGGAGCGCGCCGGCGAGGAGCGGGCCCGCGGCTCCTACGCGGCGTCGGACGCCTTCTTCCCGTTCCCCGACGGCCCGGAGATCCTGATCGCGGCCGGCGTCAAGGCGATCGTCCAGCCCGGCGGTTCGATCCGCGACGAACTCGTCGTCGAGGCCGCCAAGAAGGCCGGCGTGACGATGTACCTCACCGGCACCCGGCACTTCTTCCACTAGGGCCGCCGGACGTGCTTGAGGGCCGCACCCCCGACGGGGTGCGGCCCTCGGCCGTGTTGCGCGCGGGTCAGTAACGCGGCCGGTTGAACCAGGCGTTGCCGTCGTCCCGGCTGACGAAGACCACCACCAGGATGCCCAGCACGGTGTGCACCAGGCCGATTGGGAAGCTGAGGAAGCTCAGCACGATGGTGCCGACGCCGAAGACGATGGCGCCGACGCGGACGCCCTTGCCGCCGTTGCCGAACTGCGCGGCGAGCGTGATCGCGGCCACCGTGAACGCCACGATGACCACGATCACCGCGATCAGCACGCCCTTGCCGACGTTGAACACCGACATGTCCGTCGTCGCGTAGGGCGAGGCGGACGCCTGGTGCGACGCCTTGCTGATGCCGCCCAGCCCCGCCACCGCCAGGACCAGTCCGACGACGTTCAGGGCGGCGAGTACGCACAGCAGCACCCGGGCCGCCTTCACGCCGCCCGGCATCACCGTCGGGTACGGCAGCTGTGCCGGCTGCATCGGGCCGCCCGGGTACGCGCCGTACGGCGCCATGGGCTGCTGCGGCTGCGGCTGCTGCGGGGGCTGCTGGGGGTAGCCGTAGCCGGGCTGCTGGCCGGGCTGCTGGCCCGGGGGCGGGCCGTAGGGGTTGGGGTTGGGATAACTCACGAGCGGTGCCCTTCAGGCGACTTGAGGCGGTATCGACGAGCGCCACGAAGGCCCCCGGTCGCTGCTGCGCGGGGGCCTTCGTGGGCTCTTGCGGGCGTCCGTGCGGCCCGTAACGGCATTACTTGGGAGCCTGGACGACCACGGTGCTGACGATCTTGTCCGCGAACGTCTGGTTCTTCTCGTCCCACAGCGGCCACAGGAAGCCGATGTCGCAGGGCAGCCCGTCGACGATGTGGCAGAGCTTGCGCACGAAGGCCATGCCGAAGCCGATCGGCTGGCCGGTGGCCTCACTGACCAGCTTGATGCCCAGGGCCTTCTTGCCCGGGGTCTGGCCGGTGCTGCCTTCCTTGATCAGGATGAAGATGCCGCCGACCAGGGCGATCAACGCGCCGAGCAGGATGAGCAGGATGGCGCCGACCGGCGCGCCGCTCGACGACTGCGCGGCGGTGGCCGCGTTGTGGATGCAGTTGAAGTCGCCCGGCGGGCAGCTTGAGTAGTCCGGGATGGACGAGGCGGCCGAACTGGCCGTCATCGCCATGCCGATGGCGTAGAGGATGCCCGGGATGAGTCCCACGATCAGCGCGTCGATGAGGTAGGCACCGACCCGCGCGCCCCAACTCGCGTACCCCGTAGGCATTCCCGGCATCCCCGGCATGCCCTGCATTCCGGGCTGGCCGTACGGGTTCGCCGGCTGCTGCGCGTAGCCGTAGCCCGGCTGACCGCCCTGGCCGTAGCCCGGCTGACCGCCCTGCGGGGGGACCTGGCCCTGCTGCGGGTAGCCGTACTGCGGCTGACCCTGCGGGGCGCCCTGCTGGGGGTAGCCGTAACCGGGCTGACCGCCCTGCGGGGGGACCGGGGGCTGCTGGCCGTACGGCCCCTGCGGGGCCTGCGGCGGCTGCCCGTAAGGGTTGTTCGGGTCACCGAAGCTCATGCTGTTGTTTTCCTCCGTTGAATGCCAGTGGGGGACGACGCGGCGCGACTCGGAGGAAACACAGGTTGATTCATGCGATACATGGCCCGCCCCCGACGATGCCTGCGGCACTGCGGCGTCAATCCTTCTAGGTGAGGATTCCGTCTGTCCAGTCAAGGCGGTCAGCTTTTGTCCAACCGCAATGATCGTTTCCGGACAACTGCCGTCCGCGCGCCCTGATTGGAACACGGGTGCCTCCATCCGGGAGGATGGGGGCTATGACTGCCCAGATTCTGGATGGCAAGGCCACCGCCGCCGCGATCAAGTCCGAGCTCACCGCCCGCGTGGAGGCGCTGAAGGCCAAGGGTGTCACCCCGGGCCTGGGCACCCTGCTGGTCGGCGACGACCCCGGCAGCCGCTGGTACGTCAACGGCAAGCACCGGGACTGCGCCCAGGTCGGCATCGCGTCCATCCAGCGCGAACTGCCCGCGACCGCCACCCAGGAGGAGATCGAGGCGGTCGTCCGGGAGCTCAACGAGAACCCCGAGTGCACCGGCTACATCGTCCAACTCCCGCTCCCCAAGGGCATCGACGCCAACCGCGTCCTGGAGCTGATGGACCCGGCCAAGGACGCCGACGGGCTGCACCCGATGAGCCTGGGCCGCCTCGTCCTCGGCATCGAGGGCCCGCTGCCCTGCACCCCCTACGGCATCGTCCAACTGCTGCGCCGGCACGACGTCGAGATCAAGGGCGCGCACGTGGTGGTCGTCGGCCGCGGCATCACCATCGGCCGCCCGATGCCGCTGGTGCTCACCCGCAAGTCCGAGAACGCCACGGTCACCCAGTGCCACACCGGCACCCGCGACCTCTCCGCGCACCTGAAGCAGGCCGACATCATCGTCGCCGCCGCCGGCGTGCCGCACATCATCAAGCCCGAGGACGTCAAGCCGGGCGCGGCCGTCCTGGACGTCGGTGTCAGCCGGGACGAGCACGGCAAGATCGTCGGCGATGTGCACCCCGGCGTCGCCGAGGTGGCCGGCTGGGTCGCCCCCAACCCGGGCGGCGTCGGCCCGATGACCCGCGCGCAGCTCCTGGTCAACGTCGTCGAGGCGGCGGAGCGCGCGGCCGCCGACGCCGGCCGCTAGCCGCCGACGGGCCGGCCGGGGCACCGGCCGGCCGGGACGTGCGAGCCTGGAAGGGCCGCCGCCCGCGGCACCACACCCACACCACGACGCATCCGCGACACCGACCCGGACACCGGAAGGGGCTGACCGCCAAAGATGGCTGCCGAAGCGCACTCGGAGGACGCATCCGAGCCGCAGCGCACCTCGCGCCGCTTTCCGCAGCTCACCCGCGACACCGCCCGCCCCGAGGGCGGCGGCCGGGCCGCCTCCGGCGACTACCCGGCGCCGGCCCGGCAGTGGCCGCTGCTCAGCGTGCTGGGCGGGGTCGGCCTCGGGCTGCTGCTGGTCGCGCTGGGCGCGTTCCGGATCGGCAGCATCGTGATCGGGCTGTCCCTGATCGGCGGCGCGGTGCTGCGCCGGATGCTGCCGTCGGTGGGGATGCTGGCCGTCCGGTCCCGCTTCACCGACCTGCTCACCTACGGCGGATTGGGCTCCGTGATCGTGATCCTGGCGATGATGGTGCAGCCCAAGCCGTGGATCCACGTCCCGTTCCTGGACGACATCGTCCACTTCACGCTGCGCTAGGAGCGGCCCCGAGACCTCCCCGCGGCGCCGCGGCACGCCTCGTGCCGTAGCGCCGCGGTCCCGTGTGACGCGGGTAACTTGGCGACGTCCGGGGGGTGCCCCAACCGCGAGAGGGACGTCTCATGGCCAAGATCAAGGTTGCCCGTCCCGTCGTCGAGATCGACGGCGACGAGATGACCCGCATCATCTGGTCGTCCATCAGGGACCGGCTGGTCCTCCCGTACCTCGACGTCGAGTTGAAGTACTTCGACCTCGGCATCGAGAACCGGGACGCCACCCGTGACCAGGTGACCGTCGACGCCGCGCACGCCATCCAGGAGCACGGCGTCGGGGTGAAGTGCGCCACCATCACCCCGGACGAGGCCCGGGTCGAGGAGTTCGGCCTGAAGGCGATGTACCGGTCGCCGAACGGCACCATCCGCAACATCCTCGGCGGCGTGATCTTCCGGGAGCCGATCATCATGGCGAACGTGCCCCGGCTGGTGCCCGGCTGGACCCGGCCCATCATCGTCGGCCGCCACGCCTTCGGCGACCAGTACCGCGCCACCGACCTCAAGGTCCCCGGCCCCGGCACCCTCACGTTGACCTTCGCCCCGGCGGACGGCGGGGAGCCGACCGAGGTGGAGGTGCACGACTTCCCGGGCCCCGGGGTGGCGCTCGCGATGTACAACCACGACGACTCGATCCGTGACTTCGCCCGGGCGGCGTTCCGTTACGGGCTGGACCGCAACCACCCCGTCTACCTCTCCACGAAGAACACGATCCTGAAGAAGTACGACGGCCGCTTCAAGGACCTCTTCCAGGAGGTCTTCGACACCGAGTTCCGGGCCGAGTTCGAGGCCGGCGGCCTGACCTACGAACACCGGCTGATCGACGACATGGTGGCCGCGGTCCTGAAGTCCTCCGGCGGCTACGTCTGGGCCTGCAAGAACTACGACGGCGACGTCCAGTCCGACATCGTCGCCCAGGGCTTCGGCTCGCTCGGGCTGATGACGTCGGTCCTGATGACCCCCGACGGCCGGACCATCGAGGCCGAGGCGGCGCACGGCACCGTCACCCGGCACTACCGGCAGCACCAGCAGGGCAAGGCCACCTCCACCAACCCCATCGCCTCGGTCTTCGCCTGGACCCGCGGTCTGGCGCACCGCGGCGAGCTGGACGACACCCCCGAGGTGACCCGCTTCGCGCACACCCTGGAGCGGGTCTGTGTGGAGACCGTCGAGGGCGGCCAGATGACCAAGGACCTGGCCCTGCTCATCGGGCCGGCGCAACCCTGGCTCACCACCGACCAGTTCCTGGAGGCGCTGGACGCCGGCCTCCAGAAGGCGATGGCGCCCGCCTGATCCGCGGCGGGGGCGGGGGCGTTCACATCTGGCCGGGATTCGCCGTCACCGACGGGCCGTCGGGGGAGAAGGGGGATTGCCCGGCCCGATCCCGGGCATGCGCTCCACAACCCCCCACGGGTGTGGCACAACCGCCGGCCGCCCGCGCTACCCCTCCGAGAGCGGGCGGCCGCCGCGCCCGACCGGGCCGTGGCCACCGCGCGCACGCGGGCGGCGAGGCGGTCCGGTCGGGTCCGCCCGTGACGGCCGGTGAGGTGTCCCACACCGGCCCGTCGTCTGGGCGGGACGGGGGTCCGATAGCCTGACGGCCAGGTCTCTCGATACCAAGAGACCTTGATAGATGGGCAGGGACACCCACCGCCACCCAAGGTGGTCCAGGGGCTTGCCCCCGGAATACCGCGCAGGAGATCGCCATGACCCGCACTCCCGTCAACGTCACCGTCACCGGCGCCGCCGGCCAGATCGGTTACGCCCTCCTCTTCCGCATCGCCTCCGGCCAACTGCTCGGCGCGGACGTGCCGGTCAAGCTGCGCCTCCTGGAGATCCCGCAGGGCCTCAAGGCCGCCGAGGGCACCGCGATGGAGCTGGACGACTGCGCCTTCCCGCTCCTCCAGGGCATCGAGATCACCGACGACCCGAACGTGGCCTTCGCCGGCGCCAACGTCGCGTTGCTCGTCGGCGCCCGTCCGCGCACCAAGGGCATGGAGCGCGGCGACCTGCTGGAGGCCAACGGCGGCATCTTCAAGCCGCAGGGCAAGGCCATCAACGACCACGCCGCGGACGACATCAAGGTCCTGGTCGTCGGCAACCCGGCCAACACCAACGCGCTGATCGCCCAGGCCGCCGCCCCGGACGTGCCGCGCGAGCGCTTCACCGCGATGACCCGCCTGGACCACAACCGCGCGCTGACCCAGCTCGCCAAGAAGACCGGCACCCCGGTGTCCGAGATCCGCCGCCTGACCATCTGGGGCAACCACTCGGCCACCCAGTACCCGGACATCTTCCACGCCACCGTCGCCGGCAAGAGCGCCGCCGAGCAGGTCAACGACGAGGCGTGGCTGGCCGACACCTTCATCCCGACCGTCGCCAAGCGCGGCGCGGCGATCATCGAGGCCCGCGGCGCGTCCTCCGCCGCCTCGGCCGCCAACGCCGCCATCGACCACGTCCACACCTGGGTCAACGGCACCGCCGACGGCGACTGGACCTCCATGGGCATCCCCTCGGACGGCTCCTACGGCGTCCCGGAGGGCCTGATCTCCTCCTTCCCCGTCACCACCAAGGACGGCAAGTACGAGATCGTCCAGGGCCTGGAGATCAACGAGTTCTCCCGCACCCGCATCGACGCCTCCGTCAAGGAGCTGGCGGAGGAGCGCGAGGCGGTCCGCGCGCTCGGCCTCCTCTGACGCCACCTCCGGCGCACCGCCGCAGCACTCGCGAGCCCGCACGGCCCAACGGCCGTGCGGGCTCGGCGTTTTGACGCCCCCTCGGGGCCGGAAACGCGCTGACAGCGTGCCCGCCGCTCCTCTATGCTGCGGAACCCGTCACACGTCCGGGTGAAGACGGCCGCCGGTGGAACTGGCCCGCCGCCCCGGCGCGTTGAGGCGGATACACGCGGCGACGCGCACACGGCAGCTACGGGGGAGGCCGATGAACGGTAACGACGTGCCCGCACAGTCGGGGGGGGGCCGCGCAGCCGGGAGGTTCGGACGGGGCGCCGCGGCTGCGCAAGGAGCCCCCGGCCACCCCGCTCCCCACCGTCCCGCCCGGTGCCAGCGAGGCCACCCGGCTGTTGTGCGCGGGGACCTACCTCGACGACGCCTACCGCGATGCCGTCATCGACGAGCTCTACGTCCACGAGGAGCGGTTCGCCGCGCCCTCCCTGGGCATCGACGCGGCCCGGGTGCTGGCCCACGCCCTGCGCGCCCGCCGGTTCGAACTGGGCTGGGCCGCGGCCATCTTGGGCGTCTGGATCCTGGCCGTCCTGCTCTCCCAGGGGCTGGCGGTGGCCTATGTCCTCCCGGTCGCCCTGATGGGCCTGGGCCGCTTCGTCCGCCGGGCCCCGGTGCCCCTGTGGCTGGCCCTGGGCGTCTCGTTCCTCTTCCGCTGGTACGGCCGGCTGACGCTGCTGATGTTCCTCGCGGTGTTCACGGCGGCCGCGTTCGACGGTGGCTCCCTGGGGAGTTGGACGGACGGGTCGGGTACCGGGCTGCTGCCCGGCTCCGCCTCCGGGTTCACCGGCGGCGGGCTGTCCGGTGACTACGCGGGCCTGGGCGGCAGCCCGTCCGACGGCGGGGCCGCCTTCGCGGTCTGGGTGGCGCTGCTGCTGCCGGTGCTGATCGCCGCCCTGGTCGCCGTCCAGCGGGGCCAGTTCGCCCGGGCGCTCGCCGGCGAACTCTCCCCGCAGCGCTTCCCCGACGTGATGGCCGACCCCGCCGAGCGGTCCGAGGGCATCCGCTTCCTGCGGCTGCGGCAGCGCATCCGCACCGAGCAGCACGGCCCGATGGTGCTCTACCGCGCCGCCGCCCCGTTCTGCGGCGCCGGCGAGCCGTTCAAACCCTGGTCGCTGTCGGTGGAGTTGGTCCCCGCGCAGGACCGGCCGACCGAACGTCTCGACAACGGCGCGATCCTGGCCCGCATCGTCCCGCTGGTCGAGGCGCTGCGCGTCCCGTCGGGCCCGCCGAGCACGGCGTCGCTGGTCCGCGACCGGCTGCGCGGCCTGGAGATCGACGAGTGCGTCTTCCTGCCCGCCGACGGCCTGTTGACCCGTGCCGACGCGCCCCACGACCCCACCGGCTTCGCCGAGCACCGGGCCGCGGCGATAGAGGAGGGCGGCGAGACCCGCCGGCACTTCCTGCGCATCCGGGTCGGCGGTTGGAACGAGGGCGTGGTCACCACCGTCTTCGTCCGGGTCCACACCCAGGGCGGCATGCTGGTGCTGGAGGTCGCGCCGCACGTGCTGTGGCCGCTGCGCCAGCTCTACCAGGACGCCGACCGGATCGCCCACCGCCACCGCCACCACGACCACTTCGGCCGGGCGGTGTGGGCGCTGACCCACGCCCCGCGCGCGTCCGGCGAGGCGGTGCTGAGCCTGCTGCGCGGCGTGCGCTCCACCTGGCGGCTGTTCACCGGAGGGCACCGCGCCGCCCTCCCCGAGGGCCCGGCCCGCTCCGTCCGCGAACTGGGCTCGGACGGCGGTGCCTCGCTCTTCCAGGACATGGACGTCGCCCGCTATCTGCGCACGATCCAGGCGCGGGTGGCGGCCGGCGTCACCACCGCGCTGCGCGACGCCGGTTACCGCACCGAGGAGTTCGAGCAGCGGGTCGTCCACGTCGCCGACGGCGGGGTCTACGTCGAGTCCGCCCAGGGCGCCGTCGGCATCGGCGACCACAACACCGTCACCCACCACGGCGCCGCCACCTCCGCGGGCGACTCCGCTTCCCAGAAGGGCAGGTCCTGACGTGGCACCGTCCGACGCATCCGACAAGGGCATCCGCATCGAGCACGTGCAGGGCGCCATCTCCATCGGCGACCACAACACCGTCACCCACATCGGCGACAACGTCCAGGGCGCCGCACCCGCCGTCGACCCGGCCCAGGAGGAGCTCCTCCGGGCCGTCCGCACCCTCCGCGAGGACCTCGACCGGGCCGTGGCCACCCCCGAGGTGCAGGCGCTGTCGACCGAACTCGCCGACACCGAGGGGGAGATCACCGGCACCGGTGCCGCGGCCCCCGGCCGGCTGACCCGGCTGCGCACGGCGCTGACCGACGCCAGCGCCGTGGTGGGGCTGCTGTCGTCCGGCGCCGCGGCGGTCCAGGCGGTCGGCGCCCTGCTGGGAGGCTGACCGACCGTGCCCCAAGGCCCCAAAGCGCACTGGAATCCCGACACCCAGTCCTGGGAGACCGGCCCGGCGCGCCCCGCCCGGCCGTACACCGGCCCGATGCCGCCCCGCCCGGCCGTGCCCCCACCCCCCTCGCACGCCCCCGGCCCGCCGACGCCCGCGTACGCCACGGAGCAGCCGTACGCCACGGGGGACGAGCCCGCGGTGGCCTCCGGCCGCCGGACCAGGGCGCTGATCGCCGCCGCGGTCGTCGCCGTCCTCGCGGCCGGCGCCGGCGGTGGCTACCTCCTGTGGGGCGGCGGCCCGGCCGCCCGGCCCGCCGCCCACCCGAAGGTCTCCGCGAGCACCGCCACGACGGGCCCCGCCGCGCCCGGTTCCGCGACGCCCACCGCCGACGCCTCGGCCTCCGCCACGGGCATCCCCAGCGGCTACCACCTCGCCCACGACGAGAAGGGGTTCAGCCTCGCCGTCCCCGACGGCTGGCAGCGCGAGGTCCGTTCCACCGGCGTCTTCTACACCTCGCCGGACACCCGCAGCCTGCTCCAGATCTTCCAGATCACCGAGCCCGGCCTCGGCCCGCAACAGGCCCTGGAACAGGCGTCGAAGGGCCTCGCCGGCAACCCCGGCTACGAGGAGATGGGCATCGAGCCCCGCCAGGGACCCCCGGGCCCCACCGGTTCCCAACTCACCTACGCCTACGACAGCAACCGCCTCGGCCTGCGGGTGCAGGCCGTCGACTGTGCCTTCACGGCCCCCGACGGCCGGCAGTTCGCGGTGCTGGTGCTGGGCCCGGCGTCCGACTGGCCGCGGCAGCAGGAGATCCAGCGGATCGCGCTGGACGCGTTCGACCCCGCCTCGTGAGCCGCGGCCCGGCCGCCCGGGCCGCGGCCACCGGCCGCCGCTATCCGGGGAGTTCGGTCCGCTCCCACCACTCGTAGACCGGCAGCCGCCCGTCGGCGGTGTCCCACTGCCGGGGCGTCGGCCGGAAGTGCTCGTAGCCGCCGCGGTAGGGGACCTTCAGGTCGCCCCCGCCGGGGTCCACTTCCACGATCCGCTCGTTGATCCCCTCGGGACCGCCCTGGAGAACTGCCTTGGGTGCCTTGCTCGCCATGGCGGCAGTTTCTCGCGCACCACCCGGGCGCCCGGGACGGCTCGCCGGGGCCGGGGCTCAGCCCCGGGGGAAATCCGTGGTCGAGAGGGCCATGCCGAGGGGGGCGCCGGTGAGGTCGATCGGTTCGCCGTAAGGGACGGTGATGTCGTTCTCGTAGTCGCCGTCTTCGGGATACGTACGTGCGAACGGCGCGGTGCGCACCGTGTGTTGGGGGCGCCGGTGTCAGACGCTTTGCTGTCCGCCGCCGCCCTCCAGCACGGAGATGTCGGCCGTCTTGGCCGGGTCGGGGGTGTGCGAGGGGACCGGCTGGTCGTAGTTGCTGAGCAGCACGGTGCCGGTCTCGCCGTCGACCTCGGTGGTGAGCTTCCTCGGGTAGTGGGTGCCCTCGATGGCGACGTAGACGGTCTGGGTGGCGTCCTTGGTCTTCTTGACGACGGGCAGGACGCGGGTGCCCTCCTGGGTGGTGGGGCGGCCCTTGGTGAGGGTGACGGAGGGGGCCGGCGGGGCCTGTGGGTCGGCGGGCTGCGGGGCCACCGACTTCTGGAAGGCGGTGAGGTCGCAGGCGGTGGCGAGGCCCTTGAGGAAGTCGTCGTCGGTGGTGCCGTGCAGGTAGCGGTCCCGGTAGGTGCGGGCCGCGGTGTTGCCCTCGTCGCCGGGGAGCTGGCTCTTCCAGAAGGCGGCGTCGGGCTTGAGCCAGACGTCCTTGCCGCGCTTGATCAGGTCGACCCGGCCGAGCGGGCCCTTGCTGATGTTGCCGGCGCAGTTCCCGGTCCGGTCGAGGGTGAGGTCCAGCTTGGTGGCGTCGGCGCTGGACTCGGTGCGCAGCCGTAGCGACTTCGCGCCGAGCAGGGCGTGCAGGGCGTCGCCTGCGACCTGCTGGGCGGACTCGTGCGCGAGGTCACCCTCGTCGCCCGAGCCGTCGGCCGGGGTCGCGGGGCCGGCGGCGCACACGGCGGCCACGGTCGCGGCGACCGCTCCGCAGGTCAAAGCGGTGAAGGTACGGCATTTACGGGGCATCTCGGCACCTTTCGGCAGGAAAGGCGCTCCCAGGGGACCGCTGCGGGCCGTCCGGAAGGCTCCTTGGCGGGCATACGGCTATTCAGGGTACTTTCCGGTCTATTCGGGCGCATGCGGAGAAGTCTGGCGGCTTCGGGTGACTCGGGTCACTTTCGATGAATGTTTGGGCATAGGAACGCGGGTTTGGGTTAGGGGTCCCCGTTGCTGGCGGGCCAGAGGTTGAACCAGTGCACGCACCGCGTAGCCGGGTCCGCCGGCCGCGCAGATCGAAAACGGAAGGCAGAAGGACGTCGTGTCGGCAACTGAGACAAGCGAGACCATTCACGTAGCTGGCGAGTGGCGGGCGGCCGCCGCAGGCGCCACGCGGGAGGTCCTGGACCCCGCCGACGCGACGACGCTCCAGGTGGTCGCCGAGGGCGGCGCCGAGGACGCGGACGCGGCCGTCGCGGCGGCCAAGGCGGCCTTCGCCGGCGGTACCGGGGAGTGGCCCCGTACCCCCGTGGCCGAGCGGGCGGCGCTGCTGCGCCGGGTCGCCGACCTGCTCCAGCGCGACCGCGAGCAGATCGGCCTGATCGAGAGCCGGGACACCGGCAAGACCCTGGAGGAGGGCCGGGTCGACGTCGACTGCGTGACCGACGCCTTCCGGTACTTCGCCGACCAGGTCGTGGGCGAGAGCGGCGGCCGGGTCGTGGACGCCGGCTCCGCGGACATCCACAGCATCGTCGTGCACGAGCCGGTCGGCGTCTGCGCGATGATCACCCCCTGGAACTACCCGCTGCTCCAGGCGAGTTGGAAGATCGCCCCGGCGCTGGCGGCCGGCAACACCTTCGTCATCAAGCCGAGCGAGGTCACCCCGCTCTCGACGGTGTACCTGATCCGGCTGCTGGTCGAGGCGGGTCTGCCGGCCGGCGTCGCCAACATCGTCACCGGTGCCGGCCTCCCGGTCGGGCAGCGGCTGGCGGACCACCCGGACGTGGACCTGTTCTCGTTCACCGGCGGCCTGGCCAGCGGGACGAAGGCGGGCGCGGCGGCGGTCGCCGGCGCCAAGAAGATCGCGCTGGAGCTCGGCGGCAAGAACCCCAACGTGGTGTTCGCCGACGCCTGCGCGACCGACGAGGGCTTCGACACCGCCGTCGACCAGGCGCTGAACGCGGCCTTCATCCACAGCGGTCAGGTCTGCTCGGCCGGCGCCCGGCTGATCATCGAGGAGTCGGTCCGCGACCGCTTCGTCGCCGAACTCGCCCGCCGCGCCGAGAAGATCAAGCTCGGCCGCGGGACCGAGGAGGGCGTCGAGTGCGGCCCGCTCGTCTCCCAGCAGCAGCTCGACAAGGTCGAGGCGTATGTCGCCTCCGCGCTGGCCGAGGGCGCCAAGCTGCGCTGCGGCGGCGCCCGCCCGGAGCCCAGCGACGTCCGGCCGGCCGGCGGCTACTTCTACCAGCCCACCGTGCTGGACGGCTGCCACCGCGAGATGAAGGTCGTCCGTGAGGAGACCTTCGGGCCGATCCTCACCGTCGAGACCTTCACCACCGAGGACGAGGCCATCGCGCTCGCCAACGACACCGAGTACGGGCTGGCCGGGGCGGTCTTCTCGGCCGACACGGCCCGCGCGCGCCGGGTCGCCGCGCGGCTGCGGCACGGCACCGTGTGGATCAACGACTTCCACCCCTACCTGCCGCAGGCCGAATGGGGCGGTTTCGGGAAGTCCGGCATCGGGCGCGAGCTCGGCCCGACCGGACTCGACGAGTACCGGGAGAGCAAGCACATCTACGAGAACCTGCGCCCCGAGCCGGTCCGCTGGTTCGCCGGCTGACCCGTACGCCCTGCCCCTCCTCCGGCCCGGGGCCGCTCAACACCCCGGGCCCCGCGCGCACTTCGCAGTAAGGAGCACCTCCTCATGCCCGTGTACGACTACGTTGTCGTCGGCGGTGGAACCGCCGGTTCCGTCATCGCCTCCCGCCTCGTCGAGGACCCGAACACCACCGTCGCGGTGATCGAGGGCGGCCCCTCCGACATCGACCGCGAGGACGTGCTGACGCTGCGCAAGTGGCTCGGCCTGCTCGGCGGCGACCTGGACTACGAGTACACGACCACCGAGCAGCCCCGCGGCAACTCGCACATCCTGCACAGCCGCGCCAAGGTCCTCGGCGGCTGCTCGTCGCACAACACCCTGATCTCCTTCAAGCCGCTGCCGTCCGACTGGGACGAGTGGGAGGCGGCCGGCGCCACCGGCTGGGGCGCCAAGGCCATGGACCCCTACTTCGGCAAGCTGCGCAACAACATCGTGCGGGTGGCCAAGAAGGACCAGAACCAGATCGCCACCGACTGGATCGAGGCCACCAAGAGCGCCCTGGGCGTCCCCGAGGTCGTCGGCTTCAACGACCAGCCCTTCGACGAGGGCGTCGGCTTCTTCGACCTCTCCTACCACCCGGAGAACAACAAGCGGTCCTCCGCCTCCGTCGCCTACCTCCACCCGCACATGGAGGCCGGCGACCGCCCCAACCTCACGCTGATGCTGGAGACCTGGGCGACGAAGCTGGAGCTCGACGGCACCCGCGCCAAGGGCGTCCACGTCCGCACCAAGGACGGCGAGGAGGTCTACGTCGAGGCCGCCCGCGAGGTGCTGGTGTGCGCCGGTGCGGTGGACACCCCGCGGCTGCTGATGCACTCCGGCATCGGGCCGCGGAAGGACCTGGAGGCGCTGGGCATGGAGTGCGTGCTCGACCTGCCGGGCGTCGGTGAGAACCTGATCGACCACCCCGAGTCGGTCATCGTCTGGGAGACCAACGGGCCGCTCCCCGACAACTCCGCGATGGACTCGGACGCCGGTCTGTTCATCAAGCGGGACCCGGCCCACAAGGGCCCGGACCTGATGTTCCACTTCTACCAGATCCCGTTCACGGACAACCCGGAGCGGCTGGGCTACGAGCGCCCCGAGCACGGCGTCTCGATGACCCCCAACATCCCCAAGTCCCGCGCCCGCGGCCGGCTTTACCTGACCTCCGCCGACCCCGAGGTCAAGCCCGCGCTGGACTTCAGGTACTTCGAGGACGAGGGCGACTACGACGGACGGACCCTCGTCGACGGCATCAAGCTGGCCCGTAAGGTCGCCGAGGCCGAGCCGTTCAAGAAGTGGCTCAAGCGCGAGGTCTTCCCCGGCCCCGAGGTCACCGACGACGCCGAGATCAGCGAGCTGGTCCGCAAGGCCGCGCACACCGTCTACCACCCCGCCGGCACCTGCAAGATGGGCGCCAAGGACGACGCGCTCGCGGTCGTCGACCCGGAGCTGAAGATCCGCGGCCTGTCCGGCATCCGGATCGCCGACGCCTCCGTCTTCCCGACCATGCCCGCGGTGAACCCGATGCTGGGCGTGCTGATGGTGGGGGAGAAGTGCGCCGAACTGCTCCGCGAGACCCCGGCTCAGGGGGGTGACGCGTGATGGCCAGCGCGCCCGCCGATACCGCCGCCGAGAAGAACGGCGGGATGAACGCCGACCAGGCCGCCGACAAGGCAGCTGAGCAGACCTCCGAGGGCGGCGCCGAAGCCACCGCGGCCGCCGAACTCCGGGCCGGGGAGGCCGGTTCGGCCGCCGACGAGCGGCCCTCGGTGTTCTCCGTCCGCAACCTGTGGAAGGTCTTCGGCCCCAAGGCCGAGCGGATCCCCGAGGACGCCTCGCTGACCGGGCTGAGCGCCCAGGAGCTGCGCGAGCGGACCGGCTGCACCGCCGCCGTCCGCGACGTCTCCTTCGACGTGCGCAAGGGCGAGGCGTTCGTGGTCATGGGGCTCTCCGGCTCCGGCAAGTCCACCCTCGTGCGCTGCCTGACCCGGCTGATCGAGCCGACCGGCGGCACCCTGGAGATGGACGGCGAGGACGTCCGCGCCATGGACCGCACCGCGCTGCGCGAACTGCGCCGCCGCCGGGCCGCCATGGTCTTCCAGCACTTCGGCCTGCTGCCGCACCGCACGGTCCTGGACAACGTCGCCTACGGCCTGGAGATCCAGGGCATGGGCAAGGCCGAACGCCGCGAACGGGCCGCCGAGATGGTGCAGAAGGTCGGCCTGGCCGGCCTGGAGAAGCGCCGTCCCGGGCAGCTCTCCGGCGGTCAGCAGCAGCGCGTCGGGCTGGCCCGCGCGCTCGCCGTGGACCCCGAAGTCCTGCTGTTCGACGAGCCGTTCAGCGCCCTGGACCCGCTCATCCGGCGCGACATGCAGGAGGAGGTCGTCCGCCTGCACGTCGAGGAGGGGCGGACGATGGTCTTCATCACCCACGACCTCGCCGAGGCGCTGCGGATCGGCGACCGGATCGCCCTGATGCGGGACGGCGAGATCGTCCAGCTCGGCACCCCGGAGGAGATCGTCGGTTCGCCGGCCGACGACTACGTCCGCGACTTCGTCCGGGACGTGCCGCGCGAGCAGGTGTTGACCGTGCGCCGCGCGATGCGCCCCGCCGAGGCCGGCGAGGCCGCGGAGGGCCCCGCGCTCACCCCCGACACCCTGATCTGCGACGCGATCGAGGCGGTCGCCCGCACCGGCGGCCCCGTCCGGATCGTCGACGACGGCCGCTGCCTGGGCATCGTCGACAGCGCCTGCCTGCTGAACGTGGTGGCCCGGAACTCGGCGTCGCACGACGAGCTGGGGGAGGTGGCCGCCTGATGTACGCCGCCGCCCCCTACCGCGGTGCCGTCCGCGCCGTCATACCCCGCGCGCCCGCGGTCGGCCCCCGGGCCCGGCTGCGCGCCGTCCTGCTCCGCCAGTGGCGCCACGCCCAGCGCGCCGCCGCGATGAACGTGCCGGCCGGCACGGTGAAGCGGGGTCGGGCATGAGCGAGCGCAGCGGGCGAATAATCCCAAGGTGCGTGCCGTGGGCGTGCAGGGCCTCGCGAAGCGAGGTATCAGCATGAGCACCGCCGCACCCCCCACTGCTGGCGGCCTGGGCGCCGTCGGCAAACTCGGGCCCCTCCAGGGCCTGTTGAGCCGCCGCGGTCTCGCCAAGATCCTGCTGCTCGCCGTCGCCGCGGCGGTGTTGATCCCCCTCATCGAGGCCAAGTGGCCGGGCGCCGCCTGGCCCAGCGCGCTGACCGTCGACGTCTCCGGGCCGCTCGATCACGCCAGCAACTGGATCATCGACAACCGCGACAGCAACTGGCTGTTCGTCTACGTCCTCGGTCACCTCAGCAACGCCGTGGTGCTCTCCGTCCGCGCCGTCTACCTGGTGCTGCTGGCCCTCGGCTGGACCGGTGTGACGGCCGGCGTGACGCTGCTGGCCTGGCGCGTCGCCGGCCTCCGGATCGCCGCCGTCGCCCTGGTGTCCTTCCTGGTCAGCGGGGTGCTGGGGATGTGGGTCCCGACCATGCAGACGCTGGCCCTGATGATCGTGGCGGTGTTCGCCTCGGTCGTGGTCGGCGCCCTGCTCGGCCTGGCCGCCGGCCTCTCGCCGCGGCTGTTCAAGGTCCTGCGCCCGGTCCTGGACACCATGCAGGTGCTGCCGGCCTTCGCGTACCTGCTGCCGGTCGTCATGATCTTCGGCATCGGCGTGCCGGCCGCGCTGCTGGCCACCGTGATCTACGCGGCGCCGCCGATGGCCCGGCTCACCGCGCTCGGCCTGCGCGGCGCCGACGCCGGCGTGCTGGAGGCGGTCTCCTCGCTCGGCGCCACCGGGCGCCAGCGCCTGCTGACCGCCCGGCTGCCGCTGGCCCGCAAGGAGCTCCTGCTCGGCCTCAACCAGACGATCATGATGGCGCTGTCCATGGCCGTGATCGCCTCGATGATCGGCGCCGCCGGACTCGGTGACCGCGTCTACCAGGCGCTCGCCTCCGTCGACGTCGGCACCGCGCTCGCCGCCGCCATCCCGATCGTGCTGCTGGCCATCGTCATGGACCGCACCACCGCCGCGGCGGGCGAGAGGCTGGGCGCGAACCCGTCCGCCGGCCGCCACCGGCTGCTGACCGGCTGGCCCGCCTGGGTCGGGGTCGCCGCGCTCACCGCGGTGTGCGCGCTCGTCGGCCGGCTGGCCGGCTCCACGATCTGGCCCGCCGGCGCGACGCTCGCCATCGCCCGCCCGGTCAACGACGCCAAGGAGTGGATGGTCAACCACCTCTACTCCGGCGTCCCGGTCGTCGGCGGCACCGCCGACTGGGCCGCGCACTTCACCAACTGGGTGCTCAACCCGCTGCGCGACGGCCTGACCGCCCTGCCCTGGTACGGCGTGCTGCTCATCGTCGCCGCGCTGGCCTGGCTCATCGGCACCTGGCGCACCGCGCTCACCGCCGTCCTGGCCATGGCCGTCATCGGCGTGCTGGGCGTGTGGGGCCCGTCCATGGACACCCTCTCCCAGGTCATCGCCGCCCTGGTGGTGACCCTGGTCCTGGGCGTCGGCATCGGCGTCCTGGCCTCCGGCAGCAAGCGCTTCGAGGCGTTCCTGCGGCCGATCCTGGACGTCATGCAGACCATGCCGCAGTTCGTCTACCTGATCCCGGTCGTCGCGCTGTTCGCGGTGGGCCGCGCCCCGGCCATCGCCGCGGCCGTGGTCTACGCCCTGCCGGCCGTCATCCGGATCACCACCCAAGGCCTGCGCCAGGTGAACCCCGGCGCGATGGAGTCCGCCAGTTCGCTGGGCGCCACCCGCTGGCAGACCCTCCGCCAGGTCCAACTGCCCCTGGCCCGGCCCGCGTTGCTGCTGGCCGTCAACCAGGGCGTGGTCCTCGTCCTCGCCGTCGTCATCATCGGCGGCCTAGTCGGCAGCGGTGCGCTCGGCTACTCCGTGGTCACCGGCCTGGCCCGCGGCGACCTCGCCCTCGGCCTGGTCTCGGGCATCGCCATCGTCTGCCTGGGCCTGATGCTGGACCGGGTCACCCAGCCCACGGAACGGCGCACGACCGGGAAGGGAGCCTGACCATGTCCCGCACCTCGAAGCGCACCCGGACCCTGGCCAGGGCGCTCGCCGCCACCGCCGCGACCGGCGTGCTGGTCGCCTCCCTGTCCTCCTGCGGCAAGGCCGACATGACCAAGCAGGCATCGCCGTTCGCGGCCGCCGCGGGGTCCAAGTCGGTCACCCTCTCCGTCCAGACCTGGGTCGGCGCCCAGGCCAACGTGGCGGTGGCGAAGTACCTGCTCGAACACGAGCTGGACTACCACGTCGACACCGTCCAGGTGGACGAGATCCCCGCCTGGGACGCGCTCAGCCAGGGCCGGGTCGACGCCATCCTGGAGGACTGGGGCCACCCCGACCAGGAGAAGCGCTACGTCCAGGACAAGAAGACGATCACGGCGGGCGGCCCCAACGGCGTCATCGGCCACATCGGTTGGTGGGTGCCCAAGTACTGGGCCGACGCCCACCCCGACGTCACCGACTGGAAGAACCTCAACAAGTACGCCAGCCAACTCCGCACCTCGGAGAGCGGCAACAAGGGCCAGCTGATGGACGGTTCGCCGTCCTACGTCACCAACGACAAGGCCCTGGTGAAGAACCTCAAGCTGAACTACCAGATCGTCTTCGCGGGCTCCGAGGCCGCGCAGATCACCCAGATCCAGCAGTTCGCCAAGCAGAAGAAGCCGTTCCTCACCTACTGGTACGAGCCCCAGTGGCTCTTCAACCAGGTGCCGATGGTGGAGGTCAAGCTCCCGAAGTACACCGACGCCTGCGCGGCCAAGGGTGCCAAGGACCCGGACTCCATCGACTGCGCGTACCCCACCACCCCCCTCCAGAAGTACTTCAACACCGACTTCGCCAAGGGCAACAGCACCGCCGCGCAGTTCCTGAAGAACTTCCGCTGGGACAAGAAGGACCAGAACGAGGTCTCCGAACTCATCGCCTCCAAGGGCCTGTCCGCCGACGAAGCGGGCAAGCAGTGGGTCCAGGAACACCCGGACGTCTGGAAGCAGTGGCTGCCGAAGAAGTAGCCGCAGCCACACCGTCGTCCTGAACACCATCGGGCGGGCCCGTTCTTCCTGAACGGGCCCGCCCGATGGGCGTGTTGGAGCTCGGAGGCCCATCCGTGACGGTGATTCCCCTCACTCCGGGACGAACTCGTACTGCAGCTCGTAGAGATGGCCGGCCTTGGCCATGACGGTGACCTCGACGGGGCGTTCGTCATCGGTGTGGACGACGCGCAGCGTCCGCAGGACCGGCAGGCTGCTGGAGAGTTGGAGCGCGGTGTACTGCTCCTGTGTGGGCACCCGGGCAGAGACCCGGTCCACGCTGAGTCGGGGCGGGTATCCCAGCTCGGCGAGGAGCGTCGGAGTGCCGCCCTTGATCTTGCGACGCTCCATCATCGCGGTGCCGCGGGCGATCTCCAACGGGTAGTAGGACTTGACGAGTTCCACGGGTTCGTCGTCGATGAAGAGGACCTGGCGGCGGAGCAGGGCCGTGCCGCCCGCGGTCAGTCCGAGCGCTGCCGCGACGTCCGCGGGCGGCGTTGCCTCCGCCACCTCAAGGAGTTCGCTCCGTGCGCGTCCGCCCTGCTTCGTCGCCTCGGCGAGCCAGCGGTACGGCTCGCCGTCCTTTGCCGGGGCCATGTACGAGGCCGGCCGCATGGTCCGCTGCCGGTGTTCGCGGACTGTGACGGCTGCACCGGGGCGTCCGACGACGAGGCGTTCGTCCTTCAGGAGGTGCAGCGCCTTCTGCACGGTGGCGTTCGAGGCGGAGAACCGCTCCTTGAGCTGTGTGGTGGACGGCAGTCTGGCGCCCGGAGCGAGATCGCCGCTCATGATTTCCTCGCGCAGATCGGCGGCGACCCGCTCGTGCAGCGAGCGGCGGTCGTATGCGTCGGCTTCGGTCTTGGGCACGGTCATCCGATCCTGAGCTCGTAACGCAGTCGTTGACGTTGCGCGGGCATGACCATCATGTCGACCTGGATCGGCCGGTCGTCGCCGTCCAGTGTGAGGCGCGTCAGCTGTAGCACGGGTTCGAGGGGGCCGATCTGTAGCGTCTTGCGTTCCTCCTCGCTCGGCATGCGGGCGGTCACGTCCTCGTGGACCCGCACGCCTACGTGTCCCAGTTCGGCGAGCAGCTTGACGGCACCGCCGGGGATCTTGGCCGTCCCCGCGAGCCGGGTGCCGCGGGCGATGTGGCTCGGGTAGAAGGTGTCCGTCAACTCGCACGGCTCGTCGTCGAGGTACATGATGCGACGGCGCACAACTACGGCCTCTCCCACGGGCGTTCCCAGTAGCTCGGCCACCTCATCCGGCGGCGCGACCTCCTCGGCGCGGACGACGCGCTGAGTGCCGCGGCGGCCTTTGGACGCGGTCTCGGCGCCCCAGAGGTCGGACGGGCTCTTGTCTCCGGGGGTCAGGTACGGCATCGAGGTGCTGACCCACTTACTGGTGCCCATGGCGTCCCTCCTGCGAAGTCGTAGGTCTTCTTCCGGCGTTGTTGCTCTACACGGTAAGCGAACACCCGAAAGAGTACCTTGCTGCTTTTCGTGAATAGCGACATGATTGCCGTGCTGAGCTCCGACGAAAGGTGGAGCGATGCCCCTTGTCGACGAGCCCGCCGATTGCGACATCTGCACGGCACTTACGCGCCAGCGGGATGCGGCCCGCCAGGCTGGCCGTCATCTCACCGTGCAGGGCCGCAACGCCGAGATCGCCAACCATGCGAGACAATTGGACGTGCCCGCCGAGCTCCAGCCTGATCGTGAGCGGGGGCGGTGCTCGTGACCGCCGCGATCTGCCTCGAATGCGAGCGGCTCAAGGACGGTCTGCGGATCGCAGAGAAGGTTGGCGACAGGTCCAGGGCGACCGACTGCCGGCTCTTGCTCCGGCGTCACCCGCGGCATGATGACCTCCCGGTCCAAGCGCCCGCGCAGGCTGGGGACTTGGCCGCTCGGTGATGTCCCGCCTTCACTCCGCCAGTAGTTCGTTCACCAGGTCGACCGCGAGGTCGTGGGTGTGGTGGAGGGGGAGGCTTTCGTCGAGGAACCAGTCGTCGGTGGCCTCGGGGTGGGGGCCGACGACGGCGACGCGGCCGGTGCCGCAGGGGGCGACGACGGCGGCCACGGTGCCGTTGGGGTAGGTGGCCAGGACGGTGGCGTCGGCGCCCGGGTCGAGGAGGAAGTGCGGGCCGTCCTGGAAGAAGACGGTGCGGGGTTGGCCGCGCCACTGGGTCTCGACGACGGTGTCGCGGTCGTGGGTGACGGTGGCGCCCGGCGTGACGATGTACTGGTCGGTGTCGCCGGGGAGCAGGTCGAAGCCCGGGTCGTCGCCGGCGAGGTAGCCGCCGAGGCAGAAGCCCAGGTAGCGGCCGCCGCCGTGGACGTAGTCGCGGATCTCGTCGGCGTGCTTGTGCATGCGGCGGTAGGCGGGGGCCAACGAGCCGCCGCCGGGCTGGGCGTAGAGGTGGGCGTGGGCCAGGGACGCGGCGGAGAGCGGGATGTCCTCGTGCGGGCCGGTGTAGCGGACGTCGAGGTCCCAGGGGCCGGCGGCCAGCAGTTCGGCGACCGCCTCGGAGCAGCCGGCGGGGCGGGCGGCCGGGCCGCGGTAGACCAGCGCGAGGGGGCGGTCGCCGGGGGCGGGCAGCGGGGTCTTTGGGGCGTTGCGCGTGGCGAGGGTGCGGCGGAGGGAGGCGAGGAAGCGGGTGGGAGGGGACATGGTGTTCACCGTCAGGGGCTGGTGGGGTGTGGGGTGCGGGCGGGAGGGGAGTGGTCGGCCGTGCGGACGGCCAACCCCTGGGCGGGGACGCCGCGCCAGGCCGTGCCGGGGGTGAGGTACTCGCCCTTCATGACCAGGGAGAGGGCGTCGAGCCAGACGCCCTCTCCCACCACGCCGTCGTAGAGCACGATCGCACGGCTACCCACGGTGGCGCCCGCCCGGACGGTCACTTTTGACATCTTCATGACCCGGTCCTCGAACAGGTGCGTCTGGAGGCTCACGCCCGGGCCGACCGCCGCCTCGTCGCCGACGTCGACGAGGTCGAACTCGGTGAGGAAGGTGGTGCCCAGCCACGTCCGGCGGCCGATCCGGGCGCCGAAGAGGCGGAGGGCGGGCGGGAGGAACGGGGTGCCGGTGAGGGCGGCCAGACCGGCGGGGACGGCGGCCGCCTCGTAGAGGCCGGTGACGAACTCGGTGCGGCGGACGAACCAGCTCCACAGGGGCTCGACGCGGGGCCGGTAGCGGCCGACGACGAGGAACTTGAGCGCCGCGCAGGCGACGGTGACGGCCAGGCCGGCGGACATCAACAGGAGCGGGGCCAGGAGCACGGGGACGGCCGGGTGCGGGTCGTGGGCGACGCCGGAGAGGGCGAGGAGGAAGAGGAAGGTGGCGGCGCCGATGAGGGTCGCCGGCACGGTGGCGCGGAAGTACTCGATGGCCAGTCGGCGGCGGACCGCCCGGCGGGTGGGGCGGAAGGTCAGCTCCTCCGGGTAGCTGCCGCTGCTCTGGCGCCGCGGGAGGTGGATGGCGGGCGAGCCCAACCAGGCGGTGTCGGGCGGCACTTCGTCGCCGGGCGGGACGGTGCCGACGCCGATCAGCGAGCCCGGCCCGGTCCGGGTGCCGGCCGGCAGGTACGCGGCGTTGCCGACGAACGCGCGGCGGCCGACCTCGGTGCGGCGGCAGTCCACCCGGCCGCCGGCGAACGCGGCCCCGCCGATCCCGGCCAGGTCCGCGACGAACGAGCCCTCGCCGAGCGCCAGCAGGTCCGGGTCGAGGTGGGCGGCGGTGGAGACCTCGGCGCCGCCGCCGATCCGGGCGCCCAGCAGCCGCAGCCAGGGGACCGTGTAGAGGGTGGCGTAGAGGGAGTTGGTGAGGGCCAGGCTGGACTCCAGCAGCTTGTCGGAGAACCACTTGCGGACGCCGAGCGCGGAGCGGACCGGGTGGGTGCCGACCGGGGTGCGGGCCAGCACCACCCGCTTGGCCAGCGCGATCGCGGCGCAGACGGCCAGGACGTAGAGCGGGGCGGCGACGACCAGGGTGGCGGCAAGGGCCGGCCCGCTGCCCCAGGCCAGCCAGCAGCACCACACCAGCGCGGTGCCCGGCGCCACGACGGCCAACGGGAGGACCTCCAGGAAGGCGGTCCCCAGCAGCGCGGCGGCGGCGTGCCGGGGCCGGCCGGGCTCGGTCGTGCCGCCGGCCCGCAGCATCTCCTCGACGGTCGGGGCCAGCGCCGGCACCGGGGACGGCGGCGAGCCGGCCCACCGGGCGCCGGGCGGCACCCTCTCGCCCCGCCCGAGCACCGACTGCTCGCCGAGCCCGGAACCCGCCGCCATCCGGGCGCCCGGCTCCAGCACGGCGTGCGCCCCGACGTAGGCGCGCGGGCCGATGTCGATCGGGGCGACGGTGACCCAGCCGTCCGCCACCCGCCAGGCGCGCAGCGTCACGCCGTAGCCGACCGAGGCGTCCGCGCCGATCCGGACCAGCGACGGCAGCGGGACCACGCCGGTGGCGATCGTCGTCCGCGGCCCGATCCGGGCGCCCAGCAGCCGCAGGTAACGGCCCATCAGCGGGGAGCCGCTGAGCACCGGCAGCGGGCCGAGGCTCAGCAGCAGGCCGAGCGCCCACAGGCGCAGATAGGTCCCGCCCCACAACGGGTAGCGGCCCGGCCGGATGCCGGCCGCCAACGGGCGGGCCAGGGCCACCGGCAGCAGCCAGCGGACCCCGAAGTAGCCGACCAGCACGGCCAGTACGGGGCGCAGCGGGACCGGCGCGCGGCCGGTGAACTCCCCGCCCTGCCGGCTGAAGACGACCGCGAGGGGGAGGGCCATGAGGAAGAGCAGCAGGTAGAGCGCGGCGGCCTGGACCAGGCCGGCGGCGGCGATCCGGGCGCCGTGGTGCCGCAGCGGGCGGGGGCGGACGGGCGGCGAACCGGCCGCGGTGTCGGGGGAGTTGGCGGCGCCCTCGCGGTCGTCGCTCCTCCGGTCGCGGTCGCCCGGCCCGTCCCCGTCGTACGCCCGGCCGCCGTCCGCGGCCCCGGCGGCCGTCGCCGGGGTGCTCAACGCCGCCAGGTGGGCCGCGAGGCCGCGCACCGTCGGGTGGGCGTAGACGTCGCGCAGCGCGACGCCCATGTCGCCCCCGATGCCGCGGGTGCGCAGCAGCGAGACGACCTGGGCGGCGAGCAGCGAGTGCCCGCCGAGGTCCCCGAAGAAGTCCGCCTCGGTGGAGAGCGCGTCCGGGCCCATGCCGAACGCCTCGGCCCACACGTCCCGCACCCTGGCCTCCAAGTCGCCCCGCGGCGCCACCACTTGGCCGACCACCCCCAGTCGCCGACCGCTCGGCGCGGGCAGCGCCCTGCGGTCCACCTTGCCGCTCGGCAGGGCCGGCAGGCGGGGGAGGACGTCCAGGAACGGCGGCACCATGTAGGACGGGAGCCGGCTGCGCAGCCGCCGGTGCAGCCGGGCGGCCAGGGCGTCCCCGCCCGCCGTCCCGGCACCGCCGGTGTGGCCCGGCGCCAGCACCACGTACGCGGACAACTCCCGGTCCCCGCCCCGGCCGTCCCGCCGTTCCCGCGTCACCAGCGCGGTCGCCGCCTCGGCCACCGCGGGCTCCTCCAGCAGGACGTTGTCGATCTCGCCGAGGTCGACCCGGTAGCCGCGGATCTTCACCTCGTCGTCGGCCCGCCCCAGGAACTCGATCTCCCCGTCCGGGGCGCGCCGGCCGAGGTCGCCGGTGCGGTAGAGCCGGCCGCCGGCGGGCGCCAACGGGTGCGCGACGAACCGCTCCGCGGTCAGTTCCGGGCGCCCCACATAGCCGCGGGCGACGCCGGAGCCGCCCACGCAGATCTCGCCGACCGCCCCGTCCGGCACGGGGCGCAGCCGGTCGTCGAGCAGGGCCACCGTGTAGCCGGGCAGCGGCCGGCCGATGGTGACCGGGCGGCCCGGCCGCAGCTCCGCGACGGTGGCGGTGACGGTGGTCTCCGTCGGCCCGTAGGTGTTGAGGATCCGGCGCCCGGGCCGGCTCCAGCGCCGCACGAGCTCGGCCGGGCAGGGCTCCCCGCCGACCACGAGGGTGCGCACCCGCGGCAGCTCCCGGGGGATCGTCGCCAGCAGCGTCGGCACGCAGTAGAAGACCGTGATGCCCAACTCCTCCAGGGAGTCGGCAAGTTCGGCGCCGAGCCGGACCGGGCCGGCGCCGGCCGGACCCGCGACCAGGGTCGCGCCGACCGTCCAGGTGGGCCAGATCTCCTCGATGGAGAAGTCGAAGGAGAGGGTCATGCCCTGGTAGACCCGGTCGTCCGGCCGCACGCCGTAGGCGTCCGGCACGACGGCGAGGAAGGCGCAGACGCTGGAGTGCGCGATGGCCACGCCCTTGGGCCGGCCGCTGGAGCCGGAGGTGTACATGATGTAGGCGAGCGGGTCGTCGGGGGCGTCGTCCAGGTCCGCGGCCGGCGCCGGTGCGCTCGGCGACGGCACCGGCCGGGTGTCCGGCGCCGCGGCCAGCTCCCCGGCCAGCGCGTCGAGTTCGATCACCGTCGCGCGCCGGCCGGCCAGCTCCGGTGCCAGCTCCGGGACGGTCAGGACCGCGTCCACCCCGGCGTCCGACGCGATGAAGGCGGCCCGGTCCGCCGGCGCCGCCGGGTCGATCGGCACGAACGCCGCGTCCGCCTTGCCCACGGCCAGCAGCGCGACGTACATCCCCACCGACCGCGGCACCAGGACCGCGACCCGGGAGCCGGCGCCGATGCCCCGCGCGCACAGGAGGTGGGCGAGCCGGTTGGCGCGGGCGTCGAGCTCGGCGTAGGTCAGGGCGTGCCGCCCGCACTGAAGCGCCGTCGCCCACGGCGCGCGGTCACAGGTCGATTCGAAGAGGCGGTGCAGCCGCGCCGAGCCCCGCCTGCACGTGGCCATGTCTCCATCGCATCGCTGATCACCCGTGATCGCATGTCCGGTCCGGGCTCGGGCCGGCGCGACCAAGGTGACCTGCGTGTTCACCGGGGGGCTGGGCCGGGGCGGGGGTCGGATGGCCGCGTCACCCGGCGATGCCGGCGGTCACCCGATCGTATGGCGCGCCCGCGGCCCCTGCCACCGCGCACCCCGCGGCGCCCCACGCTGGAAGTCGCCCAGCCACCCCCGGGGTTCCGCTGCCCCGGCCGCCCACGGAAGGTCCGGTCCGCCATGTCCCTGCCGCCGCACTGCCCGACCGTCGACTGCGACGACCGCCTGTGGAAGGACACCACCACCACCGAGGTCCACTGGGACAACTGGCGCTGGTGGTGCCACCGTTGCGACAAGAAGTGGTACCCGACTCGCGAGCAGATCGAGCAGTACCGGCACGGGGTCGGGACCGGCCGCAGAGATCCCCGGGTGGCGGCCCACCCGCGCTGACCGCGCCCGTGGGCCGCCGCTGCCTCCCGTCAGGCCGACTGCCCCGGCCAGGGCGCCTCGGTGGCGACCGGCGCCGCGTAGTCGACACCGGGCACCGCGAAGCCGTAGAGGCGGTGCACCTCGCCGTGGAACCAGTCGAGGTCGGCGAGTTGCCCGATGTTCTCCGTCGTCGCCGCCCGCCAGCGCTCGCCGACCGCGGCCTGCACCTCGTCGGTCAACTCCCAGGTGTCCAGCCGGATCCGGCCCTCCTCGTCCAGCGCCAACGGGCGGACGCCGGTGAGCTGGTCCCACAGGTCGCTGAGCTGCGCGGTCGGCGGCACCAGGCGTGCGCCGAGCACCCCGCGCAGCAGACCGACGTAGAGCGCGATGCCGGGGATGGCGGTGGACGACTGGGTCACCGCGGCCCCGTTGACGGAGGTCACCGCGCGCCCGCCGACCAGCTCCGACAGCCGCTTGTCCAGGGTGCGGGCGGTGGCCTCCAGGTGGGCCTTGGCGGCGCCGATGGTGCCCTTGCGGTAGATCGCCTCGGTCAGCGACGAGCCGATGTAGGAGAGCGCGGCGGTGGCGAACCCGTCGGCGAGCAGCCCCCGGCCGGCCAGCTGCTCGATCCACCGCTCCCAGTCGGCGCCGCCCATCACCGCCACGGTCTGCGCGAGGTCGTCCCCGGCGGCCGGCTCGGTCTGCACCTCCTTGACCTCGGGCGCGCCCGCGTCGTCGAAGGCCAGCGTCCTGGTGCGGGACGCCGCGCCGATCGGCCGGAGCACCGACGCGTAGGTGGTGCCGGTCTCCGGGTCGGTCCGGCGTGGCGCGGCCACCGAGTAGATCAGGTAGTCCAGCCGCCCGCCGAAGCGCTCCGCCAGCACCTCGGCGACCCGGTCCTTGAGCCCGTCGGAGAAGGCGTCGCCGTTGAGGAAGACGACGTCCCGGCCGGCCCCGCGGGCCAGTTCGGCGGTGGCGGCGGTGCGGTACCAGCCGGCGGTGGCGGTGCGCCGCGCGCTCGCCGGCTTCTCGAAGCAGACGCCGATGCCGCGGATTCCGGCGCGCTTGAGCCCGGCCAGGGTGGCGGCCAGGCCGTAGCCGGCGGACGAGCCGATGACGAGGGCCACCGGGCCGTCGGCCGGCGGCGGCGCGGTCGGGGCGGTCACGGCCTCCCACATGTCGTTCACCAACTGCCGGCACCCGGCGGGGTGGGAGTCGAGGAACAGGAACCCGCGGCTGCGGGGGCGGTCGATGACGCGGTCGGTCACGGTGGGTCCTTGGGATCGGTCGGTCGATATCGGATGGTCTCGGTCCGGACGGGGCAGGACACCACTGAGTGTCCTGATCCCGTCACCGCCACGGCCTGCCGGCCCGCCCGAGGCGGTGGAACGGCATAGTAGGGCGCGCCCCAGCAGGGGCATGACAGCAACACCGCGGCGGACCGGCCGCCCTCGGCCCGCCGCCCGCACATACGCACCAGGGGGGACCCGCACCATGCCGCACACCCAGCCCACACCGCCCGATCCGACCGCACGGCCCGGGGGGACGGCGCCGCGCGCCCGCTCCCGCCGCCGCGCCGCCCTCGCCGCCGCCGCGACCGCCGCCCTCCTCGCCCTCACCGCCACCGCCTGCGGCCCCGACGCCAACTCGGCGGCGGCGTCCGGCGGTTCGGCCGGCTCCGGCCAGAACAAGGCCGCCGGCCCGCACCTCCCCGACGGAGCCCCCACCAGCCTCGACGACCTCAAGAAGTGGAAGGACGGCGGCTGGAAGGACTGGGGTCGATGGGCGCACCGCGCCCAGGACTTCATCAACCCGATCATCAAGAACCACTGGGAGTCGGACCGGCTCGCCCGGGCCAAGGCCGCCCCCGACATCAACGTCAACGCGACCGCGGCGGACAGCGGTTACGGCGCCACCGACCCCACGCCGCCCCGGGTCACCGCCCAGGAGGTGGCCCGCCCCTACCACCGCAACATGGCCCCGGTCGGCAAGATCTTCTTCGACAGCCCCAAGGGCCCGATGGTCTGCTCCGGCACCGTCGTCGAGGACCCGGCGCATCCGGGGAAGTCCAACCTCGTGTGGACCGCGGGCCACTGCGTGCACTCCGGCCGGCAGGGCGGCTGGATGCGCAACATCATCTTCGTGCCGTCGTACAACGACAACGGCGTCCCCATGAGCCAGGTCGGCCGCACCCCCGCCCAACAGGTCACGCCCTACGGCAAGTTCTGGGCCGACTGGATCACCACCTCCGGGGAGTGGATCGACCGCGGCAGCGAGACCGACGCCGGCTCCGGCGCCCCCTACGACTACGCGGTGCTGCACGTCCGTCCCGAGAACGGCGGCGGCAGGTCCCTCCAGGAGTCCGTCGGCGCGGCCGCCCAGGTCTGGTTCGACCCCCCGCCCGCCGGCCGCATCGGCCAGCTCCAGGCGTTCGGCTACCCGGCCGCGGCGCCCTACGACGGCGCCCGGATGATGTCCTGCCTCAGCCCCTCTGGGCGCCTCGCCGCCGTCCAGGGCGCGCCGCCCATGGACCGGATCGGCTGCTCCATGACCGGCGGTTCGTCGGGCGGCGGCTGGTTCGTCAACCGCGGCGGCAAGCTGACGCTGGTCTCCAACACCTCGGTCGGCAACCCGACCGAGGGCTGGCAGGCCGGCCCCTACCTCGGCCCGGTCGCCCAGCGCGTCTTCACCACGATCAGCAACAAGTTCGCGGGCCGCTAGGGGGCTTCCACCGAGTCAACGGGCCCCGGGCGTCGCGCAGTTGTGCGGCGGCCGGGGCCCGTTCGCTCCGGGTCGGAGGCGGCCGCTGTCCGTCGGCGCTCCCGGGGGACGTCCCCCATCGAGTGAGACCTGCGTCACTCCGGGCGGGTCGAGGGGCAGCGCGCGGATCACCCCTCGGTGGTCGTGCCCGACGCCGCCTCCCGGCGCAGCGCCCGCACGCCCCGGAACCCGATCACGCCGATTGCCGTCCCCAAGAGAAAGGACACCACGGCGAGCAGCAGGTGGACCCAGAAGTACGCGGTCGGATGCCCGGCCGCGTCGAAGGCGAGACCGCTGGCGTCCTTCCAGAGATTCTTGGCGAAAGTGAACCAGATGCACCAGCTCCACACCCCGAAGGCGAGCAGGAACCAGGACACGGGGCGAGAGAGCTTCATGGGTTCCAGTATGGACAGCGGCTCCATCCGGCCGTTCGGAGGGGCACTCTTCCGTGGGGCGCGTTCCAGGACGCGGGCGCAGGCGGGTACGTTCACGGACGTGCCGACGACCTTGAGTGCCTCCGCGTCCCCGTCCGCCGTCCGCGCCGTGCGTACCGTCGCCGCGCTGGCGACCTCCGCGCTATTGGCGTCGCCGCTGATGATCGGCACCGCGCATGCCGCCCCCGGGGACGGCGGGCAGCCGCCGAAGGCGCCCGTGCCGCCCGCGAAGATGTCACAGGTCGGCGGGGAGCGCCTGGGGCAGCCCGGCGTCCAGGTGCAGCCCAAGGCGGGCGCGCCGAAGCTCCCGGACGACAAGGAGCTCAGCGCCCGCTCGTGGATCGTCTCGGACGCCGAGTCCGGCGAGGTGCTGGCCGCCAAGAACCCGCACTGGCAGCTCGCGCCGGCCAGCACCCTGAAGATGCTGTTCGCCGACACCGTGCTGCCGAAGTTCCCCAAGACCCAGAAGTACACCGTCAAACCCACCGACCTGGCGGGCATGGGCGAGGGCAGCAGCCTGGTGGGGATAAAGGAGAACCTCACCTACACCGTGCACGACCTGTGGCTGGGGGTCTTCCTGCGGTCCGGGAACGACGCGGTGCACACGCTCTCCGCCATGAACGGCGGGACGGCGGCCACGGTCCAGCAGATGCAGCAGCGGGCGAAGCAGCTCAACGCCAGTGACACGCACGTGGTCACGCCGGACGGCTACGACGCGCCGGGGCAGGTGTCCAGCGCCTACGACCTGAGCCTGTTCGCGCGGGCGGGGCTGCAGAACGCGGACTTCCGGGAGTACTGCTCCACGGCGAGCGCGCAGTTCCCGGGGGAGGTCGGCAAGGACGGCAAGCGCGGCAGCTTCGGCATCCAGAACACCAACCGGCTGCTCAGCGGCGACTACGACGTCAAGCCCTACCCGGGCATCGCGGGCGTGAAGAACGGTTCGACGACCAACGCCGGGTCCACGTTCACCGGGGTCGCCCAGCGCGGGGACCGCAAGCTGCTGGTCACCGTGATGCACCCGGAGAAGAAGATGCACAACGAGGGGTACCGGGAGGCCGCCAAGCTGCTCGACTGGGGCTTCTCCGCGGACGGCAAGGTGGAGCCGGTCGGCCACCTCGTCGGGCCGAAGGGCGCCGGCGACGGGTCAGGAAACGGCAACGCGAAGAACGGTGACCAGCAGGCCCAGGCCGCGCTGGACTCCGGCAGCGGCTGGGGCGGGCCGTGGACCGCGGTCGGCATCGGCGGCGGGGCGGTGGTCCTGCTGGGCGCGGTGGCGTTCCTGGTCCGCCGGCGGCGACCGCTGCCGGAGGCCGTCCAGGGGCGCCGGGGCGCTTCCGGGAGCCGGCGGAAGAAGTAGCCGCAGAAGCGAGCAAGAGCGCCAAGACGGGCCGGGCCGCCGCTGGTTGGCGGGCCCGGCCCCGTCAGGTGGCGGACGGGGCGGGGGCCGGCGTCGGCTCCGCGGGCGCCTCCTGGGTGGCCGTCCAGGACGCGCAGAAGACCAGCAGCTTGGCCGTGAAGTTGATCCACAGCAGCAGCGCGACGGGGGTGCCGAAGGCGCCGTACATGCTGCGCGCGGCGACGTCCCGCAGATAGCCGCTGAGCAGCAGCTTGAGGAGTTCGAAGCCGACCGCGCCGATCAGGCCGGCGACCACGACGGCGCGCCGCGGCGGGTGGGCCCCGGCCAGCTTGGTCAGGACGAAGACCAGCATCACGAAGGCGGCGAGCACCGCGATGCAGAACCCGGCGACCGACAGCAGGATGCTGGCCGCGCCGCCCTTCGACAGCCCGATCTCCGCCGCCGCCCGGCCCACCGCCGCGGACGCGAACGCCGAGCAGCCCACCGAGACCAGCGCGACCCCGCCGAGGCCGAGCAGCAGCCCGCCGTCGCGGACCTTGCCGAGCAGGAAGTTGGTGTCCTCTGCGGGCGCCTCCCACACGGCCCGCAGGCAGTCGCGCAGCGACTGCACCCAGCCGATGCCGGTGACCAGCAGCGCGGCGCCGGCGATCAGGCCGATGGTGCCGGCGTTGTTCACCAGCGCCGCGAGGTCGAGTTGGCCGGCGATGCCGGGGACCTGCTCGGCCAGCTTCGCCTCCAGGCTGTGCACCTGACCCGTGCCGAGCGCGGCGGCGACGCTCGCGGCCGCGACGGTCAACAGCGGGAAGAGCGCGATGAAGCTGGTGAAGGTGATGGCCGCGGCCAGCCGGGTCCAGTGCACCCGTTGCATCCGGTCGTAGGCGCGCCAGAGGTGGGTGGCGAGCAGCCAGCGGACGGCGGGGGCCAACCGCGGGCCGATGAGGGGGAGGCTGGTGGCCCAGCCGAGGGGGTTGCCGTCGATGGGCGGGGGAGGCGTGCCGTTCCGGTCCTCCCGGGGTGCCCCGCCCCCGTCTCCGTCCCGGTCGTTCCCCGGTACGTCCCGTCCGCCCGTCGTCCCCGTCATCCCCGTACGTCCCTCCCGTGCCGGCCGTCCCGACTGATCCGGAACACTAGCTTCCGGCTACCCCGGAGGGCGGCGGCTACCCGGCGCGCCGTCGGCCGGATGAGGGGCGAAGGGAGCGCGCGGGTCCGCTCAGCGGTGGGACGTGGCGGACGACCGGGGCAGCTCCGCCTCGGTGGCCTGCCGGGGCACCGCCACCGTGCCGCCGCCGGCCCCGAACGGGAACTCCCGCTCCAGCCGCCACACCTCGTCGTCGCCCTTCTCGTAGAGCGCGAAGCCGCCGACCGTCCAGGCGGCCGAGAACTCCGCCAGCTCTGCCTGGGCGCGGTCCATGGCGGCCTCGTCGATGCCGTGCGCGACCGTCACGTGCGGGTGGTACGGGAACTGGAGCTCGCGCGCGCACGGGCCGGACGCGCCGCGGACCCGCTCCTGGAGGGCGGCGCAGCCGGCCGCCCCCTCGACGACCTTGACGAAGACCACCGGCGACAGCGGCCGGAAGGTGTCGGTGCCCGCCAACCGCAGCGCGAACGGCAGGCTGGCGGCGGCGACCGCGGCGAGATGGCGTTCGACGTCGGGCAGCGCCGCGGCGTCCGCCTCGGTCGGCGGGAGGAGGGTGATGTGGGTGGGGATGCCGCGGGCGGCCGGGTCCCCGAAGCCCTCGCGCTCCCGTTGGAGGAAGCTGCCGTACGGCTCCGGGACCGCGAGCGAAACGCCGAGCGTTACGGTCCCCACTGCGTTCTCCCTCCTGACGTGGTGCCCCGACGCGTGCGCGCCGTGGCGTGGTGCCCGGGCGTGGTCGCCCCGGCGCGGGGGCGCGCGCCGCGGGGACGCGCACCCTTGCGGTGTACCGGGCCAGTGTGCCGGGGACGGCCCCGATGGGCACGTCCCCGTCGCCGGTCCCGGCCCGACGGATCAGCGCTTGGCCGGCAGGAACCCGATCCGGTCGTAGGTGGCGGCCAGGGTCTCGGCCGCCACCGCGCGGGCCTTCTCGGCGCCCTTGGCCAGGATCGTGTCCAGCGTCTCCGGGTCGTCGAGGTATTCCTGAGTACGGGTGCGGAACGGCGTGACGAAGTCGACCATCACCCCGGCCAGGTCGGTCTTGAGCGCGCCGTACATCTTGCCCTCGTAGGAACGCTCCAGCGACGGGATGTCCTCGCCGGTGAGGGTGGACATGATGCTGAGGAGGTTGCTGACGCCGGGCTTGGCCTCGCGGTCGAAGCGGATGACGGTGTCGGTGTCCGTCACGGCGCTCTTGATCTTCTTCGCGGTGACCTTGGGGTCGTCGAGGAGGTCGATGATGCCCTTCGGCGAGGAGGCCGACTTGCTCATCTTGATCGAGGGGTCCTGAAGATCGAAGATCTTCGCGGTCTCCTTGACGATGTACGGGTTGGGGATCGTGAAGGTGTCGCCGAAGCGGGTGTTGAAGCGGTCCGCGAGGTCGCGGGTCAGCTCCAGGTGCTGGCGCTGGTCCTCGCCGACCGGGACCTGGTCGGCCTGGTAGAGCAGGATGTCGGCGACCATCAGCACGGGGTAGGTGAACAGGCCGACCGTCGTGCGGTCCGTGCCCTGCTTCGCCGACTTGTCCTTGAACTGCGTCATGCGGGACGCCTCGCCGAAGCCGGTGACGCAGTTCATGACCCAGGCGAGCTGGGCGTGCTCGGGGACGTGGCTCTGCACGAAGAGCGTGCAGCGCTCCGGGTCCAGGCCGGCGGCCAGGAGCTGGGCGGCGGCGACCCGGGTGTTGCGACGCAGCTCCGCGGGGTCCTGCGGGACGGTGATCGCGTGCAGGTCCACCACCATGTAGAAGGCGTCGTGGGACTCCTGCATCGCCACCCACTGGCGCACCGCGCCGAGGTAGTTGCCGAGGTGGAAGGAGCCGGCGGTGGGCTGAATACCGGAGAGCACACGAGGACGCTGGAGAGCCATGGCATGCATTGTCTCAGGTCCGCGGGGGCGGGGGCGGGGAGGTCCGGGGCACCCCGGCGGGGGCCGGAGGGCCCAGGCGGGCGCGGGGGCCCGACCCGTACGCCCTGCGCGGGTGCGGGCGCCGGCGTGACAATGAGCGCGAGGAGCGCGCGGCGGGCGGCACGGGGGTGCCGGAGGTCGCGCTCCAGTGGGGCACAGCCCGTTCGTAGCTCCCGGGCCGGAGGTCCGGGCCGTTGGATGGAGTCGCCCGTGACATCCACGGAAGCGTTCATCGCCGCCGCCGAGGCGCACGGCGCGCACAACTACCGGCCGCTGCCCGTCGTCGTGGCCACCGCCGACGGCGCCTGGATGACCGACGTGGCCGGCCGCCGCTATCTCGATCTGCTCGCCGGGTACTCCGCGCTCAACTTCGGCCACCGCAACCGCCGGTTGCTGGACGCGGCCCGCGCCCAGTTGGAGCGGGTCACCCTCACCTCCCGGGCCTTCCACCACGACCGCTTCGCGGACTTCTGCACCCAACTCGCCGACCTGTGCGGGATGGAGCTCGTGCTGCCGATGAACACCGGCGCGGAGGCGGTGGAGACCGCGATCAAGACGGCCCGCAAGTGGGGCTACCGGGTCAAGGGCGTCCCCGACGGCCGGGCGCGCATCGTCGTCGCGGAGAACAACTTCCACGGCCGGACCATCACCCTGGTCTCCTTCTCCACCGACCCCGAGGCCCGCGCCGACTTCGGCCCGTACACCCCCGGCTTCACCGTCGTCCCCTACGGCGACCTGGCCGCCCTGGACGCCGCCGTCGACGCCGACACCACCGTCGCCGTGCTGCTGGAGCCCATCCAGGGCGAGGCCGGCGTCCTGGTGCCGCCGCCCGGCTACCTCTCCGGCGTGCGCGAGCTGACCCGGGCCCGCAACGTGCTCTTCATCGCCGACGAGATCCAGTCCGGGCTGGGCCGCACCGGCGCCACCTTCGCCTGCGAGCACGAGGGCGTGGTGCCCGACGTGTACGTCCTGGGCAAGGCGCTGGGCGGCGGGGTGGTGCCGGTGTCGGCGGTGGTCTCCTCCCGCGAGGTGCTGGGGGTCTTCCGGCCCGGCGAGCACGGCTCGACGTTCGGCGGCAACCCGTTGGCCTGCGCGGTCGGCCTGGAGGTCATCGCGCTGCTGCGCACCGGCGAGTACCAGCGGCGGGCCGCCGAGCTCGGCGCCCGTCTGCACCGCGCGCTGGCGCCGCTGGTGGGCGGTGGCGCGGTGGACGCGGTCCGCGGCCGCGGACTCTGGGCCGGCGTCGACGTCAACCCCTCGCGCGGCGACGGCCGGGCCGTCTCCGAACGGCTGCTGGCCCGCGGCGTCCTGGTCAAGGAGACCCACGGCGCGACGATCCGGATCGCCCCGCCGCTGGTGATCAGCGAGGAGGATCTGGACTGGGGGATCGAGCAACTCCGCGCGGTGCTGGGCGCGTAGCGGCGGGTTCGCGCGTAAGCGGGCCGGCCCCCGCGCCGTGCCCCCGCACCCGGCCGCCCCCGTACAGTCGGGCCATGGTTCTCGGGATGAGCTGTGCCCTCGCGTCCGCGGTGTGCTTCGGCACCGCCTCCGTCTTCCAGGCCGTGGCCGCGCGGGACACCCCGCCCGGCACCGGGTCCGGCGTCGACGCCCGGCTACTGCTGCGGGTGCTCACCCAGTGGCGGTACCTGCTGGGGCTGTCGCTGGACGGCCTGGGGTTCCTGCTGGAGCTGGTGGCGCTGCGGACGTTGCCGATCTACACGGTCGGCGCGGCGCTGGCGGCGACCCTCGCGGTGACCGCGGTGGTCGCCGCGCCCGTCCTGGGCGCCCGCCTCAAGCGCGCCGAATGGCTCGCGGTCGCGGTGGTCTGCGGCGGCCTGGCCCTGCTGGCGCTGTCGTCCGGCGCCGAGGGGCACCGCTCGGGCACCCCCGCGCTCCGCATCGGGGTGCTGGTCTTCGCGCTCGCCGTGCTCGGCGGCGGGGTGCTGGCCGGCCGGTTGCCGGGCCGCGCCCGGGCCGCCGCGCTCGGCCTCGGCGCGGGCTTCGGCTTCGGCGTCGTCGAGGTCGCGGTGCGGCTCATCGACGGCTTCCGGCCCGTCGAGCTGCTGACCAACCCGGCCACCTACGCCCTGCTGATCGGCGGGGGCGCCGCCTTCCTGCTGCTGACCTCCGCGCTCCAGCGCGGCTCGGTCACCACCGCCACCGCCGGCATGGTGATCGGCGAGACCCTCGGCCCGGCCGTGGTCGGCGTCGCCTGGCTCGGCGACCGCACCCGCGAGGGGCTGATGCCGCTCGCGCTCACCGGCTTCGCCCTCGCCGTGGTCGGGGCCCTCGCCCTGGCCCGCTTCGGCGAGGCACCGACGGAGGAGTCCACCGGCGAACGCGACGACCCCACCGCGGCCGAGCCCGGCACCGGCTCTTCCGCCGATCCCGACCCCAAGACGGTGCCGACGAAGCGTCCCTGAGCCCTCACCACCCACCGCCCTCAACCTCCTCCCCCTAGGCTGGCCGAAGAGACCGACAGCGCAGACGGAGGAGGACGGAATGGCGGAAAGCGCTCTGGGTGCGGGCGAGTTGCCGGCCGGACTGGCGCTGCGTCACCCGACGCCGGCGGATCACGCGCGGCTCCAGGTGGCGCTGGCCGAGTGGTGGGGCGGGCTGGGCGGCGCCGCGGGTGCGCAGCAACGGCAGTTGCTGGTGCCGCGGTTGTACCTCCAGCACTTCGCGGACACCAGCTTCCTGGTCGAGCGGGCCGATGGCACCCTGCACGCCTTCCTGATCGGCTTCCTCTCGCAGAGCGACCCGGAGGCCGCCTACGTCCACTTCGTGGGCGTCTGCCCGGACGGCACGCGGGGCGGCGTCGGCAGCGCGCTCTACCGGCGCTTCTTCGCGCTCGCCCGCGCGGCGGGGCGGAGCCGCATCCGCTGCATCACCAGCCCCAACAACCGCAGTTCGATCGCCTACCACACCCGGATGGGCTTCCGGATGGAGCCGGGCGACCTCGTCGACGACACCGGGGTGCCGGTCCACCGCGACTACGACGGGCCGGGCCTCGACCGGGTGTCGTTCGTGCGGGAGGCGTGAACGGGGCGGCGGGGCGGGCGCGTTGGGCCCCGGATGGGTGCCCGCCGCGCCGCGTCAGTCGGCCGGCGGCAGCGCCCGCAGCAGGGCGTGCAGGACGGCCGGGAACGCGTGCTCCGGCGGCCGGCCGTAGGCGATGACCAGGGCGTCGCGGGCGACCGCCGGTGCCGCCGGGTCGGTGAACTCGGTCAGGCCGTGCACCGCGAGCCCCTGCCACAGGGCGGCCTGGGCGATGGACTGCTCGGTCCCGGGCGGGAGTTCGAGCACCGCGTGCAGCCCGGCGGCGATCCCCGAGACGTGGACGTGCGGGGCGTGCTCGGCCAGCGCGTCGACCAGGTGGTCGCGCCGGCGCCGGTAGCGCAGCCGCATCCCCCGCAGATGCCGGTCGTAGGCGCCGGACTGGATGAACTCGGCCAGGGTGAGCTGGTCCAGCGTGCCGGACTGCCACTCGCCGGTGGACTTGATCTCCAGCACCTGGTCGATCAGCCGGTCCGGCACCACCATCCACGCCAGCCGCAGCGCCGGGGCCAGGCTCTTGCTCGCGGTGCCCAGGTAGACGACGTGGTCGGGGTCCAGCCCCTGGAGGGCGCCGACCGGCTGTCTGTCGTAGCGCAGCTCGCCGTCGTAGTCGTCCTCCAGGACGTAACCACCGGTGGCCCGCGCCCAGTTGACCGCCGCGGCCCGCCGGTCCGGGTGCAGCGGGACGCCGGTGGGGAACTGGTGGGCGGGGGTGAGCAGGGCCGCCCGGAGGCGGTCCAGGCCCGTCAGCCGGCCGGTGTCCGCGCCGTCCGCGTCGACCGGCAGCGGGACGGTGCCGAGCCCGGCGCGGGTGATCGCCTCGCGGTGGAGGCGCAGCCCGTAGGACTCGGTGGCGATCCGGCCCAGGGCGCCGCCGCGGCCCGCGAACGCCCGGGCCAGCAGCCCCAGCCCCTGCATGAACCCCGCGCAGACCACGATCCGTTCGGGGTCGGCCCGCACGCCGCGGGCCCGGGCGAGGTAGTCGGCGAGCACCGCGCGCAGCTCCGGGCGGCCGGCCGGAGTGCCGTACCCGAACGCCTCGTTGGGCGCGGCGGTCAGCGCCCGGCGGGCCGCCGCCAGCCAGGCGGTCCGGGGGAAGGACGAGACGTCCGGGGTCCCCGGCGTGAGGTCGAAGCGCGGTCCGGTGGACGGGGGCGCCGGGGGCGGGGTGCGCCGGGGCGCCGCGCGGCCCGCGCGCGGCAGGGCCCGGTCGGCCACCTCGGTGCCCGAGCCCTGGCGGGCGCGGAGCCAGCCCTCGGCGACCAGCTCGGCGTAGGCGTCGGCGACGGTGTTGCGGGCGATGCCGAGGTCGGTGGCGAGGGAGCGGGAGGACGGCAGCCGGGTGCCGGGGGCCAGTCGCCCGGACCGCACCGCCTCCCGCAGCGCGGTCATCAGCGAGGTCCGCAGCCCGCCGGGACCGGCCAGGTCCAGATGAAGGTCCCGCCCAAAAGTGGCCCGCGATTTCTCCATGGAAGTGGACCATACTCTTGTGCCAGTCACTGCGTAGCGTCGGAGGCATGACGAACTCGACAACTTCTTCCGCAGCAAACGAACCGCAGGTCACCGCGGCCGCGACCGGCCACCGGCACGGCCCCCGGATGCGCTGGGCCGAGCTGGCCCCCGAGGTCTACAAGGCCATGATCGGGCTGGAGGTGGCGGCCCGGAAGGGCCTCGACCCGACCCTGGCCGAACTGGTCAAGATCCGCGCCTCGCAGCTCAACCGGTGCGCGTTCTGCCTCCACATGCACACCACCGACGCCCGCAAGGCCGGCGAGACCGAGGAGCGGATCGTCCTCCTGAACGCCTGGGAGGAGGCCGCCGGCTACTACACCGACCGCGAGCGGGCCGCCCTCGCGCTCACCGAGGCGATCACGGTCCTGACCGACGGCTTCGTGCCGGACGCCGTCTACGACCGCGCCGCCGCCCTCTTCGACGAGCCCGAACTCGCCCAGCTCATCGCCCTGATCACCACCATCAACGCCTGGAACCGCTTCGGCGTGACCACCCGCATGGCCCCGGGACAGGAGTGAACCCGATGACCCACCGCATGCCGTTCTGGCACACCGTCCCCGCCTTCTACCAGGCCCAGCTCAAGCTCACCCTGGCCGCCAAGAAGGGCCTGGGCGACGCGGTCCTGGCCGAACTGGTCGTGCTGCGCGCCTCCCAGCTCAACAGGTGCGCGTTCTGCATCGACATGCACGTGCGCAACCTCCGCGAGGCCGGCGTCGACCAGCAGCGGATCGACCTGCTGCCCGCCTGGGAGGAGGCCGTCGGCCTCTACTCCGAGCGGGAGCGGGCGGCGCTGGCCTTCACCGAGGCGGTCACCGTCCTGACCGAGGGCTTCGTGCCGGACGAGGTCTACGATCGGGCCGCCGCGCACTTCGACGAGGCCGAACTCGCCCATCTGCTGGCCGTGATCGTCGCCATCAACAACTGGAACCGCGTCAACGTCACCGTCCGCCAGCCACCCGGGGAGGAACTGTGACCACCACCGGCACCGCCCCCGCGGCGGCCCTCCGCGCCCTCCACCACGACCGCCGCCCCGGCGACCCGCTGATCCTCCCCAACGTCTGGGACGCCGCCTGTGCCCGGGTCTTCGCCGACGCCGGCTTCCCGGCCCTGGCCACCCCCAGCGCGGGCCTCGCCGCGACCCTCGGGTACGAGGACGGCGCGACCCCGGCCGACGAGATGTTCGCCGCGATCGCCCGGATCGTCCGGGCCGTGGACGTCCCGGTGACGGCGGACGTGGAGGCCGGATACGGGCTGTCCGCAAAGGAGTTGGTCGGCCGGCTCGCCGAGGCCGGCGCCGTCGGCTGCAACCTGGAGGACTCCGACCACGCCACCGGCGCCCTCCGCGACCCGCGCGAGCAGGCCGACTGGTTGGCCGCGGTCCGGGCCGAGGCCGGCGACGCGCTGGTCATCAACGCCCGCATCGACACCTTCCTGCGCGGGGACCCGGGCCTCGACGCCGCCCTGGAGCGGGCCCACCACTACGCAGCCGCCGGCGCCGACTGCCTCTACCCCATCCTCGCCCCGCCCGAGGTCCTCCCCGAACTGTCCGCGGCGGCCCCCCTCCCGCTCAACGCCCTGGCGAAGGCCGACGGCCCGGCCCCGCACGAACTGGGCGCCCTGGGCGCGCGGCGGATCACCTTCGGCGGCGGCCTGCACCGCGCCGCGATGACCGCGCTGGCCGGGGTCGCGGCACGGCTGCGGGACGGGCAGCACGGCTGACCGGGAGGTGCCACCATGGCGGCCATGCTCTCCCTCGCCGTGGCCTCCTGGGGGCGACCCCCGGTGCTCCTGCGGAACGCGGACGTCCCGCACTACGCGGCCAGCACCATGAAGATCGCCGTGCTGGCCGCCGTCCACCGCAGCGGACTCGACCCCGACCGGCAGGTCCCGGTGGTCAATTGCTTCCCCTCGGCGGCCGGCGGGAGCTACGCCCACTGCCGTGCGGAGGACGGCGACCCCGAGCCGTGGGCCCGCCTGGGTGGCACCGCGCCCCTGGGGTGGCTGGCCGAGCGGATGGTCCGGCACTCCTCCAACCTCGCCACCAGCCTGTGCCAGTCGGCGGTGGGGCACCCGGCGGTGGCCGAGGTCTGGCGGCGGGCCGGGGCGTCCGCCGCCAGCGGCAGCCCGCGCGGCATCGAGGACGCCGCGGCCCGCGCCGCCGGCATCGACAACACCGTCACCGCCCACGACCTGCTCCGGCTCCTTGAGTCCCTGGAACCGGCGGTGCTGGCCCAACTTGAGCACAACGCCCACGCCGTGGACCTCGCCGCAGGACTGCCCCCGGGCACCCGCCTGGCCAGCAAGAACGGCTGGGTCGACGGGGTACGGCACAGCGCCGCCGTGATCCACCCGCCCGACGCCCCGCCCTATGTCCTCGCCGTCTGCTACACCGGCCCGCTCGCCAACGGCCAGGACGCCGACGACCCCGCGGCCCGCCTGTTGGCCCGCCTCTCCTCCCGCGTCTGGGCCCGCCGCCACCACCTGGCTCAGGTGGCGTAGCGTCAAGTGAGCGTCCCCCTCGGCGCATTGCCCGCTTCCCGCCGCCCGGATCGCGCTACGGCCGGCTCCCGCGCGGGTATACAGGAGAACGGGCGTACGGGGAGCGCCGCGGGCTTGATAACTTGGTGGTGAAGGCCCGCGGGGGAACGGGGAGAAGCGGTATATGGCCGAGCAGTTCAGGGTCGACCTGGAAGAACTGGACGTCGTCGTCCGACAGCTGCGTCATCTGCAGCGGGACATGGACGAACCGGGCCAGGCGGTCAAATACGGCACGACGCTCCCGACGTCCGCGTTCGGGACCGGATTCGACGAGGCCGGCAAGCTGGCCGGGGCGCACGACGGCATGCAGGCGTACATGGCGGACGTGCTCGGTGCGCTCCAGGACCTCCTCCACACCTTCGGCGAGAAGACCGAGGCCAGCCGCGGCGCCTACGAGGACCAGGAACACGCGGCCCGACACCCACGGCACGACTGACCGACACCGCACCGCCCACGGGCGGACGCATGCGACGGCGAGGACGAGGAAGGGGGACCGCGGCATGGCGGAGGCCGGACAACAGCACGACGGCGCCAGGGACATGGAGCGCCGGCGGAACGAGCAGGAGCGGGCGGAGCGGCTGAAGTCGCTCCAGGGACACCGGATGACCCCGCGGTCGCCCGCCGACTTCCCGCGGCGCGAACTGCCCGAGATGCGGGCGATGATCGAGCACGCCAACCCGGGGGCGATCGAGACCTCCGGCCGGCACTGGCGGTCCGCCGCCGACCAGTTGGGCGGCGAAGACGGCCACGGCGGCCTCCGCAAGGCGTTCCAGGACGCCGTCGCGCACGCCTCGGCGCACTGGGAGGGCTCGGCGGCCCAGGCGTTCCGCCGGGAGGCCGCCAAGGTGCTGGCCAAGATCGACCGCAGCTACCAGCACGCCCGCAACGTCGAGTCCACGCTGATCGGTTCGCGCACCGCCGGCCCGGAGGTCGGCGTCGCCCACAACCTCCGCGAGGCCCAACAGGCCGTCGTCCGACTGCAACTCGCCGCGGCCGCCCACACCGCGGAGCCGCCCCCGGCCGACGGCGGCCAGCTCGCGCGCGACCTCGCCAACCCCAAGCTGGACACCCGCATGGCGCTGGAGCTCAACCGCGCCACCCTCCCGCCGGGCAAGCAGCGCCAGTTGGAGGCCGCCGTCGTCATGGACGAACTGGCCGCCCACTACGACGCGCAGGGCACCCGGCTCCGGGACGGCACCGGCCACGGCCTCGACGGGGACTGGCCGGTCGCGCCCTCCGACCACCCGGCCCCGCCGCCGGTGAACGCCGCGGCGGTCGGCCACCCCGAGCAGCACGCGCCCACCGCGCACCGTTCCCACGGCGGCGCGGTCCCGGCCGGGTTCGGCAGCCCCCGGGCCGACGGTCCGGTGGCCATCGGGCTGGAGAGCGCCCACGGCACCGCCCTCGCCGCACCGCACGCCGGCGGCCACGCCCTCATCGCCGGGCCGCCGACCGGCCCGGTCGCGCCCGCCCCCACCAGCGGCGGCGTCCCGGCGCCCGCGTTCATGCCGGGCGTCATCGGCCTGGCGACCGGCGGCGCGCGGCCCGCCGGCGGCCCGGCGCGCGGCACGGGCGACGCCCACCACAGCGCGAGCGGCCCCGCCGGCAACCCCGACGCGGTCGCCGCCCGCGCCGCCGCACCGCTGACACCGGGCGTGCCCCGCCTCCCCGGCGCCCCGGGCGCCCGGCCGGACGGCCCGACCGGCGGCAGCCGGCAGGGCGGCGCCGGCCTGCACCGCAGCCGCGGCGGCGCCCGGGCCACCGGTGACCCGGCGGCCGCCCACGGCAGGGGCCAGCACGGCCCGGGAGAGCACCCCGACAAGGGAGGCCGGGGGCGCCCCGAGGAGCGCCGGCGCCGGTACCTCGACGAGGACGAGGCCACCTGGACCCCGCCGCGGGAGCTCCCGCCGCCCGTGATCGAGTAGGCGCCCGGCGGGGCGCGGCGAAAACCGGACGACGCGCCCCGCACCCCGCTGTTAGCGTCCGGACCATGCATCCGGTTGGTGAGAAACAGATACGCGGGTCCTTCGTGAACTGCTCCAAGGGCGAGGCGAGCCGGCTCAACCTCCCCGCGGGACTGGCCGAACTCCCGTGGCAGGACCTCGACTTCCTGGGGTGGCGGGACCCGCAGGCGCCGGACCGGAGCTACCTCGTCGCCCCGCGGGACGACGGCCTGCTCGGTGTCACCCTGCGGGCGCCGCAGGGCGTGCGGCGCAGCTTCACCAAGACGACGGTGTGCTCGGTCTGCCTGACCGGACACCCGGGCTCCGGCGTCAGCCTGCTCGCCGCCCGCCGCGCCGGCCCCGCCGGACGACAGGGCAACACCGTCGGCACCTACCTCTGCGCCGACCTCGCCTGCTCCCTCTACGTCCGCGGCCGCAAGCAGTCCCAACTCGCCGGCCGCCACAAGGAGGACCTCCCGCTGGAGGACCGGATCGCCCGCACCGTGCGCAACCTCGACGCCTTCCTGACCAAGGTCCTGGAGGGCGAAGGGGCCTGAGCCGGCGGGGCGCCGGGCCACCCGGCCCCGCCGCCCGGACCGCCCCTCAGAGCCCCCGGGCGGCCAGGAAGTCCCCGATCAACGCCAGCCACTCCGCGTTCCGTTCGACCATCGGCAGATGCCCGGTGGCGATCTCGACGTACTCCGCGCCCGGGATGTGGTCCGCCAGGTAGCGGGAGTGGGACGGGTCGATCAGGGGGTCGAGCGTGGTGGCGACGACCAGCGTCGGGACCGCGAGGCCCGGCAGGTCGGCGGTGGTGTCCAGGGCCTTGACCAGGGCCGCCTGCTCGGCCGAACCGGCCTGCGGCAGCGTCGGGTCCGGGTCCAGGTAGGCCGCCAACTCGGCCGGCGCCAGCGCGTCCAGGGCCGCCGGCGACAGCGCGGCGAGCGTCCGCGCCTGGGCGAAGCCCTGGTAGTCGTCGCGCTCCAGCAGCCGCAGCCACAGGTCCACCCAGATCCGCGCCCGGGCGTTCGCCCTGGCCAGCCCGGCGGTCAGGACCAGCCCGCGCACCCGCTCCGGGTGCCGGGCCGCGGCCCGTACGGCCACCGCGGTCCCCATCGAGAAGCCGATCGCGGTGAAGGTCTCCTGGCCGGCCGCGACGGCCTCGGCGACCACCGCATCGGCCAGCGCGTCCAACTCCAACGGGCCCTTGGCACGGGGGGTTTGACCGGACCCGGGATAGTCGGGCGCCACCACCCGGTGCCCGGTGGCGGTCAGGGCCGGGATCAGCGTGCCGTAGTTGTCCCGGACACTGCCGGTGGCGCCGTGCGCCAGCAACACACCGGGCCCACCGGCCGGACCGGCGACGGTGGTGGAGAGCGGTGAAAGGGAAGCGGGCGTGGTCCGCGCGGCGGGAATCTGCGTCATGCCCACCAGGGTGCCGCCTCACATCGGTGTGAGGGTCAAGCCGACGGTTGGTTGTCTTCCCACGTTGTTGGCTCTCCCTCCGCGCGGGTTGCGGTCCGCTGCGCTTGGCTTGCTGCCCACGTTGTCGGCTGTCCCACCGTGGCGCCTGCGGCGGGCCGGTCCGCCGCCGGTCCGCTTGCGCGGGGCGGGTCGAGTTGTCTGGTCCGCTGCGCGGGGCTGTCGGGTTGCGGTGACGGGCCTCCGGGGGCGGTGTGCCAGACTGCTTCGCTTTACGTCTGGCACACCGCCCCCTCCGGCCCGTCCCCTCCCGTTGGGTGGGTGGAATTCTCCAGTTGGGGGCTGGCCACTGTGGTCCGCTGACGGTCATCGCCCGGTTGCTTGGGCCACCTGTCCTCTTAACGGTCACCACCCAGGCTCACGCGTACTCGTCCCCTGACGGTCACCACTCAACCCAGCGGCCCGAGTTGACCCACCGGGCAGACGCGGCACCCACCGTTTTCACCCACCCCCAACGGGAGGGGACGGGCCGGAGGGGTGGGTGTGCCAGACGTAAAGCGAAGCAGTCTGGCATGCCCGCCCCGGAGGCCCGTCACCGCACCCCGACAGCCCCGCGCAGCGGACAACTCAACCCGCCCCGCGCAGCGGAACCGCAACCCGCGCGGCGGGAGAGCCAACAACGTGGGAGGCCCCAACCCCCGTCGTGGACGGGAGTTGGGGCCTCACAAGGCCGTCAGGCCAAGGTGGTTCAGGCGATCAGAACCGCCGCGTGATCAGCGCGCGCTTCACTTCCTGGATGGCCTTGGTGACCTCGATGCCGCGCGGGCAGGCGTCCGTGCAGTTGAAGGTCGTGCGGCAACGCCACACGCCGTCCTTGTCGTTGAGGACCTCCAGCCGCTGCTCGCCGCCCTCGTCGCGCGAGTCGAAGATGAAGCGGTGGGCGTTGACGATCGCCGCCGGGCCGAAGTACTGGCCGTCGTTCCAGAACACGGGGCACGAGGTGGTGCACGCCGCGCACAGGATGCACTTGGTGGTGTCGTCGAACCGCTCGCGGTCCTCGGCGGACTGCAGCCGCTCGCGGGTCGGCTCGTTGCCCGTCGTGATCAGGAACGGCATCACGTCCCGGTACGCCTGGAAGAAGGGCTCCATGTCGACGACAAGGTCCTTCAGCACCGTCAGGCCCTTGATGGCCTCGACGGTGATCGGCTTCTCCGGGTTGATGTCCTTGATCAGCGTCTTGCACGCCAGGCGGTTGCGGCCGTTGATCCGCATCGCGTCGGAGCCGCAGATGCCGTGGGCGCAGGAGCGGCGGAAGGTCAGCGAACCGTCCAGATCCCACTTGATCTTGTGGAGGGCGTCCAGGACGCGCTCCTTGGGATCGATCTCAAGCTGGAAGTCCTCCCAGCGGGCCTCCTCGGAGACCTCCGGGTTGAACCGACGGATCCGGAAGGTGACCGTGATCAGGTGCGAGGCGGTGTTCTCGGCCGCGTCCAGCGCCGCGGAGTGCTTGTCGAGAGTGGGGGTGCTCATCAGTACTTACGCTCCATCGGCTGGTAGCGGGTCTGCACGACCGGCTTGTAGTCGAGCCGGATCGAGTCGGAACCGTCGGCGCCCACCTCGCGGTACGCCATGGTGTGCCGCATGAAGTTGACGTCGTCGCGGTTGGGGTAGTCCTCGCGGTAGTGACCGCCGCGGGACTCCTTGCGGGCGAGGGCGGAGACCGCCATGACCTCGGCCAGGTCGAGCAGGTTGCCCAGCTCGATGGCCTCCAGCAGGTCGGTGTTGAAGCGCTTGCCCTTGTCCTGGATGGAGACGTTGCGGTAGCGCTCGCGCAGCTCGCCGATCTTCTCGACCGCGGTCTTGATGGTCTGCTCGGTGCGGAAGACCATGACGTTGGCGTCCATGGTCTCCTGCAGCTCGTTGCGGATCTCGGTGACCCGCTCGCTGCCGGTGGCGTCCCGCAGCCGCTCGACCTGCTCGACGACCAGCGATGCCGGGTCCTCGGGCAGCTCGACGAAGTCGGCGGTGGCCGCGTACTGGGCCGCGGCGATGCCGGCCCGGCGGCCGAAGACGTTGATGTCCAGCAGCGAGTTGGTGCCCAGGCGGTTGGCGCCGTGCACCGAGACGCAGGCGACCTCGCCGGCGGCGTACAGGCCCGGCACGACGGTGGTGTTGTCGGACAGCACCTCGCCCTCGACGTTGGTCGGGATGCCGCCCATCGCGTAGTGCGCGGTCGGCTGGATCGGGATCGGGTCCGTGTAGGGCTCGATGCCGAGGTAGGTCCGCGCGAACTCGGTGATGTCCGGCAGCTTGGCGTCAAGCTGCTCCGGCGGCAGGTGGGTCAGGTCCAGGTAGACGTGGTCGCCCTCGGGGCCGCAGCCGCGACCCTCGCGGATCTCGGTGTAGATCGAGCGGGAGACGACGTCGCGGGAGGCGAGGTCCTTCATGACCGGCGCGTACTTCTCCATGAAGCGCTCGCCGTCCTTGTTGCGGAGGATGCCGCCCTCACCACGGGCGCCCTCCGTCAGCAGGATGCCCATCCGCCAGATGCCGGTCGGGTGGAACTGGAAGAACTCCATGTCCTCCAGCGGCAGTCCGCGGCGGTAGACCGCGGCCTGGCCGTCACCGGTCAGGGTGTGGGCGTTCGACGTCACCTTGAAGAACTTGCCGGTGCCGCCGGACGCGTAGATGACCGACTTCGCCTGGAAGACGTGGATCTCGCCGGTGGCCAGCTCGTAGGCGACCACACCGGCGGACTTCTTGACGCCGTCGACCTCGGTGATCAACTGGTCCAGGACGTAGAACTCGTTGAAGAACTCCACGCCCTCCTTGACGCAGTTCTGGTACAGCGTCTGGAGGATCATGTGGCCGGTGCGGTCCGCGGCGTAGCAGGACCGGCGGACCGGGGCCTCGCCGTGGTTGCGGGAGTGACCGCCGAACCGGCGCTGGTCGATCCGGCCCTCGGGCGTGCGGTTGAACGGCAGGCCCATCTTCTCCAGGTCGAGGACGGAGTCGATGGCCTCCTTCGCCAGGATCTCGGCGGCGTCCTGGTCGACCAGGTAGTCACCGCCCTTGACGGTGTCGAAGGTGTGCCACTCCCAGTTGTCCTCCTCGACGTTGGCGAGGGCCGCGGCCATGCCGCCCTGGGCGGCACCGGTGTGGGAGCGGGTCGGGTAGAGCTTGGTCAGCACGGCGGTGCGGCTGCGCTTCGTCGCCTCGATGGCGGCGCGCATGCCGGCGCCGCCGGCGCCGACGATGACGGTGTCGTACTTGTGGATCTGCATGGGTCGTTACCTCAGTCCCTCAGCCCGGGGCCTAGCGGATGTTCGGGTCGAAGGTGAAGATCACCAGCGTGCCCAGAAGGACGGTGAACACCGTGGCGGTGTAGAGCAGCATCTTCAGCCAGAAGCGGGTGTTGTCCCGCTGCGCGTAGTCGTTGATGACGGTGCGCAGGCCGTTGGCCCCGTGCAACATGGCCAGCCACAGCATCAGCAGGTCCCAGACCTGCCAGAACGGCGAGGCCCAACGGCCGGCCACGAAGGCGAAGCCGATCTTGGAGACGCCACCGTCGAGCACGAGCTGGATCAGCAGGTGGCCCAGGACCAGGACGACCAGGACGATGCCGGACAGCCGCATGAACAGCCAGCCGTACAGCTCGAAGTTGGTGCGGGTCGCCTTGGGCGACTTCGCGGTGCGCTTGCGGGGCGCCTCGATGACCGGGGCCGGGTTGTCCGCGTCGAAGAGCGCGACGTTCTCCGCGGCGGTGGCACCCGCGGTGGTGGATTCAGCAGACATCTCTCGCCTCAGCTCCCGAACAGCGTGCGCAGCGTGTGCTGGAGCACGGGGTAGAAGGCACCGGCCATCAGCACGACCCAGACACCGACAACGGTCCACAGCATCTGCTTCTGGTACTTCGGGCCCTTGGACCAGAAGTCCACCGCGATGACCCGCAGGCCGTTGAGCGCGTGGAAGAGGATGGCGGCCACCAGGCCGTACTCCATCACGTTGACGATCGGCGTCTTGTAGGTCGCAACGACGTTGTCGTACGCGTCAGGAGAGACGCGGACGAGAGCGGTGTCGAGGACGTGTACGAACAGGAAGAAGAAGATGAGGACGCCGGTGACTCGGTGAGCCACCCAGGACCACATGCCTTCCCGGCCGCGGTACAGCGTTCCAGCCGGCACGGAAGAACCCTCCGGGAGCGGGGACTAGGGCCGCGCCGGCTTCGTTGGTCGGTCGGGCCCAGCCGGGTACGGTCCACCGGCCGCTCGTCATCGTATCGACGCCCTGTCGGTTCCTCGCGCGGGGGGCCTTAGGTGTGATCAAACAGGCACCAACGGGCTATCACACAAGAAGAAATGGGGCTATTGCCGGCAAAACGCCGCAAGTTGGGCCAGTCTGGCGCGTGCCAGCCGCCGTAGGGCGTCCGCGGCGACCGGTCGCTCCTCGTCCGGTTCGTGGGCGAGCCGGGTGCGGATGGCGTGCAGGGTCTGGTCCAACATCTCGTCGTCGCGGTGGCCGTCGAGGCAGATGACGAAGGCGTACCGGAAGCGGCGCTCGTAGGCGGCGTGCGCGGCGCGCAGCGCGGTGTGTGCGGCGAGCGCGCCGGGGCCGGGGCGGGCCGGTGGGAGCGGGGCGGGCGGCTCCTGGGTCAGTGCCCGGATCTGCTCGGTCGCGGTGAGGTCGTAGCCGGCCTCGTCGGCGGCGGCGAGCAGTGACTCGGCGTCGGGGTAGGGGCGGTGGGCGGCGATCCGCTCGGCCCAGCGGAGGCAGCCGCAGCAGGTCAACAGGGTTGCCACGGCGCGGGAGTGGGGGAGGGCGTTGAAGCGGGCGAGGCCGGTGGCCGCGGGCGGGGTGGGGTGGATCTGCCAAGGTATGTCGCGCCGCGGCGCGGGCGCGGGCGGCCGGGTCAGTGGACGGGCGGCCGGAGTGTCACCGGACAGCGGGGGCTCCTCGGAGGGAGGGGAGGGGGAGAGGTGACTGGCGGAAACTCAGTGGTGGGTGGGGCGAAACGGATGAAAAGTCTGATACGTACGGAGCTGAAGGCGGGTGTGGTGAATACGTCACATGAGGTGGCACCCGGCGATCGTCCGGCGGTCCACGCGCCCCGGAAGGGAGTGAGCGACGGCGAGGCCACGCTAACGACGCCCGCCGAACACTGTCCGACGGATGCGCGATTTTCACCCGGATGAGAGAGCTTTCGCGTGCCCGGTAGACGCCTCGCTCCGCGCACCAGGCAATGCCTTCGCCCCGAAAAGTGAGGATTGCACGATGTCGAACCCGATGCGGCCGCCGCGTTCCCCGTGGCCCTCGGCCTCCCCACAGCCCCCGCTCCCGGCCCGGCCGGCCGTCGGACCGGGGGCCCGCCGCATGCTGTTGACCGCCCCGGTGCTGGCCGGCGCGCTGGTGCTCGGCGGCTGTTCCCAAGGGGCCAACTCCCAGACCCCGGGCGCCGCCCCCAGCTCCTCCAGCCCCGCCGCGCCCATCCCGAGCTGGGCCAAGGTGACCGGCCCGCCGCACATCGTCCCGGCCGTACGGGAGTTCCGTCCGGCCGACGGAAACGGCTGGCGACCGACCAAGGGCGCCCGGATCGTGGTACCGGCCGGGGAGAAGAGCACCGTCGCCGATGAGGCGCAACTCATGGCCAAGGATCTCGGCGGGCTGGCCGTGGTGTGGGGCAAACAGGACGTCCGCCCCGGTGACATCGAGGTGAAGCTCAGCGGAGGGGCCCGCGGCGCGCGCGCCAACAACGCCCCGGTCGGCAGCGCCGCCGACGAGTCCTACACCCTCACCGCCCGGGACGCCCGGCTCACCCTCACCGCCCCCACCGACACCGGCGTCTTCAACGGCACCCGCACCGTCAAGCAGGCCGTCCGCACCGCCGGCGGCCTCCCCGAGGGCACCATCGAGGACCGCCCGGACCGGCCGCAGCGCGGCATGATGCTCGACAACGCCCGCAAGCCGTTCACCGCGGACTGGATCGAGGCCCGCATCCGGCAGCTCGCCGACCTCAAGCTCAACCAGCTCCAGCTGCACTTCTCCGACGACCAGGGCTTCCGCATCCAGAGCGAGGGCCACCCCCAGATCGTCTCCGCCGACCACCTGACCAAGGATCAGGTCCGCCACCTGATCAAGGTCGGGCAGAGCCTGCACGTCGCGCTCATCCCGGAGATCGACTCGCCCGGCCACCTCGGCGCCGTGCTCGACCACTACCCCGACCTCCAACTGCGCAACGCCTCCGGCAAGGTGCTCCGCGGCGCCATCGACATCTCCAAGCCCCAGGCCGGCGAGCTCATCGACTCGTTGCTGAAGGAGTTCGGGCAGCTCTTCACCGGCCCCTACTGGCACCTGGGCGGCGACGAGTACCAGGCGCTGATGGCCTCGAACCCCGAGGCGTCCTACCCGCAGCTCGCCAAGGCCGCCCGGGACAAGTACGGCTCCGGCGCCACCATCAAGGACCTGGCCACCGGCTGGCTGAACGACCGGCAGAAGACCGTCGAGGCCGCCGGCAAGAACCGGATCGAGGCGTGGAACGACGGCTTCTTCGCGGGCGGCAAGGTGGCCGCCGACAAGAACCGCACGGTCGCCTACTGGACCGGCAAGGAGATCGGCGCCCGCGAACCGGAGAGCTACCTCCGCGAGGGCCGCACGGTGCTCAACCTCAACGACGAGTTCCTCTATTACGTGCTCGGCGAGCCCAACGGCTTCACCTACCCGACCGGCGAGCGGATCTACAAGAGCTGGACCCCGCGCGTACTGCGGCACACCTCGCCGGTCTCCGTACCGGAGTCCCAGACCGGGGCCGACCGGATCCCCGGCGGACGGTTCGCGATCTGGTGCGACCACGCGCAGGCGCAGACCGCGCAGCAGATCGCGGCCGGGATCAAGCTGCCGCTCGCTGCGCTGGCGCAGAAGACCTGGGACCCGCGGACCCCCGCGCAGTCCTGGCCGGACTTCAAGGCGCTGGCGAACCGGCTCTGAACGGCCGGGCGGAGAGGGACTGACGAAGACGGCCGGGGCCGCCACCCCCCACAGGAGAGGCCCCGGCCGTCGCTCGTGCGGGGCCCGCGACGGGCCCCTAATCGATACAGCGCCATCGGGCCGAAAAGCGTCACACGCGGTACGGGCCGGGGCACGGCCAGTGGTCTGGACGCGGGGCGGGAGGGGCCCGTAACGTGCCCGAACGCGCCGGTGGGCGCGTGGGTACCGCCGGTCCGGGGGGTGAAGAGCGGTTCGTTTCCCGGGAGTTGGGGGCGACCGGCGCGTGCCGCGGCGGTGTGGCGTCCGCCGCAAGAAGTGGCCCGGGTGCCGGACACGGGGTCTGACCCGTTACGGTCAGCAGGAACGGCCCGACGGGGGGCGGCCGCGGCCGGACCGACCGGGCGCGCGACGGCCCCGGCGGACCGGGCGACCGACTCACAGCAAACGCATAGCGGCAAGGACCGGGCGGCGGGCATTCAGCGTGCGACAGGATGGACCCGTGCGAGGGGACGACATTCAGCCGGACGACGGACGGCTGACGGTTGCCGTGCAGGCGGCGCAGGACGGTGACGAGACCGGGTTCCGGCTCGTCTACCGCGCGATACACCCCCGGCTTCTCGGCTACGTCCGGACCCTGGTGGGCGAGGGCGACGCCGAGGACGTGGCGTCCGAGGCGTGGCTCCAGATCACCCGGGACCTGGCCCGCTTCGAGGGCGACGCGGACCGCTTCCGGGGCTGGACCGCGCGGATCGCCCGTAACCGGGCACTGGACCACATACGGATGCGCGGCCGACGCCCGGCCGTCGGCGGCGACGAGAGCGAACTCGCCGATACTCCGGCCGCGTCCGACACCGCCGGCGAGGCGCTGGAGGCGCTGGGCACCGGCCGCACCTTCCGACTCATAGGCCGGCTGCCGCAGGACCAGGCCGAGGCCGTGACGCTGCGGGTGGTGGTCGGGCTGGACGCCAAGAGCGCGGCGCAGGTGCTCGGCAAGCGGCCGGGCGCGGTGCGCACCGCCGCCCACCGCGGACTGAAGAAGCTGGCCGAACTGCTCGGGGAGGACGGCGGGGACGACGGCGACGGGGAGCCCCAGGGGGCGTCCGCCGGTTCGGGCGGGGGGAGCGGGACGGTGGGCGAGCTGCCCGTACAGGACCGAAGACACCGTGACGGTGCGCCGGATTCGTACGTTCCAGGTGTGACGGAAACGGCCGCGCGAACGCAGAAGGACATGTGATGGCCGACGACCGGTACAGCTGGCTCGACAAGGACGCCGCGGAGCGACTGCTGCGCGGCGAGCCGGTCGGTTCCCAGGTCGGCGACGGCGCACGCGAACTCGAACAACTGCTGAAGGCCGCCGCGGCGGCCGGCTCCGGACGGCCCGGGAGCGCCGCACTGCCCGGCGAGGAGGCCGCGCTGGCCGCCTTCCGCCGGGCGGGCCACGGCCCCGGCGCCCACCCGCGCGACCCCGTCGGCGGCGCGACGCTGCCCACCGTGCGCGCCGCCCGCGGCAATCGCCTCACCGAACGCATCGGCCTCGCCCGCCCGTTCAGACACGGCTTCGCCGTCGCCCTCGCGGTCTGCGCGATCAGCGGTATCGCGGTCGCCGCCGGCACCGGCGTGCTGCCCACCCCGTTCCACGGCAGCGAACCCGAGCCCGGCGCCAGCGTCTCGGCGGCCGAGACGCCCAGCACCTTCGAGACCCAGGAGCCGGCCACCACCACCGGCGACACCAACCCGACCCCGGGCACCTCGCCCGGCGGACGGACCCCCACACCCGGCGCCACCCCCAGTCCCGGCGACAGTCACGGCACCGGCCGGACGCCGGACGCCCCGTCGCCCAGCGCCAGTAGCCCCGGCGAAGACGTCGCACCGCTGCCGGACGACGGCGGCGGTGGCAAGAAGAAGCTGCTGCTCGCCGTCTGCAAGAACTACGAATCCGGCAAGCGGGGCGACCTGGACCGCGACGCGCTGCGGCGCCTCGAAGCCAAGGCCGGCGGCCCGGACCGGGTGCACGCCTTCTGCCGGCAGTACCTCTCCCAACTCGGCGCTCCCGGCGGCGGCTCGGGTGACAACGATGGCGCGGGCGGCGCCAAGGGCGGCGACGGCCAGGGCGAGAACGGCGGCAACGGCGGCGGTGGCCACCACGGTGGCGGCGGCGACGGCGACGAGGAGGGCGACTCTCCCCCCGCCGCGTCCCCCTCCGTAAGCCCCGAACCCGGCACCACCACCCCCGCGCCGACCCCGTCCTCGGCCCCCTCCTCCGCCACCCAGGCGCCTAGCGGAACCCTTCCCACCGGTCAGGTGTGACGTTTTTTGACGTGGTGACGCAGTAAGAAATGAGCCGACTGGTCATCGGCGGCGCCAGAGCCGGGGTTCCCCCCGTACCTGCGGCATGGCGCACCCGGCGCGGGCGGGGCACGTTCCCCCGGCCCTGCCCGCGCCGTTTCTCGCGCCTGAACCGGCGCCGCTTTCGCGGATGTGGTGGGCGTGTGTGGGGGCTGCCCCATTTCCGCTTCGGTCAGGGCGGGTTCCCTGGGCCTCGCGGCGGCTTGGCTGTCCGATTCCTGAACGTTCCCTGGTAGTGGAGCTCGTCGTGTTCTGGCTTGCGGGTACGGGAGTTGAGGGCCGTGCGGTCCGTGGTGGTGTAGGTACCGGTTGGGGGTAGGCCGGCCTGTTGTTGGAACGCGCGGAGTGCGGTGGCCGTTTCGGTGGCGTAGCGGCCCGTGGGGGCGTGGTCGAGCAGGCGCAATTGGGCCAGGCGGGCCTGGAGGTCGCGGACGGCGGGGCCGTGCGCGCCGGGCGCCAGGAGCGGCGTGGCCCGCACCGGGTGACAGGCCGTCGCCAGGGTCAGTGCCGCCAGCGCCAGCAGTACCGCCGGTCCTCGTCTCCCGCTTCGCCGCATGACGCACCCCCTTCCCAGCGGTGCGCAGGGGCGAACCTCCGGGCATGCTGTCCATATGGTGCGAACCCGTACTGTTCATCCGTTTGGAGGCGTAGGGGACATGGCGCGGTACAGCGAGAGCGGGCTGCCCATCGAGCCGGTGTACGGGCCGGCGGCGCTGGCGGGTTGGGACCCGGACGCCGCGCTGGGCGGGCCGGGGGAGTACCCGTACACCCGCGGGGTCTACCCGTCGATGTATACGGGGCGGCCCTGGACGATGCGGCAGTACGCCGGGTTCGGGACGGCCCGGGAGTCCAACGCGCGCTACCGGCAGTTGATCGAGCACGGGACGACCGGGCTGTCGGTCGCCTTCGACCTCCCGACGCAGATGGGCCACGACTCCGACACCCCGATCGCGGCGGGCGAGGTCGGCAAGGTCGGGGTGGCGATCGACTCCGTCGAGGACATGGAGGTGCTGTTCGGCGGCATCCCGCTGGGCACGGTCTCGACCTCGATGACCATCAACGCGCCGGCGGCGGTGCTGCTGTTGATGTACCAACTCGTGGGCGAGGAACAGGGGATGAGGGGGCATCAGCTCAACGGGACGGTGCAGAACGACGTGTTGAAGGAGTACATCGCGCGGGGGACGTACATCTATCCGCCGCAGCCCTCGCTGCGGCTGACCGCGGACATCTTCCGCTACTGCCGGGCCGAGATCCCCCGTTGGAACACCATCTCGATCTCCGGCTACCACATGGCGGAGGCCGGCGCCTCGCCCGCCCAGGAGATCGCCTTCACCCTGGCCAACGGCATCGCCTACGTCCGCACCGCGCTCGCCGCCGGGATGGACGTCGACGACTTCGCGCCCCGGCTGTCGTTCTTCTTCGTCGCCCGCACCACGCTGCTGGAGGAGGTCGCCAAGTTCCGGGCCGCGCGGCGGATCTGGGCGCGGGTGATGCGGGAGGAGTTCGGGGCGCGCGACCCCAAGTCGCAGATGCTGCGGTTCCACACCCAGACCGCGGGGGTCCAACTGACCGCCCAGCAGCCGGAGGTGAACCTCGCCCGGGTCACCGTCCAGGGGTTGGCCGCGGTGCTCGGCGGCACCCAGTCGCTGCACACCAACTCCTTCGACGAGGCGATCGCGCTGCCGACCGAGAAGGCGGCCCGGCTCGCGCTGCGGACCCAACAGGTGCTCGCGCACGAGACCGACATCACCGCCACCGTCGACCCGTTCGCGGGCTCGTACGCCGTCGAGGCGCTGACCGACGCGATGGAGGAGGCGGTGCTGGCGTTGATGGCGCGGGTCGAGGAGTTCGGCGGGGCGGTCGCCGCCATCGAACGCGGCTTCCAGAAGGACGAGATCGAGCGCAACGCCTACCGGATCGCCCGCGAGACGGACGCCGGCGAGCGGGTGGTGGTCGGCGTCAACCGCTTCCGGACCGACGAGGAGGAGCCCTACGAGCCGCTGCGGGTGGACCCCGCCATCGAGGCGCAGCAGGCCGGGCGGCTGGCGCGGCTGCGCGAGCGCCGCAACCGCACCGCGGTGGCCGCCGCGCTCGGCGCGCTGCGGAAGGCCGCCGAGGGCACGGACAACGTGCTCTACCCGATGCGCGAGGCGCTGCGGGCCCGGGCGACGCTGGGCGAGGTGTGCGATGCGCTGCGGGAGGTCTGGGGGACGTATGTGCCGACGGACGCGTTCTGAGGTCCGTTACGGGTGCCGGGTGCGGGGCACCGGAGGCGTCCGCCAGACTGGTGGCATGTCCGCACCCCGACGCCACTGTCCCATCTGCACCCGAGAGATCGCCGTGGTCGGCGGCCGCTACGCCCGCCACGACCCCCCGGGGCGGCGGACCGGGATCGAGCTGATCTCCTGCCCGGGGTCGCGGCGGACCGCGCCGATGATGGCTCCCGCTTCGATGCTCTTCGATCCGGAGGAGCCGCCGATGGCGGGGCAGCAGCCGCTGTTCTGACGCCGTGCGGCCGGCTCGGGGCGCGGTGGTACCGGCGCCGAACTACGGTGCCAGCACGTCCAGTTCGGCCATCGCGCCGGTGGTGATCTCCCGGGTGAGGGCCTCCGCGCGGGCCGCGTCCCCGGTGCGGATCGCCTCGGCGACCTGCACGTGCAGGGTGACCGCGGCCGGGTCGGGGTCGGTGAACATCACATGGTGGTGGGTGCGGCCGGTCAGGACGGCGGCGACCACGTCGGCGAGCCGGGCGAACATCTCGTTGCCGGAGGCGCTCAGCACCACCCGGTGGAAGGCCATGTCGTGGACGAGGTAGGCGTCGAGCTGCTGGCCGCGTGAGGTGGCCACCATCCCCATGGCGTGCTCGGTGAGTTCGGCGCACTGGGCGGGGGTGGCGTGCGCGGCGGCGAGGCCGGCCGCCACCGGTTCGACGGCCGAGCGCAGCACGGTCAGCGAGCGGAGCTGCCGGGGGCGGTCCCGGCCGGCCAGTCGCCAGCCGATCACCCGCGGGTCGTAGACGTTCCACTCCTCGGTCGGGCGGACGGTCACGCCCACCCGGCGCCGCGAGACGACCAGGCGCATCGACTCCAGGACCCGGACGGCCTCGCGGATCACCGTGCGCGAGACGTCGAACCGTTCGGCGAGCTCGTCGGTGCGCAGAACGGTGCCCGGAGGGTGGTCGCCCGCGGTGATCGCGGGCCCCAGGGACTCCAGCACGCGGGCGTGCAGCCCCTTCTCCCCGTTCCCGGTCTCTTCCATGGGGCAAGCCTACGATCTCGCTTCTCGGCCAATTAAGTATGACGTTTGCGTCACAGGGGCTTGAATACGTCGTACCTAATGGGTTTCAGTGGGGGCGCACGAGGTCGAAGAGGACAGCGTCATACCGAAAACGCCGGTAACGGCGGTTTGGCATGTAAGTCCTGCATACGAGGTATCGAGGTATTCGGGATGGGCAGCGCCGACGTCATCGTCGTGATGGGTGTGGCCGGGACCGGCAAGACGACGATCGGTCCGTTGGTGGCCGACGCCCTGGAGGTTCCGTACGCCGAGGGCGACGACTTCCACCCGCCGGCCAACATCGCCAAGATGTCGGCCGGCACCCCGCTGGACGACGCCGACCGCGGCCCCTGGCTCGACGCCATCGGCGCCTGGGCGCACGGGCGGGCCGGCCGCGGCGGAGTGGTCAGTTGCTCGGCGCTCAAGCGCTCCTACCGCGACCGGCTGCGGGCCGCCGCCCCGGGCGTGGTCTTCCTCCACCTCGCCGGCGACCGCGCGCTGATCGAGGCGCGGATGACCGAACGCAAGGGGCACTTCATGCCCACCGCCCTGCTGGACTCGCAGTTCGCCACGCTCGAACCGCTCGGACCGGACGAGGCGGGCGTGGCCGTCGACGTCTCCGGCACCCCGGAGGAGATCGCCGCCCGCGCGGTCGCCGCCCTGCGTCACCCCGCGCCGGCCGCGTAGCCCAGCGGCCCTCGCCCCCTCGACCGGGGGCCTCAACACGCCCCCGAGGGGGCGCTGTTGGGACCCCGAGCGAGGACCTGAGACCAACTCCCCGCGGCCGGGCCCCCACCCCCCTCCGGGGCCCGGCCGCCCCCTCTCCCCCTTCCCGCCCTTCCCCTCTCCCCCCCAGCCAGGGGAACCGCCGACCAAGGGAACTGCCAACCAGGGAACCGTCCTTCCCCTCCTTCCAACCAAGGGAATCGCCGTGCCACATCTCAGCGTGGAGATGCTCGCAGCGGACGCGACCGCGCCCATCACCTCGGCCGGTCACGCCCAGCTCGGCATCGCCGTCCTGGCGGGTATCGCCGTCATCGTCCTGCTGATCACCAAGTTCAAGCTGCACGCCTTCCTGTCGCTGATCATCGGTTCGCTGGTGCTCGGCGCGGTCGCGGGTGCGCCGCTCGACAAGGCCATCGCCAGCTTCTCCACCGGGCTGGGGACGACGGTCGCCGGCACCGGCGTGCTGATCGCGCTCGGCGCCGTCCTCGGCAAGCTGCTCGCCGACTCCGGCGGCGCGGACCAGATCGTCGACACGATCCTGGCGAAGGCCGGGCGACGGGCGATGCCCTGGGCGATGGTGCTGATCGCCGGGATCGTCGGGCTGCCGATCTTCTTCGAGGTCGGCATCGTGCTGCTGATCCCGGTGGTGCTGCTGGTCGCCAAGCGCGGCAACTTCTCCCTGATGCGGATCGGCATCCCGGCGCTGGCCGGCCTCTCCGTGATGCACGGGCTGATTCCCCCGCACCCCGGCCCGCTCGCCGCGATCGACGCGGTCAAGGCCAACCTCGGCGTCACGCTGGCGCTCGGCGTCGTCATCGCCATCCCCACGGCGATCATCGCCGGCCCGCTCTTCTCCCGTTACGCGGCCCGGTGGGTCGACATCGCCCCGCCGGAGAAGATGATCCCGCAGCGCACCTCCGACGACCTGGAGAAGCGTCCCGGCTTCGGCATCACCGTCGCCACCGTCCTCCTCCCGGTCGTGATGATGCTCGCCAAGGCCCTGGTGGACGTCGTCGTCGACGACCCGAAGGACTCCCTCCAGCGGGTCTTCGACGTCGTCGGCTCGCCGCTGATCGCGCTGCTGACCGCCGTGGTCGTCGGGATGTTCACGCTCGGCCGGGCGGCCGGCTTCACCCGCGGCCGGATCGCCTCCACCGTCGAGTCCTCGCTCGGCCCGATCGCCGGCGTGCTGCTGATCGTCGGCGCCGGCGGCGGCTTCAAGCAGACGCTGGTGGACTCCGGCGTCGGCCAGATGATCCTGGACGTCTCCAAGCACTGGAACATCTCCACGCTGCTGCTGGCCTGGCTGATCGCGGTCATCATCCGCCTGGCCACCGGCTCCGCCACGGTCGCCACCATCTCGGCCGCTGGCCTGGTCGCCCCGCTCGCCGCCGAGATGAGCACCACGCACGCCGCCCTCCTCGTCCTCGCCATCGGCGCCGGCTCCCTCTTCTTCAGCCACGTCAACGACGCCGGCTTCTGGATGGTCAAGGAGTACTTCGGCATGGACGTCGGCCAGACCCTGAAGACCTGGTCGGTGATGGAGACGCTGATCTCGGTGGTGGGGATCGTGGGGGTGCTGCTGCTCTCGCTGGTCGTCTAGCGGACGCGACAGCCGCCGCGGACGCAACCCCGGCGCAAGGACACCAACAAGCCCCTGCCGACTGCCCCAACGGGCGGTCGGTGGGGGCTCGTTGGTGCTGGGGTGGGGTGCCGGGGTGTGCGCTACCCCAGGTACGGAGCCGGGCGGCGTTCCAGGAAGTGCTGGATGCGTAGCCGCTGGGTGTGGTGCATGGGGAGGGCGTCGATCTCGCCGGGAGCTACGAAGCGCAGCTCGGTCGACTCGTCGGAGAGCGCGAGCGAACCGCCGGTGATACGCGCCGTGAAGCACACGTTGAACTGCCGCCGCACCTCCCCGTCGCTGTACGCGATGACGTGCCGCGGGTCCGTGTACGTGCCGACGAGCCCGGTGATTTCCACGTCCAGCCCGGTCTCCTCCTTGACTTCGCGAACGGCCGCGCCCGGGAGGGAATCCGCCAGCTCCATCCCGCCACCGGGAAGCGCCCATAGGGCGTTGTCGGTCCGGCGTTGGAGCAGTATGCGTCCCGAGCTGTCGGTGACGACGGCTGACGCGGCGACGACCATGCTGTTCGGTTCGGGTGCGTTGGGATCGTCGTAGAACTCGGTTCGGGGCATGTCTGCGGCCGCCTTCCGTTCCGACGGCTCTCAGGGCTGGTACTCGTACCCGATCGTGAAGCGGGGCGGTAGGCACCATTCCCCGTACTCGATGATGCCGTCGGCGTCCGACCAGCGGTGTGCGCCCGCCAGGATCGGGGAGCCCACGGCGAGACCCAACGCGCTTGCCTCGCGCGCGTCCGCGGGGCGGGCGTGCAGGTCGTCCCTGGCGTGCGTGATGGTGCGGCCGGTGGCCTCCAACACCTTTGCAGACAGGCCATGGTTGCGCCCGGGCGCGGTGTTCAGCAGGTCGGGTACGAGGGCGGCGAATGGCGCCGGGTACCACGTCACCGCGAACACCGTCCGGGTCTTGCCCCGCCCCGCCAGCCACTCCCGGCGCACCACCTGATCTCCCGTGTCCAGATCGAAGATTTCGGCGATGTAGAGGGGAGGGGCGATCAGTTCCGCGGCCGTGACCCGGCTCGTCTCGCCGTCCGCGAGGATCGATTTCACGCGCTGCACTCTGGCGAGCCGGTCCCGTCCCGACAGGGTCCACACCGGGTCGTCGGCGACGTAGGTACCCCGTGGGGTGGTCCGGATGTACCCCTCTACCTGGAGCGCTTGGAGGGCACGGGACACCGTGGCGGCGGCCACCTGCCACTGCCCCGAGATCTCCCGGTTCGTGGGCAGCTTCGCCCCCGGTTCGAGATCGCCCGACAGGATCCGCTCCCGGAAGTGATCTGCGATCTTCGTGAATGTTTTCGGACCGGCCATCTCCCTTGCTCCTCACGCGAGTTGAGAACCGATTCGACTCAGCACACTAGGGCACCGGTATCCGTAGCGGAAGTGCTTCGGCCACTCGGATACTGAACTAGTTCACTCGGCCGGGGCAGTGAACGAGGGCACAGCCGTGACCGGGGCGATGCCCGGAGGCGCAACGGGCTCTACGCGGGCCCCCGCGACCGAGCCACCGGCCCGGGGCATGGCCATCAATTGGCAAGGAGTTGACGACGTGACCAACACTGTTGAGAGGCCCCTGATCCCGTTGCGGCGGGCGCCGTTGCCCGTGTGCGGGGTGGGGGTGGCCGCGGGGTGAACGCCATGGGTGGTGCGCGGCTGTTGCCGTGGACTAGTCCGGACGGAAAGCCGTGCTACCTCCTCGGTGGTGACGGGACCGGGTATGTCTCGCGTCTGGCGACAGGGCGGAGGCAGAGCAGATGGACTCTGCCGCCGAGCTCATGGAGGAAGCTGGCGGGATTCTCTCCCGGCGGGCATGGACGCCCGGAGAGATCCATTTGCTTGCCGTTGAGCTGAAAGCTCACCTGGCCAACGTCCTTAGGGTTTCCGAGAGTCGGGGCGCTCGCCTGTTCCTGTTTGAAAGCGAATGTGAAGCGGGTGAGGTGAGCGGTGGTCCTGCGGCGGGTGATGCGAGTGACGGAGGGAAAGACGTCCCGTCCGCGCACGACTCCCCCGACCGGGCAAGTCCTGAGCAGGGGCAGTGCGTGCCCCGGTCGAGCTGACGGGCTCGGCACACGACACCGGTCCGTCCTGCGGGGAGCGTCCTGGGCGCTCCCTCGAAGGATGCCGCGCAGGGTGCGCCCGCGCGGTGAGGGAACCGGTCCGCTCTCCCCTTGGTCAAGGGAAGGGCGGACCCATCCCGCCTCTAGACCACCGGATTCTGCGATCGCAAGTGCTGTTGCTGCTATGGCGGTTCTTCGCCGCAAGATGATCGCGGGGCGTGACTGACGCGGACCCGCCGTGGTTGCTCGGTGAGCCGCATGGCATGGGCGTACGCGGTGCGGGACGAGCGTGGTCGGATTCGCAGGCAGGCAGCGCAGGGAGACACCCGCGACCGCACCACATGGCAGTGATATCGGCATGTCGGTGTTCTGACACGCAACATCTGCACAGAAAAGGAGAGCCGTGCACGCTGTTGAGTACGAGGCGAAGGCGTTGGGGATCGCCCCTGATGTCATGGCCGAGCGGATCAAGGAGGCCGGCGGGAGTTTCCAGGGCGAGCGCCTCATGCGTCGGTACGTCTATGACACCGTTCCCGCGGTGCCGGGCCGTTGGGTGCGCCTGAGGGACTCCGGCGGCGCGGTGACCCTGTGCGTGAAGACGATCAGCTCGGACGAGATCGACGGCACCCGGGAGACCGAGACAACCGTCGGCTCGTTCGAGGACACGCACGCCCTGCTCGGCCTCATGGGGCTCACCCACCGCGGCTATCAGGAGAACCGGCGCTCGTCCTGGCTGCTGGACGGCGTGCGGCTGGAGATCGACACCTGGCCGCGCATCCCGCCCTATCTGGAGATCGAGGGGGACACCGAAGAACAGGTGTGGGCCACCGCTGATCGCCTGTCCCTCACGCGGGACGAGTTGACCAGCGAGAACACGACCAAGGTGTTCGCCCGCTACGGGATCGACCTCGACTCGATCGACGAACTCCGCTTCACCTAGCTTGCTCCATCACCCGCCGGCGGGGACACCCGTCCCCGCCGGCCAGGAGGCAACCATGACCAAGACCGACCCAAACGACTTACCGGTCACGGTAGTTCCGGACCGGACCCTGCGCGTCAAGATCATCGATGCGTGTGGGCTCGCCTGCACCTTCTGCCACAACGAAGGCACCCCCGTTACGACGGACAACCTCGGCCGCGGGGCAGGGCAGTTCACCGGGACCCCCGGTCGCTCCGGACGGGTCTCGATCTACCTCACCACCAACGGCGCCAACTTCCTCCCCGAGCGGATCAAGGCGGACGCCGACTTCGCCCTGGCCCTGGCGGCGGTGCGCGGCAGCCTCCCGACCGCCGAAGTCCACTTCACCGGCGGGGAACCCACCCTCCACCCCGAACTCCCCGAACTCATCCGTATCGCCCGTCGACTCGGCCTGACGGTCGGGCTCACCAGCAACGGCGAGAACGGGGCCACCGTGCTGCCCGAATGCGCCGCGGCCGGGCTCGACCGCATCAACCTGTCCGTCTTCGGCACGACTCCCGAGGAACTTGCCGCCGTTCAGGCCCCGCGCCTGGCCTCGCCGAAACTGGCGGCGCGGAAACTGGACGCCCTGACCGCCACCATCGAGGCCGCCACCCGCCACGGGGTGAAGGTCTCGGCGAACATCGTGATCCCGAACCATGACCACGTGGCACGGGTGCTCCGCGTCATCGAGGACCACGGACAAGCCGTCACCGTGCGGATGCTGGTCAACCTGGAGGACGGGGCCTCAATCGCCGCCATGCAGGAGGTCGTCGACCACCTCGGAGCGGTACCGGTCCGCCGCATCGTCACCGCCGGCGCCTCCGACCAGCGCACCCGCTACCGGCTCCCCGACGGCCGCACGCTCTACGCCAAGAGCATCCGGCCCGTCCGACTGCCGGAGACCTGCGCCGGATGCCGGTTCAACAACGACCGGGACTGCCAGGAGGGGTACTACGGCGTACGCATGTACCGCGCCCAGAACGGCCCCTTCATGGTCGGCGTCTGCCTCCAACGCATGGACCTCTGCCTGACCTTGGGCGAATTCGTGATGAGCCAGCGTTGTGCCGAGGTCCGGGACTTCCGCGAGGAGGAGACGGCCCGGCTCGCGGCCCTTCACCGGTCGGCCCCCGTGCCCCGATGACGGGCAGGAATCCGCCGACCGTCTGGGAGCCCTTGCCGGCCGAGCCGATTGGGCTCCCAGGTGTGGCTATGGCAGCCGGCGGTGCCGCACGAGAGGGTGGCGCTGAGCCGCATGGGGGCGAGGCAAGAGGGCTCGCTCGGTGTTTGTCGGGCCGGCCTCTCGTGCCTCAAGCAGCCCTCAACCGCGAAGGGTTGGGCCTACGGCGGTGGTCGGCCGTCGGGGTGGCCGGTCAGGTGAGGGCGCTGGTGCCGCTGAAGTGGGTTTCGAGGGCCTTGGTGATCGCCTCCGTTGCCGTTTCCGGTGGGGTTGATACCGCGATGTAGCCGTCGGGGCGGATGAGGTGGACGGTGGGGGTGGGGCCGTAGGTGGTGTGGAGGTGGCCTTCGGGGTCGAGGAGGTCGGGGGTGGGGCCGCCTACGCGGACGATGTGGAGGGGGGTTGAGCCGGCGGCCTTGGTGAGGGCGGCGGGGTCCAGGTCCGGGGCGTCGAGGGCGAGCACGGTGAAGTGGGGGCCGCGGAGGACGTCGAAGAGGCGGCGGGGGGTGCCGTCGGGGGTGGTGCAGGGGGCGTCCGGGGCGCGGTCGCCGGCGGTGCGGGCGCCTTCGGGGAGGTCGGTGCGGAGTTCGCGGCTGAGCGGGCTGTCCGGGTAGCCGATGTCGAGTTGGTGGAGGTCGCGGCCGCGGCGGAGGCTGCCCGAGCGGTGCAGCCGGGTGCTGGTGGCGAGGATGCGGGCGGCGATCGGGCGGCGCTCGGTCTCGTAGGTGTCGAGGAGGGTGTCGGGGGCACCGTGCCGGAGCACCTGGCCCAGCTTCCACCCGAGGTTGTAGGCGTCCTGGACGCTGGTGTTGAGGCCCTGGCCGCCGGCCGGGGAGTGGATGTGCGCGGCGTCGCCGGCGAGGAAGACCCGGCCCCGGCGGAAGTGGTCGGCCATGCCCGCCTTGGGGCGGTAGACGGAGGTCCACTGCACCTCGCGGACCTGGTCCACGGTGAGGTGGGTGTGCGCGGCGATCAGGGCGCGCACGGCCTCGGGGGAGGTGTCCGGCTCGGCGTTGGCCGCGGCGGCGAGCATCTGGAAGCTGTCGGTGCCGACCAGCGGGAGCAGGGCGAGGAAGCCGCCGCTCGACAGCATCCAGCGGTGCCAGTGGTCGCGGTCCAGGCCGTCGAGGCGGACGTCGGCCAGGATGGCGTGGCCGGGGGCGAGTTCGGGGCCGGTCATCCGCGTGCCGAGTTGCTTGCGGACGGTGCTGGCGCCGCCGTCGCAGGCGACGAGGTAGCGGGCGCGGACGGTGCGGGGGCCGGTCTCGGGGCCGGTCAGGTGGGCGGTGATGCCGTCGGGGTCCTGGGTGAAGTCGACCAGTGTGGTGGCCAGTTGGACGGTGGCGTCGAGCTCGCGGAGGCGGGCGTGGAGCAGTTCGACGTTGCGCCACTGGGGGAGCATCAGGGCGTTGGAGTACGGCGTGGACGGGGTCGGGGCGACCCGCTCGACCATCTGGTGGGTGCGGACGATCCGGCCGTCCTGCCACAGCGCCATGGGCGGGTAGATGCCGCCGGCGGCGTGCGCGGCGGGGAGCAACCCCAGGTCGTCGTAGACCTCTTGGGTGCGCGGCTGGACGCCGGTGCCGCGGGCGCCGCGGGAGAGGGTGGGCTGCCGCTCGACGATCAGGGTGGTCACGCCCCGGCGGGCGAGGTCGATGCCGAGCGCGAGGCCGGTCGGGCCCGCACCGGCGATCAGGACGTCAACGAGGTCGGTGGTGGCCCCGGGGGCGTCCTGGGCAGCGGTCGTGGCGACGGTGTCCTTAACGTTGTTAAGTGCCATGCTTTCGAGGGTGCGCTTAACGGTGTTAAATTGTCAATATGGCTTCGCGTATTGACCGGGATGTGGTGGTGGAGACCGCCCTGCGGCTGCTCAACGAGGGTGGCCTGGACGGCCTGACCCTCCGGCGGATCGCCAAGGAGCTCAACGTCCAGGCGCCGGCGCTCTATTGGCACTTCAAGAACAAGCAGGAACTGCTGGACGAGATGGCGACGGAGGTCTTCCGGCGGCTGTTCCGGTCGACGGCGTCGGGCGGGCCCGGGCCGGACGGCCGGTGGTCGTCCTGGCAGGAGATGCTCCTGCGCTCCTGCGGCGCGCTCCGCCGGGAGCTGCTCACCTACCGCGACGGCGGCAAGGTCGTCAGCGGCACGCGGATGACGGACGACACCCTCGCGGCCCCGCTGGAGCTCTTCCTCGGCCACTTCACCGCGGTCGGCTTCACCCTGCCCGAGGCGGTCAGCGCCTGGTGGACCGCGTACAACTACACCGTCGGGCTGGTCATCGAGGAGCAGTCGGTGCACCCCGACCCCGAGCACCCGGAGATCCGCGACCCCGCCTACGACCTCGACGAGCGCGAGCGGCGGCTGGGCGCGACGTACCCGCTGGCCGCGCACGCCGGGCGGCAGATGTTCGGCGATGTGGAGGCGTCCTACGATGCCGGGCTGCGGATCATCATCGCCGGGATCGAGGCCAATTTCGTGAAGCGGAGGCAGAGTTGAGGGAGGGCGGTCGCCCCGGTGGTCGCCCCCGCTAGCGGCGCGGGTCGATGGCGCGGCGGAGGCGGGGGGCCAGGGGGCGTTCGACCCAGCGGTGCATCGTCCAGGCCAGCAGCAGCATGAGCGCGACGGTCCCCAGCAGGGTGGCGTAGGAGGGCAGGCCGGCGCCGCGGTGCAGGGCGCCTATCACCACCCAGCCCAGGTGCTCGTGGACGAGGTAGAAGGGGTAGGTCAGCGCGCCGGCCACGGTCAGCCAGCGCCAGTCGGCCCAGCGGAAGGCGCCCAGCGCGACGGCGGCGACCAGCGCGAAGCCGGCGGTGACGACGGCGATGATGACGGTCGCCGAGCGGTAGGAGAAGGCGTGCACGGACGGCGCGTGCCAGAGCCCGGCGACCGCGTAGTGCTGTCCTATCAGCCAACTGACCAGCACGATCGTCCAGGCGACCGGGTCCTTGCGGCCGAAGCGGTGCAGCAGGTACAGGCCCACGCCGCCGATGAAGAACGGGGCGTACTGCGGCATCAACACGGTGTTCAGGAACGGTTCGTGGGACGACTGGGCCAGCGCGGCGGCCAGCGTCCAGCCGGCGCAGAAGAGGACCACCCGGCCGCGGGTGGCGCCGGGCAGCACCACGCACAGCGCGAACAGCGCGTAGAACCGCATCTCGGCCCAGAGGGTCCAGCAGACGCCGAGCACCCGGTGCACGCCCAACGGGTACTGAAGCATGGTGAGGTTGGTCAGCACCTCGCTGGGGGAGAGCGCCTTGAAGGCGACCCAGGGGAGCGCGAAGACCGCGGTGACCAGGAGGATCGCCACCCAGTACGCCGGGTAGAGGCGGCTGATGCGGGAGGCGACGAAGGAGCGCAGGGTGCGCCCCCAACCGCTCAGGCAGATCACGAAGCCGCTGATCACGAAGAAGATCTGGACGCCCAGGCAGCCGTACGCGAACGCGCCGGACAGGGCCGGGAATTGGTGGGCGGGGGAGTCGCCCCAGGCCCGGGAGACGTCGCCGCCGCGGCCGCCGTAGTGGTAGGCGGCGACCATCAGGGCGGCGACCAGCCGCAGCCCGTCCAGGGCGCGCAGCCGGGAGGCGCCGCCCCGGCCCCGTATCGCGGTGTCCTTGGCGGCGGCCGGCGCGGCGCTCGGGGCGGCCGGCGCGGCGCGGTCCGGTGCCAGGCGGGGCGCGCCGGCCGCCGGTGAGGTGGTGGTCATCAGGCGGCGGCCCACTTCTTGAGACGGCGCTGCCTGAGTCGGCGCTGCGCGGACCGGGCCCGGCGCGCCACCCGGCGGAGCGCGGCATTGCGGGGCAGGAACGCCAGTTGGGACGGGAGCGCGCCGGGCAGCGCCAGCGCGGTCAGCCGGCGCCGCTTGAAGTAGCGGCGGGTGTACGCGTCGAGGTGGGCGGCCAGGTAACGCTCGGCGGCCGGGCGGAGCTGCGGGTAGATCTGGTGCTGCATCGCGTAGCCGACCGCGGTGACCAGCGGGCCGACGTCCGCCGGGGTGGCGAGGGTGCGCGGGGCCGCGCCGCGGTCGGCGAGGTCCGGGACGAGCGCGTCCACCAGCGTCACCGGCATCCGGTTGCTGTTCTGGTACGGCGTCAGGCGGTCCAGCAGCAGCCCGGTGCCGGTCCGGGCGACCGGCAGGTCGAAGAGGGTGGCGGCGGTCAGCAGCGCGGTGGAGAAGCAGCCGACCACCAGCGCCGGGCGGGCCCGTTGGTAGAGGGCCTCGGCGAGCACCGGCCGGTCCAGCACGGTCAGCGCGACCCCGAGCCGCTCGGCCTCCCGCTCCAGCATCCGCGACCAGCGGGCCGGCGCCGACGGATGCGGCTTGAAGACGAGCGTGCGGTGGCCCCGCTCGACCGCCCCCCGCACCATCCGGACGTGCAGCTCCTCTTCCTCCTGCGGGGTGAGGATGGACAGCGCCGAGAGGTACTGCCCGAGCAGCAGCGCCGCGCCCTGAGGGACGCCCGCCAGCTCGCCCAACGCCTCGCTCTCGTCGGCGAGTTCGGCCAGCACCGTGGTGACCGCGTCGCCCGGCACGATCTGCGGCGCCACCCCGAACTCGGTGAGCAGCAACGGCGCCAGGCCCGGCACGAGGTCCAGGTGCAGCACCCGGTCGATCCGGGTGCCGATCAGCGGGTCCAACTTGTCGCGGGTCGGGCCGTAACTCATCAGGCCGTCGGCGTAGACGTCGATCGGGGCGCCCGGGAAGAGCTGGGCGAGCGCCTGCGCCGGGTTGACCTGGATGGACTCCAGAACCAACGCGACCTCGTCGTCGCCCAGTTCCCACAGCAGCCGCAGATGGCGCTCCCACAGCGGGACGTCGTTGGGGCGCGGGGACCAACCGCCGGGGTGGAACGGGCGGATCGTCTCGTTCCACGACAGCACGCCGTCGAAGCGGTCGCGCAGCCGCGCGAAGCCCGGCATCGCGTCCAGCGCCGGGCTGGTCTCCGGGGTCATCGCGTTGTTGGCGATCAGCAGCAGCCGGCGGTCGGCCGGGGCGAACAGGTCGGCGTCCAGGGCGGCGGCCAGCGTCGCCGCGCCGTAGAGGGTGGACGCCAGGAAGATCTGGGTGCGGGGCCGGCCGGGCATCAGGCGGTGACCTCCGCCAGGGAGGTACCACCCTGGTCGGGCGACGCCGAGACCTTGGGGGAGGGGCGGCGGCGCAGTCGCCGCAGTCGGGAGGCGCGCTGTACATCCATGGAATCCAGGGCTTCCTTCAGTACGTCCTGCGGCATGCGTTTCATGGCCGCGGCGCTCAACGCCCGCAAGGTACGGGCGATCGGTGGCTCGAACCGTTCGATCGTGCCGAGGTGATGGGAAATGATCGCGCAATAGGTACGCACCGCCTTCGGCAACAGCAGATGCGCCTCGGGATCGCCGGCGGTGTCCTCGATCACCTGGTCGAATGCGCGAATGAAGTCCAATTGCCGCACGTCCCCGATCTGCGTCAACGAGGACGCCACCCCGCGCCGGTAGAAAACGCCCAACAACCCCGTCACCGCCATGGATTTCGCCTCGCGGTGCAGCCGCCAGATCCACGGCCGGTCCTCCGCGGTGCGCAGCCCGTCGGTGAAGTGCAACAGGCCGTCGTCCAGCAGCCGGCGGTGGTAGATCCCGGCCCAGGCGTAGGCGTAGTCGACCGAGGTGGAGCGGTCGGCGGGCAGGATCACGCTCCGCGGTTCCAGCACCACCCCCCGCCGGCCGTGCGGGACCCGGTGCACGGTGCGCGTCCGGTTGGTGCACTGGACGTGGTCGGTGCGCACGAAGTCGCAGCCCAACTCCTCGATGACGGAAAGGAGTTCGGGGAGGTAGCCGGGGGCCAGCCAGTCGTCGCCGTCGAGGAAGGTGACGTACTCGCCGCGGGCCGCGTCCAGTCCGGTGTTGCGCGCGGTGGCCAGGCCGCCGTTCTTCTCGTGCCACAGCACCCGGGCGCCCGGCAGTTCCGCCTCGGCGCGCCGGAGGATGTCCGGCGTCTCGTCGCGTGAACAGTCCTCGACGAGCAGGAATTCGAAATCCTCGCGAGAGTTCGCCGCCAGGCTTTTCAGAGTATCGGGCGCGTATGTCTGCACGTTGTAGAACGGCACGACGACGGAGAGCTTGACCACCCCCGAGACGTTAGGGGCGGCGCCCGGCATTCGTCTTTACGCGGCGCGTACCCGACGGTGAACGACGCATGGCGGGATGGTTAACCGAGCCGCCGACCGGGCGGTATTCGGGTGGGTTCGGCGTTCGGCGGCCGGCTGTTAACCCGTTGTTGCTCCCGCGTTGGTCCGCCAACCGTCGCGCCTTTCTAGCGTTTTCGACGTGCCATCACCTACCCATTCCGCACCGCGGGTCGCGGTGCTCGCCGATTCGGACACCCGGTGGAAGTGGGGAGCCCTGACCGCGCGTCGGCTCCACCCGGACGCCCGACTCGACGGCTACCTGCTCCGCGGCCGCGCCACCCCGACCGTCCGCCAACTCGGCGAGGTCGGCGCCCGCGCGGACTCGTTGCGGGAGATCAGGGGCGTCGACTTCGTCCGCGAGACGGACCGCACGCGGTGCGACGTGCTGGTGCTGGCCTGCGTCGGCGGCGCCGTCCAGGCGATGGTGCACGGCCTCGCGCACGCCTGGCGCACCGACCGGCGCCGCCCCGTCGTCGTCACCGGCTACGTCGGCGTGGTCTACGAGAAGCTGGCCGACGGGCTGCTGCTGCGGCACGGCGCGGACGTGGTGCTGGCCAACTCCCGGCACGACGCGGACCGTTTCCGCGCGGTCTACCGGGGCGTCGGCGCGCCCGACGACAGCGTCGTGGAGTGCGCACTGCCCTTCCTCGGCGGCGCGCCGTACCGGGCGCCGGACGCGCCGCGCACCGTGGTGTTCGCCGCCCAGCCCTCCGTCCCGGAGACCCGCGAGGCGCGAACGTACCTGCTGCGGCGGGCCGTTGAGCACGCCCGGCGGCACCCCGACCGCGAGGTGCTGATCAAGCTCCGTAGCAAGCCCGGCGAGCACACCACCCACGTCGAGGAACTGCCGTACCAGAAGCTGGCCGGCAGGCTCCCCGGCGGGCTGCCCCCCAACTGCCGCCTGGTGTACGGGAACATGGGCGAGGTCCTGGACCGCACCGACCTGATGGTCACGGTCAGCTCCACCGCCGCCCTGGAGTCGCTGCACCGCGGCATCCCCACCGCCGTCCTCACCGACCTCGGCGTCCGCGAGGCGCTCGGCAACCACCACTTCCTCGGCTCCGGCTGCCTGGCCTCCTGGGACGAACTCGACGCCGGACACCGCCCGGAGCCCGACCCCGCGTGGCTGGCCCGGCAGGGCGTCGCCCGAGGGATGGGGGCACCTCCCGGACGAAGTCCGGGGGAGTACGAGCGCGCCTTCGACGCCGCCCGCGACCGGGTCGCCGAACTGGCCGCCGCCGACCAACTCCCGCCGCCCGCCCCGTACTACACGCCCCGCACCGCCCCCGGCTACCTGCCCGGCATCCTCGCCCGCTACGGCCTGGACCCGCACGGCGCGCCGCTCGCCGGGTTCGCCGACGCGCCCCAAGAGGCCGGCGGGCTACGGCGGTTCGCCCGCGATGCGGTCCGCGAGGCCGCCCGGGGCGCCTACCGGCACGGCGTCCAACGCGTCGCCCCGGCCATCCGCCGCTGGGGGCAACTGTGAGCGGCCCCGGCGCGCAGGTGACGACGGCGGTCGCGCCGTCGCCGAGCAGGCGGAGAAGCGAACGAGCGCGGGCCGCCAGACCCCCCGCCCCCGACCCGACCGAGGAGAGCCCCATGCCCCCCACCGTTGTGGCCGTCATCCCCGCGCGCGGCGGCTCCAAGGGCGTCCCCGCCAAGAACCTCGCCGCCGTCGGGGGCGTGCCCCTGGTGGCCCGCGCGGTCCGCGCCTGCCGGTCCGCGCGCCTGGTCACCGACGTGGTGGTCTCCACCGACGACGCCGGGATCGCCGCCGCGGCCCGGGCCGCCGGCGCGCTCGTGATACGGCGGCCCGGCGAGATCGCCGGCGACACGGCCACCAGCGAGGCCGCGGTCCGGCACGCCATGGACAGCTACGAGGCCGAACAGGGCCGCCAGGTCGGGGCGGTGCTGCTCGTCCAGTGCACCAGCCCGTTCCTCACCGGCGAGGACATCGACGCGGTGGCCGCCGCGGTCGTCGAGGGCGGCGCGGACAGCGCGCTGACCGTCGCCCCGTTCCACGGCTTCGTCTGGCGGGACGCTGAGGCCGCCGACCCCGGCGAGAGCGCCCCCGACGGCGGCCGCGGCGTCAACCACGACAAGTCCTTCCGGCCGCGCCGCCAGGACCGCCCCCAGGACCTGTTGGAGACCGGCGCCGCCTACGCGATGGACGCGGCCGGCTTCCGCGCCAGCGGCCACCGCTTCTTCGGCCGCACCGAGCTCGTCCGCACCGACCCGGCCCGGGTGTTGGAGATCGACGACCCGCACGACCTGGCCCGGGCCCGCGCCCTGGCCCCGCTGCTGGACGCCGCCCGCCCGGACGCGCTCCCGACCGGCGACGACATCGACGCCGTCGTCCTGGACTTCGACGGCACCCAGACCGACGACCGGGTGCTGATCGACGCCGACGGCCGGGAGACCGTCGCCGTGCACCGCGGCGACGGCCTGGGGATCGCCGCGCTGCGCCGCTCCGGGCTGAAGCTGCTGATCCTCTCCACCGAGCAGAACCCGGTGGTCGCCGCCCGCGCCCGCAAGCTCAAGGTGCCCGTCCTGCACGGCATCGACCGCAAGGACGTCGCCCTGAAGCAGTGGTGCGAGGCGTCCCACGTCACCCCGGAGCGGGTGCTCTACGTCGGCAACGACGTCAACGACCTGCCCTGCTTCGACCTCGTCGGCTGGCCGGTCGCGGTCGCCTCGGCCCACGACGTGGTGCGCGGCGCGGCCCGCGCGGTCACCACCACCCCCGGCGGCAGCGGAGCCATCCGCGAGATCGCCGGCTGGCTCCTGGGCCCGTCCCTCTAGCCGCCGCCCGCCCCCGCAAGCCCCCGTCCCCCACCCAGCACGCCCCCCGAACACGGAACGAAGGAACCTCCCATGAGCAGCAACTCCCGCCTCCGCTCCCTCGGCGACCGCGAGGTCGGCCCCGGCCGCCCCGTCTACGTCACCGGCGAGATCGGCATCAACCACAACGGCGACCTGGAGAACGCGTACCGGCTGATCGACGCCGCCGCGGACGCCGGCTGCGACGCGGTCAAGTTCCAGAAGCGGACCCCGGAGGTCTGCACCCCGCGCGACCAGTGGGACATCGAGCGCGACACCCCCTGGGGCCGGATGACCTACATCGAGTACCGCCACCGCGTGGAGTTCGACGAGGACGGCTACCGCGCCATCGACGCGTACTGCAAGAAGCGCGGCATCGCGTGGTTCGCCTCCCCCTGGGACGTCGAATCCGTCGCGTTCCTGGAGAAGTTCGACGTGCCCTGCTACAAGGTCGCCTCCGCCTCCCTCACCGACGACGAGCTGCTGCGCGCCCTGCGCGCCACCGGCCGCGCGGTCATCCTGTCGACCGGCATGTCCACCCCGAAGCAGATCCGGCACGCCGTCGAGGTGCTCGGCAGCGACAACATCGTGCTCTGCCACGCCACCAGCACCTACCCGGCCAAGGCCGAGGAGCTCAACCTCCGGATGATCCACACCCTCCAGGCCGAGTACCCCAACGTCCCGATCGGCTACAGCGGCCACGAGACCGGCCTGCAGACCACCCTCGCCGCGGTCGCCCTCGGCGCCGCCTTCGTCGAGCGGCACATCACCCTCGACCGCGCGATGTGGGGCTCCGACCAGGCCGCCTCCGTCGAGCCGCAGGGCCTGACCCGCCTGGTCCGCGACATCCGCACCATCGAGGAGTCGCTCGGCGACGGCGTCAAGAAGGTCTACGAGAGCGAGCTCGGCCCGATGAAGAAGCTGCGCCGGGTCCCCGGTGTGGTCGCCGAGGCCGAAGCCGCACAGGGCGCGGACACCGGCTCCGCCACCGACCGCGAGCCGGCCACCGTCTGACGCGGGGAGCGGAGTTCACCACGTGTGCCCATCCGAAGGGGCCCGCGCCACCGGCGCCGAGGTCCCGCCCGAGGAGGCGAAGGGGACTCCCGCCCGTCGCCTCCTCGGGGTCCCCCGGCAGCGCAACCGGACCGAATCCGACGGTGACCAGATGAGCCCCGCCCCCGCGGAAACCGGCACCCTCGCCTTCGTCGAGAGCCCGGTGCAACTCCTCAACGTCCTGGAATGGGCGCACGGCTGGGCCCGCGGAGGTGGGGCCGCCGAGCTCACCGTCGTCGTGCTCGCCCCGCACGACCCGATGACCCGCGGCCAGTTGCGCAGGATGGCCGAACTCGCCCGCGACGAGGGGCACACCGTCCGCTGGGAGGAGGCCCGCGGCGGCACCGCCGCCCCGCTGCGCACCATCGGCGGCCTCACCCCGCTGCTCCGCCGGGCCCAACGGGTCGTCCTCGGCGACCCGTTCTCCCGTTACGTGCAACTGCTGTTGGGCCTGAGCAGGGCCCGCGACCTGGTGGTGGTCGACGACGGCACCGCCACCATGGAGTTCATCGGCCAACTCGCCCGCGGCGAACGGCTGGTGCGCTGGCACCGGCACGGCGCCGGGCGCGGCCCCCGCGACCTGCTGTTCGCACCGTTCGCCGGCGCCGCCCGGCGCCGCCTCACCCCCGGACCCCAGGACGCCCGACGCCGCCGCACCGTCGCCCTGTTCAGCTCCATGCCGGTCCAGGTGCCCGACGGGATGGTCGTCACCGCCAACGACTTCGCCTGGACCCGCAGCCGCTTCGGTCCGCCCCGGCTGACCCGCACCGCCGACATCGTCGGCACCTCGTTGGTGGAGACCGGTGTCGTCGACGCCGACCGCTATCTGGCCGCGGTCGCCCGCCTCGCCCGCGCGCACGGCGCCACCCGCTACTTCGCCCACCGCCGCGAGAAGACCGCCAAACTGCACCGGTTGGCCACCGAGACCGGGTTGGAGGTGGTCCGCCCCGACCTGCCGCTGGAGTTGATCGCCCGCCGCGGCCCGGTGGGCCGGCTGGTGCTCAGCTTCCCCTCCACCGTCGTCCACACCCTGCCGCTCGCCCTCCAGGGCACCGGAGTCCGGGTCGCGGTCTGCGACATCGACCCCGCCTGGCTCACCGCCCACGCCTCCCCGCGCGCCCAGGGTTTCCTCGACGGCGTCACCGGCACCGCCCGCGATGTCCAACGCCTCCCGGGAGCACGGCCCGAACCCGAACCCGGAACCCGAACCAAGGATCCGAACACCCCGGTCGAACCTCATAGCTGAGCCTGACAGCGAGCGATAAAGCCCTCGTTCATACCCCTCGCAAAATCCGTCCATGCGCCCGGCTGCCTAAAATTTCTTCCCCTGAGGGGCTGAACTTTTGTTGATCGAGGGCCAGTTGCCCCGTTCGGACCCGTAACCTTCAACGGGTGAACCAACTGATGTCCCGCGCCGCCGACGAGCCGCACACACCCGCCCTGCCCGGCACGCTCCCCGCGTCCCTCCGCGCCGAACTCATCGCGTTCCGCCGTGACTTGCACATGCACCCCGAGCTCGGCAACCAGGAGTACCGGACCACCGCGGCGCTCAAGGAGCGCCTGGAGCATGCCGGCCTCGCCCCCCGGGTACTCACCGGCGGCACCGGCCTCGTCTGTGACATCGGTAGCGACCACGACGCCCCCGGCGGGCGGCTCGCGCTGCGCGCGGACATCGACGCCCTGCCCATCCCCGACACCAAGACCGTGGACTACGCCTCCACGATCCCCGGCCGGGCCCACGCCTGCGGGCACGACGTGCACACCACCGTCGTGCTCGGCGCCGCCCTGGTCCTCGCCGAACTGGCCCGCGAGGGCCGGCTGACGCGTCCGGTGCGGCTGCTGTTCCAGCCCGCCGAGGAGGTGCTGCCCGGCGGCGCCGCCGAGGCCGTCGCGGCCGGGGTGTTGGACGGCGTCGGGCAGATCCTCGCGGTGCACTGCGACCCGCGGGTGGACGCCGGCCGGATCGGGCTGCGCACCGGCCCGATCACCTCCGCCTGCGACCGCCTTGAGGTCACCCTCGAAGGGCCCGGCGGCCACACCGCCCGCCCGCACCTGACCACCGACATGGTCACCGCCGCGGCCCGGGTCGCCGTCGACGTGCCGGCGCTGATCGCCCGCCGGGTCGACGCCCGGGTCGGACTCGCCATCACCTGGGGCCGCCTGGAGACCGGCCACGCCTGCAACGTCATCCCGCAGCGCGCCGCCCTCGCCGGCACCGTCCGCTGCCTGGACCTGAGCGCCTGGCGGCAGGCGCCGGACCTGGTGCACGCCGCCATCGACGAGGTCGCCACCCTGCACGGCGCCAAGTCCCAGATCGACTACGTCCGCGGCGTCCCGCCGGTCGTCAACGAGGAGGACAGCGCCCGGTTGTTGCACGACGCGATGGCCGCCCGCCGGGGCGCCGCGGCCGTCGAGGACACCGAGCAGTCCCTCGGCGGCGAGGACTTCTCCTGGTACCTCGAACACGTCCCCGGCGCGATGGCCCGGCTCGGCGTCCGCCCGCCCGGCGAGCTGAGCGGCCTCGATCTGCACCGCGGCGACTTCGACGTGGACGAGCACGCGATCACCGTCGGGGTGGAACTCTTCACCGCCGCGGCCCTGCTCCATCCCGCGCGGACCGAATAGATCGCGCCACTTGCCGCCAGCACGGGCGGTCGGCCTCGGGCCGGCCGCCCGCCGCGTTCCCGGGGCGCGCGCTGAGAGACGAATCGATAACGGCCGCGCAGCGGAGGGTTTTGCGCCAGGTCTACGCGCGTTAATCTCCCGTCAAGCCAGCGCCACTGGGGGCGCTGACAGCGAAGGGAAGGCCCCGTGCGTCGGGTCATCAGGATTGTCGCCGCGGCCACCGCCACCGGGTGTCTCGCGCTCACGGCCACCGCCTGCGGGCAGAGCTTCGCGGAGGCTCACCGCGCCTCGCACGCCGGCGTCGGGCTGGCCTTCGACATCGGCGGCCGGGACGACCACTCGTTCAACGAGGCGGCCGCCCGCGGCGCCGAGAACGCCCGCCGGAAGCTGGGCGTCAACGTCAAGATGCTCACCGCCAAGAACGGCGAGACCGAGGCCGACCGCGAGCAGCGGCTCACCTCCTTCGCCGAGGCCGGCTACAACCCGGTGATCGGCGTCGGCTTCGCCTACAGCCAGTCCGTGCAGAACGTCGCCAAGGACTTCCCCGACATCACCTTCGGCGTGGTGGACGCCGTGCCGACCGGCAAGAACGTCGACGCGATGGTCTTCGCCGAGCACGAGGGCTCGTATCTGGCCGGCGTCGCGGCCGCGTTGAAGAGCAAGACCCACAAGGTCGGCTTCATCGGCGGGGTGAACAACGCGCTGATCCAGAAGTTCCAGGCCGGCTTCGAGCAGGGGGTGCGCGACACCGACCCCAAGGCCAAGATCCTCTCGCAGTACCTCTACCCCAACAACGACAAGGGGTTCAACGACCCGGCCGCCGCCAAGGCCAAGGCCCAGGGCATGCTCGACAGCGGCATCGACGTGATCTACTCGGCCGCCGGCCAGTCCGGCGCCGGCTCCATCGAGGCGATCAGCAAGGTCAAGGGCGCCTGGGCGATCGGCGTCGACTCCGACCAGTACCGGCAGCCGGGCCTGGCCCGCTACAAGAACCACATCCTGACCTCCGTGGTGAAGAACGTGGACGTGGCCGTCTTCGACCTGATCCAGAGCGTCCAGCGGCACCAGCCGCTCACCGGAGTCCACACCTACGACACCAAGCACGGCGGTGTCTCGCTGGCCACCTCGGGCGGCTTCATCAAGGACATCCAGCCGCAGATCGACGCGGCCCGGAAGAAGATCATCGAGGGTCAGGTGAAGGTCAAGGAGACGCCGTAGCTCCCGCGGTTTTGGGCACGGCGCCGTCACCCGGAGCGCCAACGCCCCACCGCCGTCCGCTTCTTCGCTTTCTTCCGCTCCTTCGCCCTTGAGGGGAGTGCGTCATCAACGCAGCGCCCACCAGCAGCAGCCCGCCCGATCAGGACGCCCCTGCTGTAGAACTCCGCGGGATCACCAAGAGGTTCCCCGGCGTCGTGGCCAACCACGACATCCACCTCGCCGTCCGCCGCGGCACCGTCCACGCCCTGTGCGGCGAGAACGGCGCCGGCAAGTCGACCCTGATGAAGATCCTCTACGGCATGCAGAAGCCGGACGAGGGCACCATCGCGCTCGACGGCGAACAGGTCGCCCTGCACTCCCCGGGCGACGCCATCGCCCGCGGCATCGGCATGGTGCACCAGCACTTCATGCTCGCCGACAACCTCACCGTGCTGGAGAACACCGTCCTCGGCGCGGAGAAGCTGCACGGCATCGGCGCCGGCGCCCGCACCCGGATACGGGAGATCTCCGACGCCTACGGGCTGAACATCCGCCCCGACGTGCTCGTCGAGGGCCTCGGCGTCGCCGACCGGCAGCGGGTGGAGATCCTCAAGGTGCTCTACCGCGGCGCCCGCACGCTGATCCTCGACGAGCCGACCGCGGTCCTGGTCCCGCAGGAGGTCGAGGCGCTCTTCGACAACCTCCGCGAGCTCAAGTCCGAGGGCCTGACCGTCATCTTCATCTCGCACAAGCTGGGCGAGGTGCTCTCGGTCGCCGACGACATCACCGTCATCCGGCGCGGCACCACGGTGGCGTCCGTCGAGCCGGCCGCCACCACCCCCAAGCAGCTCGCCGAGTTGATGGTCGGCAGCGAGCTGCCGTCGCCGGAAACCCGCGAATCCACCGTCACCGACGAGGAGATGCTGCGGGTCGAGGACGTGCACCTGACCGCCACCGACGAAGGCGGCGCGGTCCGCACGGTGCTGGACGGCATCTCGTTGACCATCCGCAAGGGCGAGGTGCTGGGCGTCGCAGGCGTCGAGGGCAACGGGCAGGCCGAGTTGGTCGAGGCCGTCATGGGCACCCGCACGCCCGACCGCGGGACGATCACCCTGGACGGCGCCGACCTCTCCCGCGCCACCACCCGCGCTCGCCGCGAGGGCGGCATCGGCTACATCCCCGAGGACCGCCACCGGCACGGCCTGCTGCTGGACGCCCCGCTGTGGGAGAACCGCATCCTCGGCCACGTCACCGAGCGCCCCAACAGCAGGGGCAAGCTGCTGGACCTGGCCGGCGCCCGTGCGGACACCGAGCGGATCGTCGCCGAGTACGACGTGCGCACCCCCGGCATCGAGGTCACCGCGGCCTCGCTCTCCGGCGGCAACCAGCAGAAGCTGATCGTCGGCCGGGAGATGAGCCACCACCCCAAGCTCCTGATCGCCGCCCACCCCACCCGCGGGGTCGACGTCGGCGCGCAGGCGCAGATCTGGGAGCAGATCCGCGCCGCGCGCCGGGAGGGCCTGGCGGTCCTGCTGATCTCTGCCGACCTGGACGAGCTGATCGGCCTGTCCGACACCCTGCGGGTGATGTACCGGGGCCGGTTGGTCGCGGACGCGGACCCCGCCGTGATCACCCCGGAGGAGTTGGGCTCCGCCATGACCGGTGCCGCCAGCGGCCACCTCAGCGCGTCGGACGACGCCGCACAAGGGGGTGCGCAGAAGTGAGCACGACCACCCCCGCGCCAACGGGCGGACAGCGGGCCGCCGTTGACGCCCTTGCGCGCAGCGCCACCCGGGACAAGGTCCTGCTGGCCATCGCCGCGCCGGTGCTCGCCATCGTCGCCGCGATGGTGATCAGCTCGCTGGTCTTCCTGGCCTCCGGCGAGAGCCCGTTCCGGGCCTACGGGATCATGGCCGACTACGGTCACTACAGCGACAGCCAGGTCTGGATCATCAACAAGGCGGTGCCGTACTACCTTTCGGCGCTCGCGGTGGCCATCGGCTTCCGGATGAACCTCTTCAACATCGGCGTCGACGGGCAGTACCGGCTGGCGGCCTTCGCCGCGGCCGCCGTCGGCGGGGCCATCGCCCTGCCCGGCGCCCTCCAGATCATCCTGCTCATCGTCATCGCGATGCTGGTGGGCGCGGTCTGGTCCGGCATCGCGGGCCTGCTCAAGACCACCCGCGGGGTCAGCGAGGTGATCACCACGATCATGCTGAACTCCATCGCGGCCTCGGTGATCGGCTACTTCCTCCAGGACGGCCGGCTCGCCATCAAGGACGGCAACCTCCTGCACACCAAGTTCCTGCCGGAGTCCAGCCACTTCTTCTCCTTCCCCACCCACCCCAAGCCGGTCGAGGGCTTCGTGGTGGTCGCGGTGGTCGCCGGCGCCCTGTACTGGTTCCTGATCAACCGCACCCGCTTCGGCTTCGACCTGCGGGCGGTGGGCGCCTCCGAACCGGCCGCCGAGGCCAGCGGCGTCAGCGTCAAGCGGATGGTGGTCATCTCCATGCTGCTGTCCGGCGCCGCCGCCGGCCTGGTCGGCATGCCCACCCTGCTCGGCGAATCGTTTCAGTACGGCACCGACTTCCCGGCCGGCATCGGCTTCACCGGCATCGCCATCGCGCTGCTCGGCCGCAACCACCCCGTCGGCATGGCGTTCGGCGCCCTGCTGTGGGCGTTCCTCGACCGCACCGGCTCCCGGCTCGAATTCGAGGGCTACGCCCAGGAGATCGTCGGCGTCATCCAGGGCGTGATCGTGCTCTGCGTGGTCATCGCCTACGAGGTCGTGCGGCGCTACGGACTCCGCCTCCAACAGCGCAAGGTCGGCGAGGAGTTGGCCGTACTGGCCCGCACCGGCACCGACGCCAGTGACAAGCCGGAGGTGACGGCGTGAGTACCGAACTCAACTCCGCGGCGCGGGCCGCGGCCCCGGGCACCGGCGGCCGGAAGCGGAAGCTGACCTACCCCCGGATCCTGCTGATCGTCGCCGGCGCGCTGGTCGCGATCTCCGCCCTGCGGGCCGTCAGCGGCGCCGGCGACCTCACCTCCGCCGGCCAGTTCGGGGCCGCGCTGAGCGCCGCGGTGCCGATCGGGCTGGCCGGTCTGGGCGGCCTGTGGGCCGAGCGGTCCGGCGTGATCAACATCGGGCTCGAAGGCATGATGATGCTCGGCTCGTTCGCGGCCGGCTGGGCGGGCTGGCAGCACGGCCCCTGGGTCGCGGCCGCGGCCGGCATCATCGGCGGCGCGCTCGGCGGCCTGGTGCACGCCGTCGCCACCGTCACCTTCGGCGTCGACCACATCGTCTCCGGCGTCGCCCTCAACATCCTCGCGCTGGGCGCCACCCAGTACCTGGCCACCCTGTGGTTCGGCCAGGAGGGCAGCGCCGCGATGCACGCCGGCGGCAACGACAAGCAGTCCCCGCCGATGGCCGACATGCCCACCTTCACCGTCCCCGGCCTGGCCGACTGGCTCAACGGCATCGAGGGCCACCACTGGTTCCTGGTCTCCGACCTCGCCGGCGTCCTCGGCGCGGCGGTGACCAACGTCTCCTGGCTCACCCTGCTCACCATCGCCCTCTTCGTCGGCACCTTCTTCCTCCTCTGGCGCACGGCGTTCGGCCTGCGGCTGCGGTCCTGCGGCGAGGCCCCGCTCTCCGCCGAGAGCCTGGGCGTCAACGTCGCCGCGTACAAGTACGCGGCGGTGATGGTCTCCGGCGCCCTGGCCGGCCTCGGCGGCGCCTTCCTGGCGATCAGCGTGCACTTCTACCAGGACGGCCAGACCGGCGGCCGCGGCTACATCGGCCTGGCCACCATGATCTTCGGCAACTGGCGGCCCGGCGGAGTCGCCCTGGGCGCCGGCCTGTTCGGCTTCATGGACGCGATGCAACTGCGCAGCGGCGGCCCGACCGTGCACGCCCTGCTGCTGGGCCTGGCCGCGCTGCTCGCCGGCCTGGCGCTGGTGCGGCTGCGGGCCGCCAAGCGGGCCCAGGCCGCTGTCGCCGGCGCGGCCGCCGCCATCCTGCTGATCTGGTACGCCCTCTCCGACAGCGTCCCGCTGGAACTGGTCGAGGCCAGCCCCTACCTCGCTACGCTGCTGGTCCTGGCGCTCTTCTCGCAACGCCTGCGGTCCCCGAAGGCGATCGGAAAGCCCTACCGCCGCGGCCAGGGCCACTGATCCCGCACCACCACGAGGAAGTACCCCACGCATGACGCACGATGTGCCGGTCGACTGGACCGCACTGCGGGAGCGGGCCCGGGACGCGATGTCCCGGGCCTACGCCCCCTATTCCGGCTATCCGGTCGGCGCCGCCGCCCTGGTGGACGACGGCCGCACGATCACCGGCTGCAACGTCGAGAACGCCTCCTACGGCCTGGCGCTGTGCGCCGAATGCGGCCTGGTCTCCGCCCTGTTCGCCGGCGGCGGCGGTCGGCTGACCGCCTTCACCTGCGTCGACGGCGCGGGCGAACTGCTCGTCCCGTGCGGCCGCTGCCGACAACTCCTCCACGAACACGGCGGACCGGACCTCCTGGTGGACACCGCCGCCGGCATCCGCACCCTGGCCGAACTGCTCCCGGACGCCTTCGGCCCCGGCCACCTGGCCCGCTGACGACGGGCGGCGCCGCCCGCCGCCCGTTCTGGCCGTCGCCGCATCTATGCGTGTAGAACGGGAGGCGGTGAGAACGGGACCCACCCGTTCTCGGCCTGCCCGTGCGAAAGGAACCCACCCATGGACGTCATCTCCGTCATCCGTACCAAGCGCGACCGCGGCGAGCTGACCCCGGAACAGATCGACTGGGTCATCGACGCCTACACCCGCGGCGAGGTCGCCCACGAACAGATGTCGTCCCTGGCGATGGCCATCTACCTCAACGGCATGAACCGTGCGGAGATCGCCCGTTGGACCGCCGCCATGATCTCCTCCGGCGAGCGGATGGACTTCTCCTCCCTCGCCCGCCCCACCGCCGACAAGCACTCCACCGGCGGCGTCGGCGACAAGATCACCCTCCCGCTCGCCCCGCTGGTCGCCGCCTGCGGCGCCGCCGTCCCGCAGCTCTCCGGCCGCGGCCTCGGCCACACCGGCGGCACCCTCGACAAGCTCGAATCCATCCCCGGCTGGCGCGCCCAGCTCTCCAATGCCGAGATGCTCGACGTCCTGAGCACCGTCGGCTCGGTCATCTGCGCCGCCGGCGACGGCCTCGCCCCCGCCGACAAGAAGCTCTACGCCCTCCGCGACGTCACCGGCACCGTGGAGTCCATCCCCCTCATCGCCTCCTCGATCATGTCCAAGAAGATCGCCGAGGGCACCGGCTCCCTCGTCCTGGACGTCAAGGTCGGCTCCGGCGCCTTCATGAAGCACCTCGACGACGCCCGCGAACTCGCCTCCACCATGGTCGGGTTGGGCACCGACCACGGCGTCAAGACGGTCGCCCTCCTCACCGACATGTCCACCCCCCTCGGCCTGACCGCCGGCAACGCCCTCGAAGTCCGCGAATCCGTCGAGGTGTTGGCCGGCGGCGGCCCGCAGGACGTCATCGACCTGACCCTCGCGCTGGCCCGCGAGATGCTCGACGCGGCCGGCCTGAAGGACGCCGACCCGGCCAAGGCCCTCGCCGACGGCTCCGCCATGGACCACTGGCGCCGCATGATCACCGCCCAGGGCGGCGACCCCGACGCCACGCTCCCGACCGCCCGCGAAACCCACGTCGTCCCCGCCCCCGCCACCGGCGTCCTGACGGCCCTCGACGCCTACGCCGTCGGCCTCGCCGCCTGGCGCCTGGGCGCCGGCCGCGCCCGCAAGGAAGACCCGGTGCAGGCCGGCGCCGGCATCGAACTCCACGCCAAGCCCGGCGACCAGGTCACCGCCGGCCAGCCCCTCCTCACCCTCCACACCGACACCCCGGAAAAGTTCGACTACGCCCTCGCGGCGCTGGAGGGCGGGGTGGAGGTCGGCCCGTCGCACGCGACGTTCGAGGCACGGCCGGTGGTGCTGGGGCGGATCGGCTGACGCGCTACGCGGGACCCCGCCGGATCCACCGGCGGGGCTCCGCCGAGGCCGTTCGTGGGCTCAGCTTCCTGCTCCCTACCCGGCCAGGGTTTCCGTGAGGCAAGCGCGGGCGGCCTCGACGAAGACCTCCCGAGCCCTCTTGAACGCCACCCAGTCCTGCTCGTCCTTGCCGGCCCGTCCAAGGAGCCGGATCCGCTCGATGACGGCCTGCGCCTCTTTGTGCGGCCCGACCGGCTCGATGAGGATCCGGTTGAAGACGTCTCGGGTGACCGCGTAGGCGGCGTCGTGGGCCTCTCGCGCCGCGTCCGGGCTCGGATACTGGCCGTCGGCCTTCCGCCAGCACACCGACGACTCGGCGTCGGCGGCGCTCAAGAACGCGGCGTACGTGTCGCGGCGGGACGAGTAGAGGTCGGACGCGGTGGCGCTCATGGGCATCTCCGTAGTGCGGGGGCGGGAGCGCTGTCACGCTACTCGCACCTGCGGCCGCGCTCACCCCTCCACCGGAGGTTCCCCTGTTGGCGCGGCCGGTCAGCAGTCCGTACCTGCGATACGAGGGTCGCCGTAACGCACCGAGCGGTGCGGGGACCCGATCGGCTCCGCGAGTTCGTCCGAACCGTCCTCCGTCGGCCCGCATGCGGCGTCCGGAGCGCAGGCGAGCTGCGGCGAGCAGGTGTCGAACGACGGGTTGCAATCGGGCAGGCAACTAGGGCTGTTGGCGGTTGGCGCCGTGTCCGGGAACACCCGGGCGAGTTCTGCGCGGGCGCCTTGCATCGCGGCGCCGTTGTAGATCGAGGCGAGGCCCTGTTCGCGGACGTTGCCGACCATCATCCAGCGGGCGAAGACGCAGGGCCAGACGCCTCCGTCCGGGCCGATGGCGAACTTGTTGCGCCCGCAGCGTCCACAGAGCTTGGCGACGTCCGGGCCGGCGCCGTCGGCTCCGCGTCCGAAGGGCCTGAGCCTGTCCGTCCTGACATCGCGCAGCCCGATGTCCAGCAGGTCGCGGCGGGCCTCGATGACACGTTGCCCTTGCAGGACGTTGATCACGCTGCCCCTCATGGGGATCCCCAGGGCCCTGGCCTTCTCGATGTTGGCGCGCGTACGGGCGTGGGATCCGCGGTTCTCGGTCACGTCGTCGTGATCGCTGCCCTCATCCGAGTAGTAGCTGAACGCCAGTCGGACGCCCGGGAGTTGCAGTGCCTCCCAAACGTCGTCGGTGAGGTGGGTGAGGTTGCTGAACACCTCGATGCGCATCCGGTGCCGCCGGGCGTGGCGGAGGTACGAGGGAAGGCTCGGGTGGAGAGTGGGTTCCCCGCCGATGAACTGCACGTCTCGGACGTGCAGGGCGGCGAGTTCGTCGAGGACGCGGAACCAGTCGTCGTCGGTCATGATGCCGTGATTCCCCTCGGGCGAGGAGTCGGCATAGCACTGGCGACACCGGAGGTTGCAGAAACCGGTGATCTCCAGCCAGGCGAATTGCGGGCCCAGCGGCGCAAGGGCGCGTGGCAGTAAGGGCATGGACTCTTCCTACGGGTAGGGGTCTTCTTAGGTCACGCGCAGGGGAGCGCGCCCGGTGCTTCGTCAATCGCCGGCGAGGACAGGTCAGTTGCTCGTTCGTCGAGGTGCCGGGCGGGGTGTGCTCAGGGATTCCTCCGCCCGTGCGGGTGACTACGGATTTCCCGGCTGACCTCGAACAGCTTCTTCTCGTCCCGCGCTTCCAGTGCCCTGTCCCGCTCGTTGCTCAGGGCCGCGCAAACACGGCACCCGGGCACCGGACGAGCCTCGTACAGCCACCCGTCGATGGGCAGCTCAAGCGGCCTCGCTGAGTAGCGCGTCGGTTCCGTCATCGCGGGCCCACCCGGTACACCGCAAGGGTCATGACGTCCATGGAGCCTCCTAGTTGATGCCCTGCTGCCCTTCAGCGCGGGTTGAGAAAGCGCCGGGCCGCCCGTCCCGGGCGCTGGCCCGGTGAACACCCCCAGCCAACCCCTGCCAACCGCTGCGATCCACGGCATCCGTGCGGCACCCTTGACGCACCTGCGATGCATGGATGCGCCACGTGGGTAGGACCTTGGTCAAGCGGGGAAGGAGGCCGGGGTGGGCCTCGCTGAACGCAGAAAAGTCATGGGCTACAGTCAGGAGCGCTTTGCCGCCGTAGTCGGCGTCGATCGCACAACGGTCGGGCGCTGGGACCGCGGAGAAACGACGCCCGAGGCGGTTTACCGGCCCAAAATGGCCGAGGCGTTGCAACTTGGCCTCGCAGAACTCGACGCATTGCTGACTCCGCCGCCAGCAGACTTCCCGGAGTGCACCGCGTCGCCGCCATGCGACCGACACGGCTCTGAGGGAATCGACGACATGATCCGACGCGAGTTTCTCCGCATCATGGTGGTGGCAGGCTCCTTGACGGCGCTGGCACCCGATGATGCCGACGCGATAGCGGAGGTGGCCTCCCGGGGCTCGGCCGAAGACTTTCGCCTCATGAATGGTCATCTGTGGCAGGTCTATCAACTGGCGCGTTCCAAAAGCTCCGTGAACACCGTTGTGAAGGATCAGCTCGGTGCTCTGAACGAAGCGCTCAAGGAATCGAGCCGGGTGGGCGGTCTGTACGAAGCCGCGGGCGACCTGTTCCAACTCTTCGGAGAGCTCTCATTCGACGGCAATCGCTACACCGACGCTGCCGCGTCCTACGCCCTCGCGGCAGAGGCCAGCAGTCACGCCAGGGCGTTCGATCTGTGGGCCTGCGCGCTCGTCCGTCACGCCTACGTCGATGTCTACGAACGGCGTTACGCGGAGGCCGCGGAAACGCTGGACATCGCGCGGCGCGTTGCCAAGCGTGGCGACAGTGCGTTGTCGACCCGCCATTGGGTCGCCTCGGTGCAGGCTGAGGTGTATGCCGGACTGCAGGACCTCGGTGCCTGCGAAAAGGCTCTTGGTGAAGCGCAGCGGGTAGCCGACCTGGCCATGCCGGTCCACCCAGGTGGATGGCTTCGATTCGACGGCTCGCGACTCGCGGAGGAACGAGGGGCACGCTATGCGCAGCTCGGGCGGCTGGACCTTGCCGAGGAGACGCTGAGGCGCGCCCTCGAATCGAAGACGTTGTCCCAAGGGCAGTCATTCCGGCGCCGCGGTGCGGTTCTCGTGGACCTCGCGGCAGTTGGCGCGAAACGCCGTGATGCGGAGCAAGTCGTGACGTACGGCGGCGAAGCTCTCCGCTTGGCCAAGCAATCGGGCTCAGGATATATCGCCCGCAGGCTCCAGGCTCTACAGGGAGACCTGAGAACCTGCCGACGAAATCGTCGAGTTGTCGAATTGAACGCTGAAATCAGCGCCCTGTGAGAGGCGTTGAGAAAGGGGCAAGAGTGTCGCAGCAAGATGGCGCGAGGGTGTTCCGGGAGGCGTGGATCGCGGGGGTGCGCGAAAACTTCCCCGGTGAGCCAAAGGCGGGCTATGTGACACCCTGGGAAGAAACCCCGGACTGGGAGCGGCAGGCTGCGGGCGCGGTGTACGACCAGGTTCGCCATTTCCTCGCCGTGAGCGAGGGGCATGCGGCGCGACTCTCGCGGGAACAGAAGGGCCGGTTTGTCGCCGTCAGTTGGACGGCGCAGATGTACAAGCACTTCGAAAGTCCCAAGCCCGGGTACGTGGCCGACTGGTCGGACCTTCCGGAGTGGCAACGGGAAACCGACTCGGACATCTTCGAGGCCATTGAGAAGTCGCTGATGTGAGGAGCTGCCGCGCCGGTCGAGCCACGCCATCGACATCGGCCCGGCCGGCGTGGACTCGACCCCGTCCGACGGCTTGCACACCGTCCCCATAACCAACCAGCGGGCCTGCCGAGTTGACTCACCGAAGCGCCAGCAGGTCCACCAATTCGCCAAGGCTCCCGATCCGCCAGTCCGCGGTCGAGGTCTGCTCGTCGTCCGCCCACAGGTGTCCCCATGGGCCCCGGCGCAGGTGTGCCGCGCGCAGCCCAGCGGCGCGCGCCGGCACCACGTCGTTCTGCGGATGATCACCGACGTACAGCACCTCGCCCGGCTCGACACCGGCCAGTTCGACGGTGCGGGCGAAGAAGTCCGGGTCCGGCTTGGCCACTTCCCACTCCCCGGACACGGCCACGGCGTCCACCGGTAGGTCGAGAGCGCGCAGGAGAGCGCCGGCCCGACGGGTCTGGTTGCCCGCCACGACCACGCGCATCCCGGCGTCGCGGAGCGCGGCGAGCGACAGCCGGACGTCGGGGTACAGGTCGGTCTCGTCCAGGAACTCGCCCCGGCCGGCCCGCTCCATCGCCGCCCGCTCCGCCTCGACATCGAGGCCCGGCCGGACGAGCCGAAGCGCGTCGGCGTTGTCCCGCCCCTGCGCCACCACCGCGCCGACCAGGGCGGACAACGTGTGCCGACCGACGCCGAGCCAGTCGGCCCAGGCGCCCCACCCGCGGTCGTCCCGGATCAGGGTCTCACCGACATCGAACGCCACAGCACGGATCATGCGGGCAGCCTACGGGGGACCCCACCGCGGTCGGCGAGGGTGTGCCGGGCAGGTTCCGCAACGCCTCAGGCCGGACTGCGTCGTTGGCGTAGCGGGCCCGCACGACAGCGAAGAACCCGCCCCACCAGGACAGGTGGTGGGGCGGGCCCTTCGGTTTGGGGGCCGCGGGGTGGGCGGCCGGTGGTGCGGCCTACGCGGCCTTGCTCAGGGAGGGCAGGCGGCGTTCCGCCATCGCCTTGCGGGTGGCGTAGAGGGTGATGCCGGCGGCGGCGACCATCGCGGCCAGGCCGAGCAGGACGGTGCCGGACCAGCCCGCGGCGTGGAAGGCCGCGGCGCCGAGCGCGCCGCCCAGGCTGCTGCCGAGGTAGTACGCGCACTGGTACAGCGCGGACGCCTGCGCCCGGGCCGTCTTGGCGGTGCGGCTCACCGAGGACGAGGCGACCGCGTGGCCCGCGAAGAAGCCCGCGGTGATCAGGACCAGGCCCGCCAACACCGCGGCCACCGAGGCGATCAGGGTGAGCAGCAGGCCCGCGGCGGTGGTGCCCACCGCCAGGTACAGCGCGCCCCGCCGGCCGACCCGGCCGACCAGCTTCCCGGCCGCGGCCGAGGAGACCGTGCCGACCAGGTAGATGACGAAGATCGAACCGACGATGCCCTGCGGCAGGTTGAACGGCTCGGCGACCAGGCGGTAGCCGATCACCGTGTAGACCGCGCCGAAGACCGTCATGAACAGGGCGCCGATGGCGTAGAGGCGGCGCAGGAGCGGGTCGGCGAGGTGACCGCCGAGGGTGCGGGCCAGCGCCCGCGGTCCCACCGAACGCGGCGCGAAGTGCCGGGCCTTGGGCACCAGCAGCCGGAACGCGACCGCGCACACCACGGCCAGCGCACCCACCGCGCCGAGCGCGGCCCGCCAGCCCCACGCCTGGGCCACCCAGCCGGTGACGATCCGCCCGGACATCCCGCCGATGCTGTTGCCGGCCACGAACAGGCCGATCGCCGCCACCAGCGCCTTCGCGCGCACTTCCTCCGCCAGGAACGCCATCGCGGAGGCCGGCAGTCCGGCCAGGGCCACGCCCTGGACGGCGCGCAGCGCGATCAGCGCGTCGAGGGAGGGGGCGAACGGCACCAGCAGGGCGATCGCCGCGGCGACGGTGAGGGAGGCCGTCATCAGCGTGCGGCGGCCGAACCGCTCGGAGAGCGCGCTCAGCGGGATCACGCCGAGGGCCAGTCCGAAGGTGGCCGCGGAGACGGTCCAACTGGCGCGGTCCGCCGCCACGTTGAGGTCGGCGGAGATCGCCGGCAGCAGCGCCTGCGTGGAGTACAGCAGGGCGAAGGTGGCCACGCCCGCGGCGAAGAGGGCGAGGCTCATCCGGCGGTAGCCGGGGCCGCCCGGCCGCAGCTTGTCGGACTCGGGGTCGACGGCGGCGGAGGGGGAGGGGTCGGTGGACGACGGGGGAGAGGCGGCCGCACGGTCGGTGACGGACGCCCCGGTATCAGCGGGAGGCATGGCGCGAAAGTAGAACGATCGCATCTCATGCGTCCAATGCATCAAAACGACATAATCGATGCTGTGACACATGATCCCAGTTCACAGCCGTCTCTGTCGCAAGCTCGCAACAGAAAAGACATTCCGGAACGCCTCCGTAGCGCCCCGCCGACCGCCCCCGAACCGGCCGGGCTGGGCCCCGACTCCTGGGCGGGGACCCTCGCCCCACGGCTCGCCCAGTTCGCCGCCGTCGCCCGGCACGAGCACGTCACCCGCGCCGCCCAGGAACTCGGCATGCCCCAGCCGACCCTCAGTCGCGCCCTGGTGCGCCTGGAGGACGACCTGGGAGTGGCGCTGTTCGCCCGGCACGGCCGGGCGCTCTCCCTCACCCCGGCCGGCCACGCCTTCCGGGCCGCCGCCGAGCGCGCGCTGATCGACCTGGAGCGCGCCACCGACACCGTCCGCGCCGACGCCGACCCGGCCGCCGGCAAGGTCGCCTTCGGCTTCCTGCACACCCTCGGCTCCGAGACCGTCCCCGCCCTGATCCGCAGCTTCCGCGCCGACCACCCCGGCATCCGCTTCCAACTCGTCCAGAACTACGGCGAGGCGATGATCGAACGCCTCCGCGCCGGCGACCTCGACCTCTGCCTGACCTCCCCGGTGCCGGACTACCCGGACCTGGTCGCCCGCCGCCTCGACGAGCAGAAGCTCCGCCTGGTGGTCCCGGACGACCACCCGCTGGCCGGCCGCAAGCGGATCCGCCTGGCGGAGGCGGCCGGCGAACTCTTCGTCACCCTCGAACCGGGCTACGGCCTGCGCCGGATCACCGACGCCCTGTGCGCCGAGGCCGGCTTCACCCCGCGCGTCGCCTTCGAGGGCGAGGAGGCCGAGACCCTGCGCGGCCTGGTCGCCGCCGGCCTGGGTGTCGCCCTCCTGCCGCCACCCGCCGTCCCCCGCCCGGGCGTTGCCGAACTGACCGTCACCGCACCGCGCGCCGTCCGCGAGATCGGCGTCGCCTGGCTCGACGGCCGGGTCGACACGCCCCCGGTCGCCGCCTTCAAGAAGTTCCTGCTGGGGCGTCGGGGGCAACTGCTGTCGTGAGCCGGGCCCGGGGCGGCGGGGGCGCTCGGTGCGGGTAAGGGTGCCCGTCGTCCTCGCGTCACGAACGCGCCGCCGCGCGACGTCGGTTGGTGTCGTGCGGTGAGGGCGGGGAGGCCCTCAGTGCCGCAACGACGCCCCGAACCCCGATGCCAACGGCATCCGTAGCCCCAGGGGCGGGGGAGCGACCAGGGCGTCCTTGACCGGGCGGGCGTAGGCGTGGGTGAAGAGGGCGCCGAGGAGGAAGTCGGTGGCGAGGGCGTGGACTTCGGAGCGGTGTTGGTGGAGGGAGTGGCCGTCGGAGTGCACCTCGAAGCGGCAGGTGTCGCGGTTGATCTTCTTGGCGCGTTGGGCGTAGCGGTAGGAGAGGTCGGGGTCGACCCGTTCGTCGTTGGTGCCGTGCACCAACAGCACCTGGCGGCCGACCAGTTGCTTCACCGGCTCGGGGTCGGTGCCGTGCTGGCGGGGGTCGGGGAGCCAGGGGGCGAGGGCCAGGACGGCGTGGACGGCCGGGTGGCCGGCGGCGTGCAGGGCGGCGCGGGCGCCCCGGCCGGTGCCGACCAGCGCGACCGGCACGTCGCCGTAGCGGCGGACCACCTCGTCCACCGCCCAGGTCGCGTCCCGTGCCGGGTGCGCCTCGGGGCCGTTCCAGCCGCGGCAGCGGTAGTGCACCACATGGGCGGCCAGCCCCTCGGGGCGGCCGGCTCTCGCCAGCCGGGCGGCCAACGGGCGGGCCGTCAGCGCCCGTACGGGAGACGGCCGGCGCAGCCCGCTCGGCCCGCATCCGGGCAGGAGGAGGGCGACGGCGTTCACCGTCCGGTCCGTGCCGCCCGCTCCCAGCGGCTTTCCGAGCCGGGCCTCGCGCACCGGCAGTGCATGCTGAGTCACGAGGAGAACGATGGCAGAACGCGGCGTCCTGTCCACCCTGTGGACGGGTCACCGTTGCGTATCGTTCGACGGGCTCTACGCGCGTAGGGGCTACAGTGCGGCAATGACGAGCGAGTTCAGCAATCCGCCCACGCCCGAACAGATCCGTCGCGCACCCAAGGTGCTGCTCCACGACCACCTCGACGGCGGGCTGCGCCCCGCCACCGTCGTCGAGCTGGCCCGTGAAGCCAACTACGGGGGGCTCCCCGAGACCGACCCCGAGAAGCTGGGGAGCTGGTTCCGGGAGGCCGCCGACTCCGGTTCGCTGGAACGGTATCTGGAGACCTTCGCGCACACCTGTGCCGTCATGCAGACCCGGGAGGCGCTGTTCCGGGTCGCGGCCGAGTGCGCCGAGGACCTGGCCGCCGACGGCGTCGTCTACGCCGAGATCCGGTACGCGCCCGAGCAGCACCTTCAGTCCGGGCTCGGCCTCGAAGAGGTCGTCGAGGCCGTCAACGAGGGCTTCCGGGAGGGCGAGCGGCGGGCCCGCGCCAACGGACACCGCATCCGCGTCGGCGCGCTGTTGACCGCGATGCGGCACGCCGCCCGCGCCCTGGAGATCGCCGAACTCGCCAACCGCTACCGCGACCTGGGCGTGGTCGGCTTCGACATCGCGGGCGCCGAGGCCGGTTACCCGCCCACCCGCCACCTCGACGCTTTCGAGTACCTCAAGCGGGAGAACAACCACTTCACCATCCACGCCGGCGAGGCGTTCGGCCTGCCCTCCATCTGGCAGGCGCTCCAGTGGTGCGGCGCCGACCGGCTCGGCCACGGCGTGCGCATCATCGACGACATCGAGGTCGCCGACGACGGCTCGGTCACCCTCGGCCGGCTCGCCTCCTACGTCCGCGACAAGCGCATCCCGTTGGAGCTGTGCCCCTCCTCCAACCTCCAGACCGGCGCCGCCGCTTCCTACGCCGAGCACCCCATCGGCCTGCTGCGCCGGCTGCAGTTCCGCTGCACCGTCAACACCGACAACCGCCTCATGAGCGGCACGAGCATGTCCCGGGAATTCGAGCACCTGGTCCGGACATTCCGCTACACGCTCGATGACATGCAGTGGTTCACGGTCAATGGCATGAAGTCCGCCTTCCTTCCTTTCGATGAACGTCTGGCCATGATCAATGACGTCATCAAGCCCGGATACGCGGAATTGCGATCCGAGTGGCTCTTTCGCCAGTCGGCCGCAACTCCCGTGCCCAGCAGGGACCCTGACGCAGAGTGAGCGCGTTTAACGGCGCCTAGCGCAACGGCCGGTGGATTGTCCACCGGCCGTTTTCCGGCATGCCGACAGTGTTTGCGGCGGTGGTGGCTGAATCACTAGGTTTCCTAGTCGGTCAAGCCCCCATCACGAGGACGTAATGCAATGAAGCAGGGAACCGTCAAGACTCTTGGTGCCGTTGCGCTCGGCGCCGCCATCGCCGCCTCCGCCGCGGGCGTCGCCACCGCCGCCCCCGTGGGCAACTCGATCGACGCCAACGGGGTACTGCACAGCCTGCCGGTGAAGGACGCCACCACGGCCCTCTCCGGGGCGACCCAGAAGGGCGACGGCAACGGCGTCAAGCCCAAGACCAAGGTGACGTCCAAGGGCAACAGGCTGCTCGGCGGCCTGCCCGCCAGCAAGATCACCAAGGGCATCCACCTCGGCGGCTGACCGGCCCCACCCCCCTCCCCTCCCCTAGGGGGCACCCCCAGTGCTGCCCCGGTCCGCGCGCGGTATCCCGCGCGGGCCGGGGCGTCGTCGCACCCGGGGCGGCGGGTTACCAGGCGGCGGCGTCGCGCCCCTTCTCCTCCGAGGGGAGGAGGATCCACAGCGCGAGGTACACCAGGAACTGCGGGCCGGGCAGCAGGCAGGAGAGCACGAATATCACCCGCATCGTCGCCGGGGAGGTCCCGAAGCGGCGGGCGAGGCCGGCGCAGACACCGGCGATCATGCGGTTGTTGGCGGGACGGACCAGTGCGGCGGCCATTGCGGGCTTCTCCTTCTCGAACGATCCGGGGCGGTTGCCCCGATGCCTCAAAAGTAGGTCTGACCGGCGGAGAAAACGTCAGCCTGCGGGGCCAGACCGACCCTGGAGATTCTCGGGGTCGCACCCCTGAGACGCTCGTCCCGGCGACGGAGCCGACACCGGACCCCGGGAACGATCAGCAGATGGGCCAGCGCCACCCCGAGCGTGTTCAGCAACACCGCGTCGACGTCCGGCACCTGGCCCGGCACCCCGGTCTGCCACAGCTCTATCGTCAGCGAGATCATCGCGCCGGCGAAGACCGTACGGGCCATCGAGGCCAGCGGGGAAACGTTCAAGCGGCCCCCGACCAGCGGCAGTAGCACCCCCAGCGGCGCCAGCAGCAACACCGGCCCGCCCAGGTGCCACACCGCCGACCAACCACCCCGCGCCAGCTCGGCGTTGATCGACGCCAGCGGCTGGAGATTGGCGGCCGGCACCCACGGCACCGTACGGGGACGCAACATCAGCCACCCGACGATCAGCAGATGCGCCACAAGGAGGAGAAACCCAGTGGCGCGCAAACGGGGGGCGACGGTGGTGCCGGGGCCATGACGCTGCACACAGGCCAGGACGCCGGTAGCGGGGGCCGCGGTTCCGCCCCGTTGCGCCCGTCTTGGCCCGAAGCGCTCGGGCCCTTCCCGGGGCGCCGCTGACGGATCCGAGCGGCAGGAAGGCGCGGCGCGCTAGCTCTCCTCGGCCTGCGGGTCGCCCCAGCCCGCGTGCTGCGCGATGTCCGGATTGGCCAGTACGTCCGGCGAGCAGTCGAAGCGGTGCGCCGCCGCCCCGCCCGGGCCGCCCAGCAGCGCGCCCCCGGTCCGGCCCAGCGTCACGCTCCGGCCGTAGGTGCACACCAGTTGCGCCAGCGCGAACGACGGCAGGTCGTCCGGCTCGACGGACAGCCGCAGCGCCTCCGGCGCGTCCCCCGCGCGCGGCCCGGCCACCCGCAGCGACCGGGGCACCGCGGTGCTGAACCCCGCCCGGGCCTCGCCGGCCGCCGGCGGCTTCTGGAGCTCCACCAGCAGTGCGCGGGCCACCGGCAGCCGGACCGCGGCCCCCGGTGCGGCCTTCGGCCGGGTCACCGACCGCTCCACCGGGACCAGCGTCGAACCGCACACCAGATACACCGCCGCCCGCTGCTCCCCGGGCGCGCCCGAGGACGCGAGCTGATCCGGGGCCTGGCAGCTCACCCGGGACGGCGCGCCGCCCGCGTCCACCGGGACGGACGTGCCGCGGACGCCGCAGCCCGCGACGGCCAGCGCCAGCGCGGCCACCGCCGCGGCCCGCCACACCGCGCCGGACCGGAACCGCCGATTCACTGCCGGCCCTCCGCGCCCTCGCCGGCGTCCGCCGGCCGCTCACCGCGGGCGGTGCGCTCCGCGTCGTCGGCCAGCCCGGAGGCGTCCATGGGCAGGTGCAGGGTGAAGACCGCGCCGCCCTCGGGATGGTTGGCCGCGCTGATCCGGCCGCCGTGGATGTGCGCGTTCTCCTGCGCGATCGACAGGCCCAGGCCGCTGCCCTCGGACCGCGGCCGGGACGCGCTCGCCTTGTAGAAGCGGTCGAAGACGTGCGGCAACACCTCCTCCGGGATGCCCGGACCGTGGTCCCGCACCCGGATGACCAACTGGCCGCCCTCGGGCTCGACCGCCGCGCCCTCGGCCGCGTCCCCGCCCGGCGCGCCCGCCACGGGTCGGCCGGGCTGGCCCGGTTCCGTACGGACCGACACCCGCACCGGCGAGCCGCCGTGCTTGAGGGCGTTGCCGATCAGGTTCGCCAGGATCACGTCCAGCCGCCGCGGGTCCAGACGGGCCATGATGCCGCGGTCGGCGTCCAGTTCCACCGCGTCCAGCCAGGCCCGGGCGTCGATGCAGGCGGTCACCTGGTCGGCGACGTCGACGTAGTCCAGCACCAGCCGGGCCGTGCCGGCGTCGAAGCGGGTGACCTCCATGAGGTTCTCCACGAGGTCGTTCAGCCGCCGGGTCTCGCTGACCACCAACTGCACGGCCGGCGCGATCATCGGGTCGAGGGAGTCGGCCTCCTCCTCCAGCACCTCGGTGACCGCGGTGATCGCGGTCAGCGGGGTGCGCAGCTCGTGCGACATGTCGGCGACGAACCGGCGGGACGACGCCTCCCGCGCGCTGAGCTCCTCGACGCGCTGCTCCAGCCGCTCCGCGGTGCGGTTGAACGTCCGGGACAGATCCGCCAGTTCGTCGGTGCCGGTCACCCGCAGCCGGGTGTCCAGCCGCCCCTCGCCCAACTGCCGCGCCGCGTAACCGAGTCGCTGCACCGGGCGCAGCACCGTCGTCGCGGCCGCCTGCGCCAGCAGCGCCGAGCCGACCAGCGCCAGCGCGGTGGCGATCCCCAGCGACCAGCCCAGCGATGTCAGGTCCTGCCGCTCGGTGGCCAGCGACTTCATCATGTAGCCGGTCGGCCCGCCGCCGATCACCTTCGCGCCGGCGACGAGGTACGGGACGTCGCCGACCTCGTTGCGCTGCCAGTACAGGTGGTGCGCGGAGTGGTTGTTCTCGTCGACCGGGCGCACCTGGTCGACCGCGTTGCGCAGCGACTGCGGCACCGTCGCCAGGGTCAGCAGGTCCTTGTTGGTGGTGGCCGCGCACTCCTTGCCGTCGCGGTCCAGCCCGATCAGCAGCACCGTGTAGTTCTGCGGGCCGGCCGCCATCTGCCGGGCCGCGTCCTGGAGTTCGGGGCAGCTCGGGCGCAGCGGCAGCGAACGGGTGGTGTCCTGGAGCGACTTGCGGAAGTCCTTCAGGGCGGCGTTCTGCGTGCGGTCCAGGACCGTGTTGCGGTTCAGCCAGTACGCGATCCCGGACGCCGAGACCGCCGCCGTCAGCGCCACCAGCGCGAACACCACGACCAGCCGCAGCCGCAGGCTCGTCAGCCGCAGCGCCCCCGCGACCCGGCGCAGCAGCCGCACCGGCCGCCCGCCGTCCGCGGCCGTCCGCCGCTTCCCCTCCCCGGCGCCCCCGCCGCTCGTCCCCCCTGCCGTCACTGGGGCGCGTCCAGCCGGTAGCCGACCCCGCGGACCGTACGGATCAGCGTCGGTGAGGACGGGACGTCCTCCACCTTGGCGCGCAGCCGCTGCACACAGGCGTCCACCAGCCGCGAGTCACCGAGGTAGTCGTGCTCCCACACCAGCCGCAGCAACTGCTGCCGGGACAGCGCCTGGCCGGGCCGGCGGCTCAGCTCCAGCAGCAACCGCAGCTCGGTCGGGGTCAGTTGGAGGTCCTGGCCGTTCTTGGTGACGGTCATCGCCGACCGGTCGATCACCAGTGAGCCGAACGTCGCCGAATCGCTGGACTCCCGCTCGCCGCGCCGCAGCACCGCGCGGATCCGGGCGTCCAGCACCCGGCCCTGCACCGGCTTGACGACATAGTCGTCCGCACCGGACTCCAGCCCCACCACCACGTCGATGTCGTCGCTGCGCGCGGTGAGCAGGATGATCGGCAACTGGTCCGTGCGGCGGATCCGGCGGCACACCTCGAAGCCGTCGATGCCGGGCAGCATCACGTCCAGCACGATCAGGTCCGGACGCTGCTCGCGCAGCAGCTTCAGGCCGTCCTCGCCCGTCGCCGCGGTCATCACGCGGTGACCCTGGCGGGACAGCGAGAGTTCGAGGGCCGTGCGGATGGCGTCGTCGTCCTCGATCAGCAACAGGAAAGGCACGCTCGCCATTCTGGCCCATGGGACGCCGGGAGATCGACCGGCGCCGCCCGCGGTGCCCGGCTCGCCCCGCACCAGGCACCGCGCCCGGCCGCGATCACCCCTGTGACACGTCTGTGACAGACGGCGGACAACGCGATGAAACTGGCTTGGCAGTCTTTTGGTCAGCCGGGAGAGATCAACACCGCCGAGGCGGGATCTCGACCGGCGAAGTACCGAAACGAACCGGCTCGATCGACGGGGGGCAGCGCGATGAACACTCTGCACGGCACTACTTCCGGCGCAGTCGTCACACGCCTTCACGACATCCGGACCGGAGAGAAGTCCGGGGCTGCGGGAATGCGGGGGTGTGCTCGCGGCACCGGACGTCAACGACCGCCCTACATGGTGGCCATTGACGCGACGGCGGTCTCCACTCAGGGGCCCAACGGGGGAAACGAGGGCCAGGGGAGCGCCGACGGGGGAACCAACAGGGGAGCGGCGTACGGGGGGACGGGGGACCGGCGCACCGCGACGCAGGAGGCCGAGGCCGAAGCGGCCTTCACCGCCTACGTCCAGGAGCGCCGCGCCTCCCTGTACGCCACCGCGTACCACCTGACCGGCGACCGCTACGAGGCCGAGGACCTGCTGCAGAGCGCCCTGTTCTCGACCTACCGGGCCTGGGACCGGATCAGCGACAAGGCCGCGCTCGGCGGCTATCTGCGCCGCACCATGACGAACCTGCACATCAGCGCCTGGCGCCGGCGCAGGCTCAACGAGTACCCGACCGAGGAACTGCCCGAGACCGCCACCGATGCGGACGCGATGCGCGGCACCGAGCTGCGCGCCGTCCTGTGGCAGGCACTGGCCCGGCTGCCCGAGACGCAGCGCACCATGCTGGTGCTGCGCTACTACGAGGGCCGCACGGACCCGGAGATCGCGGACATCCTCAACATCAGTGTCGGCACGGTGAAGTCCAGCATCTGGCGCTCCCTGCGCCGGCTGCGCGAGGACGAGGTCCTCAGCTTCGGCCGTGACGAGGAGGAGTCCTTCGGCGCACTGGTCGCCTGAGGACGGGGGGAAAGACCCGAGGGGGATCCGGGGGGAGAGCCCGAGGGGGAACAAGGGGAAAACGGGGGACACGGGGGATAGCGAGCGGGTTCGGACGGCCGGGGGGTTTGTCCGAACCCGCTCTTCCGTGTGCGCGCCCGCGGCACCGGTGGACGGGCGCCCGCGGACGGCCCCCTCAGGGCCGGGTCGCCGCCCCCACCGGGCACTGGGCCCGCGCCGCCGCTATCCGGTCCAACGCCTCCGGTTTGGCGCACGGGTGGGCACCGAGCCCGGCGTGCCGGGCCACGATCGTCCGCTCGTTGCGCAGCAGCCGCAGCCCCCGCCGCACCAGATACAGCGGCGGCTTGCGGCCCTCGCGCAGATCCCGGGCCAGCCGCCGGCGGAAGGTGGTGGCGGGGCGCCCGCGCAGGCAGAGCGCATCGGCCAACAGCCCCGCCTCCCGGCACCGTTCGATGATGTCGGCGGCGAACACGCCCTCCGCGATGAACAGCGCCGCCCCGTCGAGCACCAGCCCCGCGGAGCCGGTCCGGGCGCTGGCCGCGATGTCGTACTCCGGCACCACGGTCCGGCCGGTGCGGCACAGCTCCGCGATGGCCGCGACGGCGGCGCCCGCGTCCCAGGACAACGGCGAGTCCCAGTCCGCGCCGTCCCCGTCCGGCAACTGCGGCAACGACGGGTCCGTGCCGTCCTTGTAGAAGTCGTCGAGGTTGAGCACGGGCAGGCCGGTCAGCGCGGCCAGGGACGTCTTCCCGGAGCCGGACGGTCCGGTCAGCAGCACGACACGGGCGGGACGCGGGAGGGAGGGCAAGTCGGAGGTCACGGGCACTCATTGTCGGGCATTGCGCCGTGGGGGGTACCCCTGGCGCGCGAGGTGGAACCCCCGCCACCGCTCAACTACGCTACGCAGTCGATCGATTACGCATCGGGCTTGGGTCTTGCTGCGCAGCCGATCGCGACACCGCAATTCCGCTCCGTTCCGATCCACAGGCAGGTGGCACAGATGCCCTCCCACGCACGACCCAACCCCAGCCGCGTACCCCGCGGTCTGTTGCGCGCCGGTTTGGTGATCTCCGCGGCCGGCGTCGCGCTCACGGGCGGCGCTGCGGCGGCGGGCGCGGCCGCCCCCGCGACCGGCGGCACCGCCCCCCGGCACCCCGTGGCGGACGAAGGGGCCGTGGGGCACGCGCTGGCCCACGCGATGACGGGCTCCACCGGCCGCGGCCTCGGCCCCGTCAAGGACCTCAAGCTGGACCCGATGTCCCACACCGGCGTCGACCCGCTGGCCAACGCCGTCGGCACCCAGGTCGCCGACTTCAAGCCGATGAGCACCGCGCAGTTGACGGACCCGGTGACCCGGGGCGGCTCGCTGCGCGACCTCCCGGGGACCGGCACCGCGATGCGGCTGCTGCCCGGCTGACGGGCCGCCGCCCCTTCCCACGACGAACGGCGCGGGACCGAAGCCCACCAGGGCCCCGGTCCCGCGCCGTTCGTCGATGCCGCTCCGGCCGACGGATCAGACCCCCATCGGGTGCCACACCGTCTTGGTCTCCAGGAACGCCAGCAGCCGGTCGGTGCCCGGGTCGGCGGTCCAGTCCACCGCCCGCGGGCGCAGCACCCGCTTGAGGTTGTCCGCCGCCGCGGTTTCCAGCTCCTTCGCCAACTCGGCGTCCGCGCCCGCCAGATCCAGCGCGTTGACGTCCTGGTGCGCGGCCAGCGGCGCGCCCAGCTCCGCCGTGCGGCCCGAGAGCAGGTTGACCACGCCGCCCGGCAGGTCCGAGGTGGCCAGCACCTCGGCCAGCGACAGCGCCGGCAGCGGGGCCCGCTCGGACGTCACGACCACGGCGGTGTTGCCGGTGACGATCACCGGGGCCAGTACCGACACCAGGCCCAGGAACGACGACTCCTGCGGGGCCAGCACGGCCACCACGCCGGTCGGCTCGGGCGCGGAGAGGTTGAAGTACGGGCCCGCGACCGGGTTCGAAGAACCGGCGATCTGGGCGACCTTGTCGGACCAGCCCGCGTACCAGACCCAGCGGTCGATCGCCGCGTCCACCTGCGCCGCGGCCTTCGCCTTCGACAGCCCCTCGGCGTCGGCGACCTCCGCGACGAACTGGTCCCGGCGGCCCTCCAGCATCTCGGCGGTGCGGTACAGGATCTGCCCGCGGTTGTACGCCGTCGCCCCGGACCAGCCGCCGAACGCCTTGCGGGCCGCGACCACCGCGTCCCGGGCGTCCTTGCGGGAGGCCAGCGGGGCGTTGGCGAGCCAGTTGCCCTTGGAGTCGCTCACTTCGTACACCCGGCCGCTCTCGGATCGCGGGAACTTCCCGCCCGCGTACAGCTTGTAGGTCTTGAGAACGCTCAAACGATCAGACATTGAGGTACGCCTCCAGACCGTGCCGGCCGCCCTCGCGACCGTGGCCCGACTCCTTGTAACCGCCGAACGGCGAGGCCGGGTCGAACTTGTTGAACGTGTTGGACCAGATGACGCCCGCGCGCAGCTTGTTCGCCATCCACAGCATCCGGGAGCCCTTCTCCGTCCAGATGCCCGCCGACAGGCCGTAGGGGGTGTTGTTGGCCTTGGCCACCGCCTCCTCCGGCGTGCGGAAGGTCAGCACCGACAGCACCGGGCCGAAGACCTCCTCGCGGGCGATCCGGTGCGCCTGGGTGACGCCGGTGAACAGCGTCGGCGCGAACCAGTAACCGGAACCGGGCAGTTCGCACGCCGGCGACCAGCGCTCGGCGCCCTCGGCCTCGCCCGCGTCGGCGAGCTCGGTGATCCGGGCCAACTGCTCGGCGGAGTTGATCGCGCCGATGTCGGTGTTCTTGTCCAGCGGGTCGCCGACCCGCAGGGTGGCCATCCGGCGCTTGAGGGCGTCCAACAGCTCGTCCTGGATCGACTCCTGGACCAGCAGCCGGGAGCCCGCGCAGCACACGTGCCCCTGGTTGAAGAAGATCCCGTTGACGATCCCCTCGACGGCCTGGTCTACGGGTGCGTCGTCGAAGACGATGTTGGCCGCCTTGCCGCCCAGTTCGAGGGTGACCTTCTTCTGCGTACCGGCGACGGTACGGGCGATCGCCTTGCCGACGCCGGTGGAGCCGGTGAAGGCGACCTTGTTGATGTCGGGGTGGGCCACCAGCGCGGCGCCGGTCGAGCCGTCACCGGTGACGATGTTGACCACGCCCTTGGGGAGCCCGGCCTGGCGGCAGATGTCCGCGAAGAAGAGGGCGGACAGCGGGGTGGTCTCGGCCGGCTTGAGCACCACGGTGTTGCCGCAGGCCAGCGCCGGGGCGATCTTCCACGCCAGCATCAGCAGCGGGAAGTTCCACGGGATCACCTGGCCGGCCACGCCCAGCGGCTTGGGGTCCGGGCCGAAGCCCGCGTGGCCCAGCTTGTCGGCCCAGCCCGCGTAGTAGAAGAAGTGCGCTGCCACCAGCGGCAGATCGGAGTCCCGGGACTCGCGGATCGGCTTGCCGTTGTCCAGCGTCTCCAGGACGGCCAGCTCGCGCGAGCGCTCCTGGATGAGCCGGGCGATCCGGAAGAGGTACTTGGCGCGCTCGGCGCCGGGCAGCGCCGACCACTTCTCGAACGCCTTCCGGGCCGCCCTGACCGCGCGGTCCACGTCCTCGGCGGTGCCCTGGGCGTACTCGGCCAGCACCTCCTCGGTGGCGGGCGAGACGGTCTTGCGCAGGCCGCCGCCCGCGCTCTCGGTGAACTCGCCGTCGATGAACAGCCCGTAGGAGGGCGCGAGGTTCACGACGGCGCGCGACTCCGGCGCCGGTGCGTACGCGAAGATGTTGGCCATGGTCAGTCCACCGTGACGTAGTCGGGGCCGGAGTACCGGCCGGTGCTGAGCTTCTGACGCTGCATCAGCAGGTCGTTGAGGAGGCTGGAGGCGCCGAAGCGGAACCAGTCCGCGGTCAGCCACTCCTCGCCCAGCGTCTCGTTGACCATCACCAGGTACTTGAGCGCGTCCTTGGTGGTGCGGATGCCGCCGGCCGGCTTGACGCCGACCTGCACGCCGGTGGCCGCGCGGAAGTCCCGCACCGCCTCCAGCATCAGCAGGGTGACCGGGGGCGTGGCGTTGACCGCCACCTTGCCGGTCGAGGTCTTGATGAAGTCGGCGCCGGCGAGCATCGCGAGCCAGGAGACCCGGCGGACGTTGTCGTAGGTCTGGAGCTCGCCGGTCTCGAAGATGACCTTCAGGTGCGCGGCGCTGCCGTCGGGGCGGGCGCACGCCTCCTTCACGGCCTTGATCTCCTCGAAGACCTCCAGGTAGCGGCCGGAGAGGAAGGCGCCCCGGTCGATCACCATGTCGATCTCGTCGGCGCCGGCGGCCACCGCGTCCCGGGTGTCGGCCAGCTTGACCGGCAGCGCGGCCCGGCCCGCCGGGAAGGCGGTGGCGACCGAGGCGACGTGGATGCCGGAGCCGGCGAGCGCCTCCTTGGCGACTCCGACCATGTCCGGGTAGACGCAGATCGCGGCGACCTTGGGGGCGGTGCGGTCGGTGGGGTCGGGGTGGACACCCTTGGCGCACAGCGCCCGGACCTTGCCGGGGGTGTCCGCGCCTTCGAGCGTCGTCAGGTCGATCATCGAGACCGCCAGGTCGATGGCGTACGCCTTCGCCGTGGTCTTGATCGAGCGGGTGCCGAGCGTGGCGGCGCGGGCCTGCAGCCCTACCGCGTCGACGCCGGGGAGTCCGTGCAGGAAGCGGCGCAGCGCTCCGTTCGAGGCGGTCACGTCCGCCATCGACGCCAGGCGCCCCGCGGCCTCCTTGCCGTATGCGGGAACAGTGGTGGGCATGGTCACGAGGGGAGCATATCTACGCGCGTAGCGACATGCCAGCCCCCGGATTTTGATCCTTGGGGAGGGGGTGGGGATCCGGCCGGAGCCACGGAGGGCGCGGAACGGGCGGAATGGATGGAACGGATGGAACCGGTGGATCAGGTGAGACTCGTGAGGTTCGCGGACATCTCGCGAGAAGCGGAAGAAAGAGTTCTGAGCGCGCACTGTGGATTTTCTGTTACATAACGGCGGTGTTTCGATCAAACAAGATCAGTACTGTCTTCCTCAGTGCGCCCCCCGGTTGATCGATGATTTGCCCGCCGGGGTGGTGGAGCGCGCTTCTTCGGTCAACACGACATATCAACAGGGGAGTTGGGCATGTCATCCTTGTTCTCGCGCCGGCGCCGGGTCTTCCGCACCGCCGCGACCTCCGCCGCGCTCGCGGTCGCCGTTCTCGGCCCGGCCTCCGGGGCCTTCGCCGCCGATGCCACGACGGCGGATTCCGCTGCCAATACCCCCGCCGCCTCCGGCCAGGAGACCACCGGCGGCGCCGCGACCCACACCGCGGAGCAGGCGAACGGCGGCGCGGGCGAGCAACGGCCGGAGACCGGTCGGCGTCCCGCGGACGCGCCGACGGGCGAGAACGCCGAGCACACCGCCGCCGAGCCGCCCGCCGCCGGTCAGCAGGCCCCCGACCGCTACGCCGGGGAGCCCGTCTACCTCGGCAACGGCCACGTCGCCGTGCTCCGCAACGACCCGGCCGCCGGCGGCCCCGAGGCATGGATCCGCTACGTCGGCCCCCACTGGAAGCCCGGCGACACCTACATGGTCCGGGTGGTGGGCCTCCTCGACCGGGCGGACCGCACCGCCACCATCGGCGGGATGACCCTGCGCCTGCTCGACGCGGACGGCGCCGCCCCCCGGCTCCAGGTCACCGGCCCCCAGGGCACCAAGACCTACGCGCTGCCCCGGTCCACCAAGCCGGACGCCAAGCCGGACGCCAAGCCGGACGCCAAGCCGGACGCAAAGCCGGACGCCAAGCCGGACGCCAAGTCGGGCGCGAAGCCGGTCAGTCAGCGCGGGGACTGCACCGCCACCGAGCGGCAGCCGATCGGCGCCAGGACCGTGGCCGTGCTGACCAACGGCCCGAAGGGGCCGCGGGTGACCTTCGAGGGCGCGGGCGACCCGCCCGAGCCGCTGCCCCACGTCCTGGACCGCGCGCACCCCCAACTCCCCGACAGCGCCGGCTTCCTGGCGAAGATCGTGGACGCCGACGGCGCCCGCCCGAAGCTGATCACCAACATGGAGGGCGGCGGCCACCCGGCCTCCACCACCCGCTTCCCGCAGGTCCCCCAGGGCTGCTCGATCCCGGTGGGCAAGGTCGCCGGCACCGGCGCGAGGACCGCCGCCGCCACTGATGCCGTCGCCACCGGCTCCGCCGTCAAGGCCACCGGCGGCCAGACCAAGCTCGTCCCCACGGGCGCGGTCGCGGCCGGCGCCGAGGGCGTCGGCGACCCCGACCACACCCTCGTCTTCGCGGGCGGCGCGCTCGCCTCGGTCGGTGCCGCGGGCGTCGCGGTCGCGGTGCTGCGCCGCCGCCCGGACGCGGATTCGCGGAGGTGAGCCGCGCCCTCCAGGGGCGCGGGGCGGGCCGCCGGACCCTGGCGGCCTGCCTGTTCGCCCTGGTGCTCGGCGGCGCCCTGCTCGTCATCGGCCTGGTGGGGAGCGGGCCGGCGATCGGCGCGCCGCCGGTGCACCTCGCCCCGGCCGCCGCCGCGCCCCCGAAGACCCCGGCGTCCCCGATGCCGGCCGCCGCGCCCGTACGGGTACGGATTCCGGCCGCCGGTGTGGACACCGGGCCGGTGCTGCGCCTCGGCCTCGCCGCCGACGGCACCGTCGAGGTGCCGCCCGTCAAGGACGCCGACCGCATCGGCTGGTACGACAAGGGCGTCACCCCCGGCGAGAGGGGCCCCGCCGTCCTCATCGGCCACTACGACACCGTCGAGGGCCCCGCCGTCATGAAGGACGTCGCCAGGATCAGGCCCGGGGACCGGATCCTCGTGGACCGGACGGACGGCAGCACCGCCGTCTTCGCCGTCCGCGCGCTCCAGCAGGTGGACAAGGAGCGCTTCCCGACGCGGCGGGTCTACGGGAACACCCCGCGCCCCGAACTGCGCCTGATCACCTGCGGTGGCGACCTGCGCGACGGGCACCGCCCGGACAACATCATCGTCTACGCCGACCTGCTGCCACGCGGCGCGTGACCACCGCCTCGCGGGTGCGGTCATTGATGCCGTAACGCAATATCCACGCCGTGTCCGACATCCGGACGGTCAGGCAGAATCTGCGGCATGACGAGCCCGGAACGGTCCACCACGCCCGCGCCGCAGTACGCGCAGCGCAGCTACCGCTCGCCGGCCGCCCTGGCCGGCGGCGTGCTGCTCATCGCGCTCGGCCTCTGGCTCGGCGCGGACGCCCTGCTGCGCGGCACGCCCCACATCAAGCTCACCGCGCTCTTCGCGCTGCTCCTCGGGGTGCCGCTGGTCGTCGCCTTCTCGCTGCGGCCGCTGGTGCGGGCGGACGAGGACCGGCTCCTGGTGCGCAACCCGTTCCGCACCATCACCCTGCCCTGGTCCGCCGTGCAGGAGCTGCGCGCGACCTTCTCCGCCGAGGTGCTCACCGACGACGCGAAGTACCAACTCTGGGCGGTCCCGGTCTCGTTGCGGCAGCGCAAGAAGGTGGCCCGCCAGGCGGCGCGCGGCCCGGCCCGCTCCCGCTTCGGCCTGAACGCGGACGCCGGCCCGGTCCCGAAGGCGATGGCCGACCAGACCCTCGCCGAACTCCGCGAGATCAAGCAGCGCTCCGCCTACCGCAGCACCGCCGAGGGCACCCCCGAGGCGCGCTGGGCCTACGCGGTCCTGGCCCCGATCCTGGTGGGCGCGGTGGGGTTGGCCGTGATGGCGGCACTGTAAGAGACCGCCGAGGTCTGTGGGGCCGCGCCTCATTTGCTGCGCGGAACCGGCCAGTTGGGAGCGCCCAACCACGGCGTGTGCCGGCCGTCCGGAGCCACGGTCATGCCGAACTGCCCCGGGCCGGGGCAGGCATGGCCTCGCCACCAGCGGTGGGCCGCCTCGACTTCGCTCCACAGGCGCCGACGGCCGTGCTCCCAGACCGTGAACCGGTCGTCCGTCTGCCCGTCGTAGTCGACCGCGGCCCACGACGTGGCGTCGGTGGTGGCCAACCAGAGGCGCGCGGACACCCCTTCGACGTCGGGGCCTTCGTGCCAGGTCCACCACACGTCGGGGATCTGGAGACCGATGGCGAACTGCGCCGCCCAGTCGTCCCCGGTGACGCTCCAGGGAGGCAGGGGCGTGGACCGTTCGTCGGGTACGTGGTCGTCCCCGACCACGTCGCGGAAGATCCTCAGGTCGGTGCGCTGACCGCGCATGAGCATGAACGCGGAATGCGGGTGGAAGGTGCCGACGGCGCTCCCGTCCGCATCCGCGACGAGGCGGAGCAGGCCGTAGCAGAGCCACGGCGTCTCCCAGGGAAGGAGCATGACGCCGCCGGGCTTCATGCGGGCCGCCCAGCCGGGCGGCACCTTTCGGACGGAACAGGTCGCCAGCAAGCGGTCCCACTCGTGGCCCATGTCCAACACCGCCCCGTCTCCGGTGACGACGCGTGGGGCCAGCCCGGCTCCCTTCAGATTCTCGGCGGCCCGCTCGGCCAGGGCCGGGTCGACTTCGATCGTGGTCACGAGATCCGAACCCAACCGGTGGGCCAGCAGACCGGCGTTCCAACCGGTGCCCGTTCCGATCTCCAACACCCGGTCCCCATCTCGCACGTTGAGCATGTGCAGCATGCGGAAGACGATGCTGGGGGCGGAGGCGGAGCAGGACGGCCAGCGTTCGCCGTCGCCGGGATCGGCGCCGTCGTTGATCTGGGTCACGACGGCCTCGTCGTCATAGGCCGCGCGCAGCCATGCGCCCGGGTGCTGCCGGCGGTCGCACGGGGCGAGACCGTCGCCCAGCCACACCGTGTCGGGGAGGAACCTGTGGCGGGGCACTCCCTCGTAGGCCGCTGTCCACTCGGGCGTCAGCGGCAGTGTCTCGTTCAGCCGACGGAGCAGGCCGCCCGCGACGGCCTGCTCGGTAGCTCCGTTGGCATGGGTCACCCGGAGAGCCCTACTTCCCGTGCTTCGGGCCCGGCTTGGGGCCTTTGGTGTCGGACGACGGCTTGGCCGTACCCGGATCTTTTCCTCCGGCGTGCCTTCCGTCGCCCCCGTCGCCCCCCTTACCCGTGCCCCATGCCATTGCTGTCTCCTCGCCGTGTCGACGTGATGCTGTGAGCCGCCCGGATCTCGCCCGTCCACGCCCGCTGTGAGGAACGTTCTACGGCGTGAGCCGGGGAGGGAGGTCCCGCCCTCCGGGTAACGGCGGAGGGCGGGACCGTTTTCCCTCACCGCGCGGGTGGGACCCGCGCGGCATCCTTCAGGGGAGCGCCCGGGGCGCTCCCCGCGGGACGGACCGGTGCCGCGAGCCGAGCCCCTTGGCCCGAAGGGGACGGGCGCCGTCCCTGCTCGCGACGTGACCGGTCGGGGGAGTCGTGCGCGGGCGGGGGTGTGTTCTCGTCCGCGTCGTCCGGGTCGCGCGCCGCGGAGGCGTCGTCCGCGGCAACGTCGCTGTCCGTGTGTCCTTCGCCGCCCTTGCTGACCTCGTCGTCCTCGCCGTCCGTACTGCTCGCGTCAAAGGCGCCTTCCAGCGCGAGCAAGCGGGCGCCCCGACTCTCCGAGACCCGGCGGACGTTGGCCAGGTTGGCGTTCAACTCGACGGCCAGCAGGTGGATTTCGCCGGGGGTCCACGCCCGGCCGGCGAGGATGCCGCGGGCTTCCTCGATGAGTGCGGCGGCCGAGTCCATCTGCTCCGCCTCCATCGCGTCGGCGAGGCGGGAGACGTAGCCGGTCCCGTCGCCACCGAGGAGGAAGCAGGGCTTTCCGTCGAGGCTGGTCCAGGGCAGTAGACGGGCGGTGGTCACGGGACCCGTGGCGCGCGCTCGCGCGATAGCGTGGTTCATGTCGTCAACTCCTTGTTAGTTGAGGGCCATGCCCCCGGGCCGGTCGGACGGTCGCGGGGGTCTGTGCAGATGGCCTGTTGGGCCGTCAGGGAGAGCTTCCGGCGCGCTCGGCGTCGGTCCCGCCACGCGTCGAATCCATGACGTGCAGGAAACCGCCGACCTTCTCGATGTCGTGGGCGAACTGCTCGTACTCCCGCGTCACGGGCGAGATCATCGAACGCCGTGCCGTGACCACCGCACTGGCCTCGCCGGACCTGATGTGGTCGACCGCCCGCGCGAGCCCGGTGCGGGCCCCGGGCGACAGCCCTTCCGCGTCCTCCTCGATGACGGCCGTGATCTCCCAACAGAACGCTTCGGCGTACTCCGTGCACTCCTTCCGGAGTTCAGCGATGTCTATGTCGGGGTCGCGGTATAGGTAGATGAGGCAGCGGAACCGCCCCATGCGGGTGGCCTTGGTCGGCGCGCCGGCCGCGCCCGGTGAGACTCCTGCTGCCGCGTCCGCGAGGGCCTGCCGCCGTCGTAAGTCGCTTGTCGTTCGGTGAGCCGTAGCCGGCCCGCGCCGCTGCTCGTGTTCGGTACTGACCATGCGTCAATCGTGTACGAGTTGTCACGCATGGTGAAGTGACGGGGTGTAGGACCGGGCGAGTACGTCCGGCCACGACTCACATGCTTCGTAGGAGTTACGCGATCAGCGGTACGCCGATCAGCTCGCTGATGTTCCGCACGCGTGCGGTGGACACCTTGGCGAGACGCTTTCCGATGACGCCGGGCAATGCCTGGTGCTTGACCCACTGAGGGGCGTCGAGTCCTACCTCGATCAGGGTGTCGGCGGCTCGGTCGTACAGCTTCGCCTCGCACTGGGCCAGGGCAACATCGAGCTTGTAGCGGTTGCGGGGGATCTTCAGCATGGAACGGGGAAGCTCTGTGTGCGCCGCCAGCTTCAGCGCCCTTCCATGGTTCCCGAGAGCCACGGCGATTCCCACGGCCTCGGTGCTCGCCGTGGTGGGGCCGAAATACGTGCCGTACAGCACCTCGTCGCTCCCGAGCCGGGCGGCCGCCGCCTGCGCCTGCGACAGGTACTCGTCCGCAGATGCGGTGTCTCCTCGACGCGAGGCTGCGACGGCCGCAGCGATCATCAGCCGTCCGTACGCGAGCAATTGGGGACGGGGCGCCTTGCTGAACGACGGCTCGATCTGGGCGGCGGCACGTTCCGCGACGGCCACCGCCCTGGGGACCCTCGCGCTTCGCAGGTGAATCCATGACAGCGTCGACTCGACGAGTGCGGCCCGCACGGGATCACCGGACTGCTCTGCCAGGCGACGCGCGGAAGTGATCGCACCGAAGGCGAGATCGCGCTGCCCGAGTAGGACCGCTGTCGAGGCCGCGCTCTGGTAGGTGCTCGCAAGGACCGCGCCAAGCCGCTCGCGTTCGTACCCCGTCGCTTGCTCGTATCGAGCGCTTCCTTCGAGCAGCACCTTGGCGATGAGTTCGCTCAATTCCCCGTATTCGCCTCGCCAGTAGGTGGCCCACATACGGTCGAGAGCAGTCGACAGTTCGGCGAGTGTGCTCGGCTCCCCCAAGCCGTCCCAGTCCCCGAGTGCGCCCTCGTGTACGGCGTCGGAAATTCGCCGTAGGGCAACCCTGGTGTCTCGGCTCATCCCTTGGCGCGGCGCCTGCTGTCCCAGGATCACCGCAACGTCGGTCTTGAGCGCGTTGGCTAGCTTCAGGAGCGAACCCACGGACAGTTCGCCGCGATCCTGCTCGGCTTTCTGTACCAGGGCGAGCGAGACGCCCGCAGCCTCGGCGAGCCCCTGCTGCGTCAGATCCGAACCCCGCAGGTGCTTGATGCGCTTGCCAGTCGTAAGGTCGGCCCAGTTGCTCACGATCACCTCGGTGGGTTGCTCAGGCTCAGCGGCTGGTTCGATGGTAGGCGGCACCACCGACGCGCCCGCGGCGAACGGAACAACCGAACGGCTTGGTGGCGTCCGGCGCAACCCCTCACAAGAAAGTTCCCTCCCCGGGGTGTGCCACACCACCGGGCGAGTGTCGGGGTGTTGGGGTTCGCTGCGCCCCTTGCCCAAAACGGCGGGGGCCGGACTCCGAAGAGTCCGGCCCCTTTGGGCACGTGGATTGACGCTCCGTCAGATCCCCGCCGCCGTCGACAGGTCCCGCTTGATCGCGGTGAGGGTCGTCGTGGCCTTCTCGCGGGCCGTCGGCAGGCCCGTCGCGTCGGACACCGGCACCACGACCTCCAGGTAGCACTTGAGCTTGGGCTCGGTGCCGCTGGGGCGGACGACCACGCGGGCCGCCTCGATGCCGTCGGCGGGGGAGCCCGCCAGGTAGTAGCGCAGCCCGTCGGTGGGCGGCAGGTCGGGGCCGCCCGCGTTCAGGTCGTCGGCGCGGGAGACGGCCAGGCCCGCCAGTGCCGTCGGCGGCTGGGCGCGCAGCCGGCGCATCGCATCGGCGATCAGCGACAGGTCGGTGACCCGCACCGAGAGCTGGTCGGTGGCGTGCAGCCCGAACTCCACGGCCAGTTCGTCCAGGAGGTCGGACAGGCCGCGGCCGGACTGCTTCAGTTCGGCGGCCAGTTCGGTGATCAGCAGGGCCGCGGTGATGCCGTCCTTGTCGCGGACGCCCTCGGGGTCGACGCAGTAGCCCAGCGCCTCCTCGTAGGCGTAGCGCAGGCCGTCCGCCCGGGCCAGCCACTTGAAGCCGGTCAGCGTCTCCTTGTAGGGCAGCGAAGCGCCGCCCGCGATACGGGACATGAGCTGGGAGGAGACGATCGTGGTCGCGAAGGTGCCGGTGGCGCCCTTGCACACCAGGTGCGCGGCGAGCAGCGCGCCGACCTCGTCGCCGCGCAGCATCCGCCAGCCCTCCGGGGCACCGGCGTCCGGGACGGCGACGGCGCAGCGGTCGGCGTCCGGGTCGTTGGCGATGACGAGGTCCGGGACGGCCTTGCGCGCGGTGGCGAACGCGAGGTCCATCGCGCCCGGCTCCTCCGGGTTGGGGAAGGCGACCGTGGGGAAGTCCGGGTCCGGCTCGGCCTGTTCGGCGACGACCGTCGGGGCCGGGAAGCCGGCGCGGGCGAACGCGGCGACGAGGGTGTCCCGGCCGACGCCGTGCATCGGGGTGTAGACCACGTCGACGGAGCGGGGTGAGCCGGGGGTGAGGACGGCGTCGGTGCGCTCCAGGTAGGCGGTCAGGACGGTGTCGTCCAGGGTTTCCCAACCGGCCTCCGGGCGGGGCACGTCGGCCAGGGAGCGGACCGCGGCGATCCGGTCGGCGATCTCGCCGTCCGCGGGCGGGACGATCTGCGAGCCGTCGCCGAGGTAGACCTTGTAGCCGTTGTCCCGCGGCGGGTTGTGGCTGGCGGTCACCTCGACGCCGGCCACCGCGCCCAGGTGCCGGATGGCGAACGCCAGGACCGGGGTGGGCAGCGGGCGCGGCAGGAGCGCGGCGCGCAGCCCCGCGCCGACCATCACGGCCGCGGTGTCCCGGGCGAAGTCGGCGCTCTTGTAGCGGGCGTCGTACCCGATGACGACCAGACCGTCGCCCTGCCCCTGGTCCCTGAGGTACGCGGCGAGGCCGGCCGCGGCCCGGATGACCACCGCGCGGTTCATCCGCATCGGGCCGGCGCCCAACTCGCCGCGCAGCCCGGCGGTGCCGAACTGGAGGGTGCCGGCGAACCGGGCCGCCAACTCCTCGTGCCGGTCCGCCTCGATGAGCCCGGCCAGTTCGTCCCGGGTCTCCGGGTCGGGGTCCTCGGCCAGCCACGTCTGGGCCCGGTCGATCAGCTCCGCGGGAACGGTAGCCACGTGATGCTCCTGCCTGTGGGTGCGATGTGGGGGAGGGGTGCGTAACGGGCCGGCCGGGCGGACGCGTGGCGGCCGTCGGTCCCGCGTCCGCCGCGCGGGGTCGGGCCGGCAGGGGCGGGCGCTGCGGCCCGCCCGGTGCCGGTGCCGGCTGGGGCCTGGCCCTAGATCTTGCCGAGGACCCGGCCGAGCAGCGTGCCCATCGCGAGCGCGGAGTCGCGGCCCGCCTGGAGCACCTCCTCGTGGTTCAGCGGCTCGCCCGTCATGCCGGCGGCGAGGTTGGTCACCAGCGAGATGCCGAGCACCTCGGCGCCGGCCTCGCGGGCCGCGATGGCCTCCAGGACGGTGGACATGCCGACCAGGTCGGCGCCCATGGTGCGGAGCATCCGGATCTCGGCCGGGGTCTCGTAGTGCGGGCCGGGGAGCTGGGCGTAGATGCCCTCCTCCAGGCTCGCGTCGACCTCCTTGCACAGCGCGCGCAGCCGCGGCGAGTACAGGTCGGTCAGGTCGACGAAGTTGGCGCCGGGGATCGGCGAGGTGGCGGTGAGGTTGAGGTGGTCGCTGATGAGCACCGGCTGGCCGGGGCGCATGCCGTCGCGCAGGCCGCCGCAGCCGTTGGTGAGCACCACGGTCTTGCAGCCGGCGGCGACGGCGGTGCGGACGCCGTGCGCGACCGAGGCGACCCCGCGGCCCTCGTAGAAGTGGGTGCGGCCGAGGAAGACCAGGGCGTGCTTCTCGCCGATCTTGTACGAGCGGATCTTGCCGCCGTGGCCGGCGACGGCCGGCGGCGGGAAGCCGGGCAGCTCGGTGACCGGGAACTCGTGCTCGGGCGCGCCCAGGGCCTCGGCGGCCGGGGCCCAGCCGGAGCCCATGACCAGGGCGACGTCGTGCTGCTCGATGCCGGTGAGCTCGCGGAGGCGGGCGGCCGCCGCGTCCGCGGCGCCCTTCGGGTCGATGTCCGGGGTAACAGATGCGTTCACGCGGACGAGGGTAGCCGGTCTTCCCCTACGCGCGTAGATGTCGCTGCCCACGGGTCTGTGGGCGCCGGCTTGTGGCTTTTGCCGAAGCGATCCGGGGCCGCGCGGGCGGACGGGAGGGGCCGCGTCAGCAGGGCCGCTTGCGGATCTCCATCACGTAGTCGTGCGGGGCGCCGGCGGACTCGGCCGCGTCGGCGATCTCGCCCAGGTAGCGCGCCGAAGGGAGGCCGCCCTCATAGCCGTTGAGGACGTAGATCCAGGCGGTCTCGTCGCCGTCGAGGGTGTGCACCCGGACCCGCATCCGGCGGTAGATGTCCAGGCCGACGCCCTCCCAGCGGTCCATCGACTCCTCGTCCCCGGGGGCGATGTCGTAGAGCGCGACGAAGAGCTGGGAGCCGGGGTCCTCGACGACCGTCGCCAGGGCGCCCTCCCACCCCATCTGCTCGCCGCCGAACGTGAGCCGCCAGCCGTTCAGCCAGCCGGTGCCGCGCAGTGGGGAGTGCGGAGCGCGGCGGGACATCAGCCGCGCGTCGAGGTTGCCGGCGTACGCGGCGTAGAGCGACATGCTTCCGAGGGTACGGGAGGTTCCCCGTTGGGCTCGTGGTACCGGAGGTTCGTACGAGGGCGGGGGAGTGCACATGCCCGGCGCCCGTGCCAGGGCCCCGAGCGCCCCCGGGGGAGAGGCACCGACGGGCGTGCGGGACAATGGAGTACGTGACTCGGATCGTGATCATCGGTGGTGGACCCGGCGGATACGAGGCAGCCCTGGTGGCGGCCTCGCTCGGCGCGGAGGTGACCGTCGTCGACTGCGACGGTCTGGGCGGGGCGTCGGTGCTGACCGACTGCGTCCCGTCGAAGACGCTCATCGCCACGGCCGAGGTGATGACCACCTTCGACTCCTCCTACGAGGAGTTGGGCATCATCGTCGAGGACGGCACCCCGGACGCGGACCACCCGGCCCGGGTCGTCGGGGTCGACCTCGGCAAGGTCAACCGACGGGTCAAGCGGCTCGCGCTGGCCCAGTCCCACGACATCACCGCCTCCGTCACCCGCGCCGGCGGCCGGGTGCTGCGCGGCCGCGGCCGGCTGGAGCCGGGGCAGGCGCCGGACGGCTCGCGCAAGGTCACGGTCACCGCCGCCGACGGCACGACCGAGGGCCTGATCGCCGACGCCGTGCTGATCGCCACCGGCGCCCACCCGCGGGAGATCCCCGACGCCCAGCCGGACGGCGAGCGGATCCTGAACTGGACGCAGGTCTACGACCTCACCGAGCTGCCCGAGGAACTCATCGTCGTCGGCTCCGGCGTCACCGGCGCCGAGTTCGCCGGCGCCTACCAGGCGCTGGGCTCCCGGGTCACCCTGGTCTCCTCGCGGGACCGGGTGCTGCCGGGCGAGGACCCGGACGCGGCCGCCGTGCTGGAGGACGTCTTCCGCCGCCGCGGGATGAACGTCATGGCGCGCTCCCGGGCGCAGTCCGCGAAGCGGGTGGGCGACCGGGTCGAGGTCACCCTCGCCGACGGCCGGACGATCTCCGGCACGCACTGCCTGATGGCGGTGGGCTCCATCCCCAACACCGAGGGGATCGGCCTGGAGAGCGCCGGCGTCCGGCTCAAGGACTCCGGCCACATCTGGACCGACAAGGTCTCCCGCACCACCGCCCCCGGCGTCTACGCCGCCGGCGACTGCACCGGCGTCTTCGCGCTGGCGTCCGTCGCCGCCATGCAGGGCCGGATCGCGATGTACCACTTCCTCGGCGACGCGGTCACCCCGCTCAACCTCAAGACGGTCTCCGCCAACGTCTTCACCGACCCCGAGATCGCCACCGTCGGCTACTCCCAGGCCGACGTCGACAACGGCGTGATCGACGCCCGGGTGGTCAAGCTGCCGCTGCTGCGCAACCCGCGGGCCAAGATGCAGGGCATCCGGGACGGCTTCGTGAAGCTGTTCTGCCGCCCCGGCACGGGCATCGTGGTCGGCGGCGTGGTCGTCTCGCCGCGGGCCAGCGAGCTGATCCACCCGATCTCGCTCGCGGTCGACAACAACCTGACGGTCGAGCAGATCGCCAGCGCCTTCACCGTCTACCCGTCGCTGTCCGGCTCGATCGCCGAGGTGGCCCGCCAGTTGCACACCCGGAAGGCGTCCGGCGCATGACCGGCGCCCGCCGGCGCACGCCAGGCGCCGGCGGGGTGGCGGGCCGCAAGCGGGCCCATGGAATATTTGTGCCCACGATGGGCACTTGGGGTGAAACGGTCCTGCATGGACGGGTCAGGACAACTCGCCCCACGGGTTCGTGGTCGGCCGCCGAAGAGTGCAACTGACCAGGCAGCGCGTGGGTTTGTGCACGCACGGTGACGGGGATCGGGGCATGTGCATGCCGCATACCACGTGAAGCGATGCCGTGTGAACAACTTCCGTTAATTGGTGCAACCTGCTGAAAACAGACGGTCGTTGGCGTTACTGTCAGTTTCGTGTTCGCTGCAGAACGTCGCCAATTGATCCTAGAAATGGTGCGCGCCAACGGGGCCGTGTCGCTCCGTGAGCTCGCCCGCGTCGTCCAGACCTCCGAAGTGACCGTACGGCGCGACGTCCGGGCGCTGGAGGCAGAGGGACTGCTCGACCGCCGGCACGGCGGGGCGGTCCTACCGGGAGGTTTCACCCGGGAATCCGGCTTCCCGCAGAAGTCCCACCTCGCGACCGCCGAGAAGACGGCCATCGCCGATCTCGCGGCCGGTTTCGTCGAGGAGGGCGAGGCCATCGTCGTCGGCGCCGGGACCACCACCCAGGAGCTGGCCCGCCGGCTCGCCAGGGTGCCCGGCCTGACCGTCGTCACCAACTCCCTGCTGGTCGCCCAGGCGTTGGCCCATGCCAACCGCGTCGAAGTGGTGATGACCGGCGGGACCCTGCGCGGTTCCAACTACGCGCTGGTCGGCAGCGGTGCCGAGCAGTCGCTCCAGGGACTGCGGGTCTCCCGGGCCTTCCTGTCGGGCAGTGGTCTGACCGCCGAGCGCGGGCTGTCCACCTCCAACATGCTCTCCGCCAGCGTCGACCGGGCGCTGGTGCAGGCGGCGGGGGAGGTGGTGGTGCTCGCCGACCACACCAAGCTGGGCTCCGACACCATGTTCCAGACCGTGCCGACGGACGTGATCACCCGGCTGGTGACCGACGAGCCGCCCGCCCACGACGACCGGGCCGCCACGGAGCTCCAGGCGCTCGCCGACCAGGGCGTCCAGATCGCCGTCGCCAGCGGCTCGTTGCCCGGCCAGGCGCCGGGCGGGCCCGGTCTGGAGGCCGCCCCGCCCGAGCGCCGGGGCCCGCGGCGGGAGGTGCCGCTGCCGGGCCAGCGGCGCAGCCATCCGGGCGCCCCGGCCGGCGCGCCCCAACTGCGGTCGGCGGGCTCGCTGGCGGACGGCCGGGTGGCCGATCTGGCGCCCCGGCGCCGCTGAGCGGGACCGGGGGAGCGGGCGCCGGGCACGGCAGCACGGCCCGGCGTCGGCCGCCCCTGGCGGCGCCGGGACCCGATGCTCCCGCGTCCGCCGGCCCCACCAGGGCCGGTCCGACGCGGCGTTGGGGCTGACGCGGCCGATGGGGTCGGGGAGAGGGCGTCGGAACGTCCCTACGCCGGCTCCGCCTTCAGGCCGCGCAGGGTCAACGTCAGCAGCCGGTCGGCCAGTTCGGGGTCGTCGGGGGACTCCTCGGCGGCCAGCGCGATGCCGTTGGTGAGCTGCATCAGGTCGCCGATGACGACGTCCCGGCGCACCGCACCGGCCTGTTGGGCCCGGGCCAGCAGCGCGGAGCCGGCCTCGCCGAGCGGCACGCTGCACCGTGCCATGCCGGAGCTCTCGTCCGCCGAGGCGGTCATCAGCGCCCGTGACAGGCCCCGGTAGGTGCTGGCGTGGGTGATCAGCGTGCGCAGCCAGTCGACCAGCGCGGTGCACGGCTGCGGTGCGTCGGCCAGCTCCCGGGCGTACGCGAGCAGCGCCTCCACCTCGCCCTGGAAGACCGCGCCCATCAGGGCGGTGCGGTTGGGGAAGTGCCGGTAGAGGGTGCCGATGCCGACGCCGGCGCGGCGCGCGATGTCCTCCAGCGAGGTGTCCGTGCCGTGCTCGGTGAAGGCCGTCCGAGCCTCGGCCAGCAGCCGCTCGTAATTCCGGCGCGCATCGGCCCGCATGGGGCGTGCCGCGGGCGCCCCCACGGACGCCGGCGCCCCCGCCGGTGCGTGCGCCGCAGCGGCCCGCCGCTGCCCTGCCGTCTCGGTCGCCATCCGCCGTCCTTCCTCGATCCGGCCGGTCCTGGAGCCTGTCTGGTGGATCAGGGTCGGACAGGCCCTGGGCCCGGATGGGTCCAGCATGCCATCGCACCGCCGGCGGCCGGGCGGGGTGTGGATACCCGGGGCTCCGGTGGACGCGCGGCGGCCGGCCGGTGACGCCCCGGAATACCCCCCGCGTCGGGCCGGCGAACTCCTGGGAACGCCCGCAACGTCGCCGTTCCAAGGGCCATCAAACCAGGCGCAAAGAGGTCTTCCGGGGACGGTCCGGAGACCGCCTTGGAAGTCTGGGGAACTACGCATGGGACTCACCAGCCGGCCGCTGCTGTACGTCATGATCACGCTCGCCGTGGCCTGTGTGGCACTCACGGTGTGGATCTGGCCCCGGCTCGCCGGGCGCGGGCCACGGGCGGTGCTGGGGCGGCTCGGTGCGATCGCCGCGACCCAGGTGGTGATCGTGGCCGTGCTCGGCCTGGTGGTGAACTCCAGCTTCCAGTTCTACGCGTCCTGGCACGAGCTGCTCGGCCTCTACGACGGGGCGCCCGCCGCGGTCGGCAAGTGGGGCAACGAGGGCACCGCGGGGCCCGCCGGCGACCCGTCGAAGGGACTGGTGCAGGCGTCCGGCCCGGAGGGGCTGGACAAGGTGCACGGGGTGCCCACGGGGCCGCCGGAGAAGAACGGCAAGGTCGAGACCGTGCGGATCGTCGGCAAGCGCACCAAGGTGGTGGACCCGGCCTACGTCTACCTGCCGCCGCAGTACTTCCAGAAGCAGTACGCCCGCCAGCGCTTCCCGGTCATCGTCGCGCTCAGCGGCTACCCGGGCGGGATATTCCTGCTGGGCCAGCACCTCAGACTGCCCGAGACCGCCGCGAAGTTGATCCGCAACGGCTCCCTCCAGCCGTCCGTCATCGTGATGCTGCGGCCCACCATCGCCCCGCCGCGGGACACCCAGTGCGTCGACGTCCCCGGCGGCCCGCAGGCCGAGACCTTCTTCGACCAGGACGTCCCCGAGGCCCTCAAGTCGCACTACCGGGTGGGCCACGACCCGTCCGCCTGGGGCGTCCTCGGCTACTCCTCGGGCGGTAGCTGCGCCCTCCAGCTCGCCATGCGCCACCCCCGCACCTACACCGCGGCGGCCGCCCTCTCGCCCGACTACAAGGTGTCCAACGACCCCACCACCGGGAACCTCTTCGGCACCGACAAGGACCGCGGCGCCCGCCGCGAGCAGCACGACCTGATGTGGCGCCTGGCGCACCTGCCCGCCCCCGCCGTCAACGTGCTGATCGGCACCAGCCGCAGCGGCGAGAACAACTACCCGGCGGCCAAGGCGTTCCTGGCCGCGGTCCGCCCGCCCATGAAGGCGGACGCGATCGTCCTGGACCACGGCAGCCACAACTTCGCCACCTGGCGGCGCGAACTGCCCGCCGCGCTCCAGTGGATGAGCCGGACGCTGGTGTTCCCGGAGGAGGTCGTGGGCAAGTCGTAGCCGCCCGCGGCACCGTGGCGCACAAAGGGGCGGGCCCCCGGTCCGAAAGGCACCGGGGGCCCGCCCCACTTGCGCGGTCTTCTGGGCCGCGTCAGTCCTTGATCTCGCAGATCGCCGCGCCGGAGGTGAGGGCCGCGCCCACCTCGGCGGCCAGGCCCTTGACGGTGCCCGCGCGGTGCGCGTTGATCGGCTGCTCCATCTTCATCGCCTCCAGGACGACGACCAGTTCGCCCTCGGCGACCTGCTGGCCCTCCTCGACGGCGACCTTGACGATGGTGCCCTGCATCGGGGACGCCAGGGTGTCGCCGGAGGCCGCGCTGCCGGACTTCTTGGTGGCCTTCCGCTTGGGCTTGGCGCCCCCGGCGACCGCGGCGCGGGCCAGCGGCATGCCCAGCGACGCCGGCAGCGAGACCTCCAGCCGCTTGCCGCCGACCTCGACCACGACGGTCTCGCGGGTGTCGGCCTCGCCCTCCTCGCCACCGGGCGCGGTGAACGGCGGGATCTCGTTGACGAACTCGGTCTCGATCCAGCGGGTGTGGATCGTGAACGGGTCGGTGGAGCCGGTGAGTTCGGGGGCGAACGCCGGGTCCTTGACGACCACGCGGTGGAACGTGAGGGCGGTGGCCATCCCCTCCACCTGGAACTCGTTCAGCGCCCGGGCGGCCCGCTGGAGGGCCTGCTCGCGGGTGGCGCCGGTGACGATCAGCTTGGCCAGCAGGGAGTCCCAGGCCGGGCCGATGACCGAGCCGGCCTCGACGCCGGCGTCCAGGCGGACGCCCGGGCCCGACGGCGCGTCGAACCGGGTGACCGTGCCGGGCGCGGGCAGGAAGCCCCGGCCCGGGTCCTCGCCGTTGATCCGGAACTCGAAGGAGTGGCCGCGCAGTGCCGGGTCGTCGTAGCCGAGCTCCTCGCCGTCGGCGATCCGGAACATCTCGCGGACCAGGTCCAGGCCGGTGACCTCCTCGGTGACCGGGTGCTCCACCTGGAGACGGGTGTTGACCTCCAGGAAGGAGATGGTGCCGTCCTGGCCGACGAGGAACTCGCAGGTGCCGGCGCCCTCGTAGCCGGCCTCCTTGAGGATGGCCTTCGAGGCGCGGTACAGCTCGGCGTTCTGCGCCTCGCTGAGGAACGGCGCGGGGGCCTCCTCGACGAGCTTCTGGTGGCGGCGCTGGAGCGAGCAGTCGCGGGTGGAGACGACGACCACGTTGCCGTGCTTGTCGGCCAGGCACTGGGTCTCGACGTGCCGCGGGCGGTCGAGGTAGCGCTCGACGAAGCACTCGCCGCGGCCGAATGCGGCGACCGCCTCGCGGACCGCGGAGTCGTAGAGCTCGGGGACCTCTTCGAGGGTGCGGGCGACCTTCAGGCCGCGGCCGCCGCCGCCGAACGCCGCCTTGATCGCGATCGGCAGGCCGTGCTCCTTGGCGAACGCGACGACCTCGTCGGCCCCGGAGACCGGGTCCGGGGTGCCGGCGACCAGCGGGGCGCCGGCGCGCTGGGCGATGTGCCGGGCCGCGACCTTGTCGCCGAGGTCACGGATGGCGTGCGGCGGGGGGCCGATCCAGGTCAGGCCGGCGTCGAGCACGGCCTGCGCGAACTCGGCGTTCTCGGAGAGGAAGCCGTAGCCGGGGTGGATGGCGTCCGCGCCGGAATCGGCGGCCGCCTGAAGGACTTTGGCGATGTCCAGGTAGCTGGTGGCAGGGGTGTCACCGCCCAGGGCAAAAGCCTCGTCCGCGGCACGGACGTGCAGGGCGTCCCGGTCCGGGTCGGCGTAGACCGCTACGCTCCCGATCCCGGCGTCCCGGCATGCACGGGCAACGCGGACAGCGATTTCGCCACGGTTGGCGATGAGCACCTTGCGCACGATGGGTCCTTCCTGGGCGCTACGCCGCAACACACTGAACGCAGCGAGTTTAGGGACTGGCGACACCGCGTGCCGACCCGTTCCCTGGGGTGAGCTTGCCCACACAGAGCGTGCACGCGGCGATGGTGAGGGGCCGAAGTCCGTTGGAATCCCAGGGTAGGCCCGGATTCCGCGGCTCCGGCTCGTGCCGTGGTGTGGCCTAGGTCTCGAACTGTGGACGTCCGGCGAACCGTCAATTCTTTGTGGAGTCCCTACGAATGGGCGAGTGAAAGTTTTCGGGTGGGCGCGGCGGTCGGGGGCGGCGGGAAGGGGGTCGCATGTCGTCGTGCAGAACCCTTGCCCCGACCGTTACCCGTTAGTAGCGTTCGTGATGCTTTCTGTACTCCCGGTAACGGCTCGTTGGGGCGGCGCGCGGTCGTGCACGGCGGCGCGGGCCGGCGGAGGAAATGGGGTGGCGGCATGGTGGCGGCGCGCAGACCGGTGGCCCTGGTGGCGGCCGTGGTGCTGATCCTGGAGGCGGCCGGAATCCTGCTGCTGAACTGGATCCTGAGCATCGTGGTCGACCGGCAGCAGATGTCCCTGGCCGGGCTGCGGCCCGGCGCCATGTCCGCCGGCGCCTGGGCCGGCGGCGCGCTCTTCGCTCTCTTCCTCCTCTTCTGCGCCGCCGTGTTGCTCTACGGCGGCGCCCGCGACCGGGCGCCGGGACGCCTCCCGCGCCTCGCGCTGATCTGCTGCGCCGTGGTGCACGGCGTCCTCGGCGCGCTCGCTGTCGGGCTGGTCGGCTGGCCGGCGTTCGCCGCCGCGATGGTGGTGCTGGCGCTGCTCGTACTGACCCTGGTCGCCTACGCCGAACCCCGCCCCGCCCCGGCCCCGACCGAGGACCCCGCCACCGCCTGACCCCCGAACTCCCCGTCCCGCGGCCCCCGTTGGACGCCGCCCCGCGGCCGTACGGCTCACCCTGGTGCGCGCTTCGCGCCGTTCGCCGCACGGCCTCCGCCAGACAGGCGGGGCGGGCCGCCCGTCAGCTTCCCGTGGGCTTCCCCGCCGGTGCGTGCTCCCGCAGGACCTCCAGGAACGCCCGCATCCACTCCGGGTGGTCCGGCCACGCGCGGGCCGACACCATCTTGCCGTCCACCACCGCCGGGCCGTCCACGAAGACTCCGCCGCCCAACTCCACCTCCGGTGCGCACGCCGGGTACGCGGACGTCCGGCGGCCCTTGAACACCCCGAGCGGGGCCAGTGCGAGGGCCGCGTGGCAGATGTGCGCGACCGGCTTGTCCGCGTCGAAGAAGTGGCCGACCACGCGGCGGAAGTCCGGGTCGTGCCGCAGGTACTCGGGCCCCCGGCCGCCGGGCAGGACCAGCGCCTCGTACTCCGCCGGATCCACCTCGGACAGCGCCGCATCGGCCGGCCAGGAGTGGCCCGCGGTCTCCGTGTAGGTGTCGAAGCCCTCGACGAAGTCGTGCGTGACGAACCGCAGTTTCTTCCGTGCGGGCGCCGCGACCCGGACCTCGTAGCCCTCCTCCAGCAGCCGCTGGTACGGGTAGAAGAACTCCAGGTCCTCACTGGCGTCACCGGCGACGATCAGGATCTTGGCCATGCGGAACACTCCTCGCGGTTCGGTCGTCTCGGAACCATCGGTTCCCCAACGACGCGCCCCACTCACCGCCCGGCCGGAAATCGCCGCCCCGCGCGCCTCAGGCCCAGAGGTCCGTGATCGCGATGCCCAGGTCGGCCAGCAGGCGGCGGAAGAGCGGCAGCGACAGGCCGATGACGTTGCCCGGGTCGCCGTCGATCCCGTCGATGAACGGCGCCGAGCGGCCGTCGAGGGTGAACGCGCCGGCCACGTACAGCGGTTCACCGCTGGCCACGTAGGCGGCGATCTCCGCGTCGGTCGGCTCGCCGAAGCGGACCGTGGTGGACGCGGTGGCGCTGGCCCGCCGGCCGGACGCGGTGTCGATCACGCAGTGACCGGTGCGCAGGACCCCGGACCGGCCGCGCATCGACTTCCACCGGGCGGTGGCGTCCTCGGCGTCCGCCGGCTTGCCCAGTGCCCGCCCGTCCAGCTCCAGCACCGAGTCACAGCCGACGACCAGCGCGCCCGCCGTCTCCGGGCGGGCCGCGACCGCGGCGGCCTTCGCCTCGGCCAGCACCCGCGCCAGCTCCTCCGGAGTGGCGGCGGTCAGCGCGTCCTCGTCCACCCCGCTGATCACGACCTCCGGCGCCAGTCCGGCCTGCCGGAGCAGGCCGAGGCGGGCCGGGGACTGGGAGGCGAGGACGAGGCGGCGGGCGCGGGAAGCTTCGGTCATGCCCGCCATCGTACGGAGGCCACGGGGGTCAGCGGGCCCGGGCCCGGCGCCGGCCGGCCCGCAGCACCCGCCACCCCAGAACGGCGCCGAGCGCGGCCCCCGGGGTGTGGGCCGATTCCGCCGCCCCTTCGCGCAGAACGACAAAAGGCAGGCCGGGCCCGGTACTTGCGGGAGATCATTTCCCCGCTTTCCCGGCCGCCCGGCCCGCCCCATTCCGCGGGCCGCGTCAGCCCTTGTTCAGCACCGCCTGCATCACCGACTTCGCGATCGGCCCGCCCAGCTTTCCACCGGCGATCTCCGACCGCGGAATGTCCATGTCCTTCGGGTCGACGAAGACCGCCACCGCCACCGGCGAACTGCCGTCCGGCAGCTTCGCGTACGAGACGAACCACGCATACGGCCGCTCGTCGTTCACGTTCGCGCCGTGCTGCGCCGTACCGGTCTTGCCGCCGACCGTCACCCCGTCGATCTTCGCCTTCGACGCGGTGCCGTCCGAAACGGTGTACTCCATCATTTCCTGCACCTTCAGCGCGGTGTCCTTGGAAACCGCCTGCGGGTCATCGGGATGGAGCGGCGCCGGATCGACCTTCTCGATCGTGGACAGGTCCGGACCGCGCAACTCCTCGACCATGTACGGCTTCATCACCTTGCCGTTGTTGGCGATACCGGCGGCGACCATCGCCATCTGCAACGGAGTGCTGGTCACGCTGCCCTGGCCCATACCGGTCAGCGCGGTCTGCGGCTGGTCGAGCTTCTTCGGATAACCGCTCACCGCGGAACGCACCGGAACGAACTGCTCGGCGTTGAACCCGAATTTCTCCGCGGTCTCCCGCATTTTGTCGGTGCCCAACTTGTGCGCCGCGTCCAGGAAGACGTTGTTGCAGGACCACTGCATGCCCGTCTTCAGCGACGCCTTGTCGCACGGCGCCCCCACCACGTCGTTGCCGACCTGCGTACGGGTCTGCGGCAGGGTGTACGGCGCCGGGGCGCCGGAGGAGGCGTTGATGTCGCTGACCGTGCCGTGCTCCAGGGCCGCCGCGGCGGTGAGCACCTTGAACGTCGAGCCGGGCGGGTAGATCTCGCGCAGCGCCCGGTTGTTCATCGGCTTGCCCTTGTCGGCGTCCAGCGCCAGGTACTTCTTGCCCTCGTCGGTCGACAGCCCGGCGATCGTCGACGGGTCGTACGACGGGGTGCTGGCCATCGCCAGGATCTTGCCGGACCGCGGGTCGAGGGCGACCACCGCGCCGTTGGCGTGCAGGTCCGTGAGCCCCTTGTAGGCGGCCTTCTGCGCCTTCTCGTTGATCGTGGTGAGGACGTCGCCGCCGCGCGGCTTCTCGCCGGTCAGCATCCCGCGCGCCCGGTTGAAGAAGAGCCGGTCGTCCTTGCCGTTGAGCACCTTCTTGTAGACGCCCTCCAGCATGGTCTCGCCCGCCGCCTGCCGGGCGTAGCCGGTGACCGGTGCGTACATCGCGCCGTCGGTGTACGTCCGCTTGTACTTGAAGTCACCGCTGGTCTCCACCGACCCGGTGATCGGCTTGCCGCCCACGATGATGTTGCCCAGCGGATACGAGTACGCCTCGATCTTGACCCGCCGGTTGTGCTCGTCGTTCGCGAGCTCATCGCTCTGCACGAACTGCACCCAGGTCACCCGGACCAGCAGGGCGACCACCAACACCCCGCAGAAGACGGCTATGTGTCTGAGTGGCCTGTTCATGAACTCCCCTCCGCCGGCCGGCCGCTGAAGATCACTGCGGCCGGGTGCCCGAATTGCGCTGTCGAGAGAGAAAGATGCGTGTTCGGCCGCCGTGGTTGCAAGGGGTGACGTGACCCACGTGACGGAAGTGACAGCAGCCCGGAGGAAAACGCCGGAACCGACCGTCCCGAAGAGGCATCACTTGATCACGACGACCAACGTCCCCACCATGATCGCCGCGGCCAGCACGATGCCCATCCGACGGAGCTTGGCCTGCACCTCGCGCAGCTCCTCGGGCGGTTCATCGGGTGGATCGGACCACAGCATGGCCTCGATCCTCCCGCCCCCAACGGCAACGGCGCCTGAGTACGCGTACTCAGGCGCCGCACCGCGGAGGACTAGTCAGTGCACGATGCACCGACCCCCGGCGCACCGCGCGGCGACCCGCGCCACACGTTCACCGTCAGCACCTCACCGCGGCCAATAACTGGTCCGCCACGCCCGCGGCCCCGGATGCGGCAACCGCGACCGGGCCGGCACCGTCGCCGCCGGATCCGCCCACTCGCCGCCCCGGCCACCCGCCTCCGGCGCGCCGCCCACGGCCACCGCCGCCGCCCGCGCCTTCACCACCGCCACCGCGGCGGCCAACTCCTCCGGCGTGGGATTGCCCCGCACCACCTTGATCATCGACAACCGACCTCCTCCGACGGGCACCAACGCGGACTACAGCGGGATGTTGCCGTGCTTCTTCGGCGGCAGCGCCTCCCGCTTGTTGCGCAGCGTGCGCAGCCCGCGGACGATGTGCCGCCGGGTCTCGGACGGCATGATCACCGCGTCGACATAGCCCCGCTCGGCCGCGACGTAAGGATTCAGCAGCGCGTCCTCGTACTCCTGGATCAACTCCTGGCGCCGGGAATCCTGTTGGGCCGGATCCTCGATCGCCGCCAGCGTCCGCCGGTGCAGGATGTTCACCGCGCCCTGCGCCCCCATCACCGCGATCTGCGCCGTCGGCCACGCCAGGTTCAGATCCGCACCCAGGTGCTTGGACCCCATGACGTCGTACGCGCCGCCGAACGCCTTCCGCGTGATCACGGTGATCAGCGGAACCGTCGCCTCCGCGTACGCGTAGATCAACTTGGCGCCGCGCCGGATGATCCCGTCGTACTCCTGGTCCGTCCCCGGCAGGAACCCCGGCACGTCGACGAAGGTCAGCACCGGGACATTGAACGCGTCGCAGGTCCGCACGAACCGCGCGGCCTTCTCGCTCGCCTTGATGTCCAGGCAACCGGCGAACTGCATCGGCTGATTGGCCACCACGCCGACCGAGTGGCCCTCCACCCGCCCGAACCCGGTCAGGATGTTCGGCGCGAACAGCGCCTGGGTCTCCAGGAATTCACCGTCGTCCAGCACGTGCTCGATCGCCGCGTGCATGTCGTACGGCTGGTTCGCCGAGTCCGGGATCAGCGCGTCCAGTTCGCGGTCCGCGTCCGAGACCTCAAGATCCACCTCCTCTGCGAACACCGGTGGATCCGAGAGGTTGTTGGACGGCAGGTACGACAGCAGGCCCTTGACGAAGTCGATGGCGTCCTTCTCGTCGCCCGCCATGTGGTGTGCCACGCCCGAGGTGGTGTTGTGCGTCCGGGCCCCGCCCAACTCCTCGAAGCCGACGTCCTCGCCGGTGACCGTCTTGATGACGTCCGGCCCGGTGATGAACATGTGCGAGGTCTGGTCGACCATCACCGTGAAATCCGTTATGGCCGGCGAATACACCGCGCCGCCCGCGCACGGACCCACGATCAGGGAAATCTGCGGCACCACGCCCGACGCGTGTACATTGCGGCGGAAAATCTCCGCGAACAGCCCGAGGGCGGCCACCCCCTCCTGAATTCGGGCGCCCCCGCCGTCATTGATCCCGATGACCGGGCAGCCGTTCTTGAGCGCGAAGTCCATCACCTTGACGATCTTCTCGCCGTAGACCTCGCCCAGTGAGCCGCCGAAGATGGTGAAATCCTGCGAATACACGCACACCGGCCGCCCGTCGACGGTCCCGTACCCCGTGACGACACCATCTCCGTACGGCCGGTTCTGCTCGATCCCGAAATTCGTCGACCGGTGCCGCGCGAACTCGTCCAACTCGACGAACGAGCCCTCGTCCAAGAGGAGATCGATGCGCTCACGCGCCGTCAACTTCCCCTTGGCGTGCTGCTTTTCCACCGCGCGGGCGGAGCCGGCATGCGTGGCTTCCTCGACCCGCCGCTGCAGATCCGCCAATTTGCCCGCGGTGGTGTGGATGTTCGCTTGCGGTTCGGACATCGGGATGCGGCTCCTGCTCGTCCTGGACTGGCACTCGTACGAAAGGGAGGTACGGGTGTGGCTACCGCCTCGTAGCGTATCGGCGGGACTGCTCTGCGGCACTGCGTCGTTGACCACACCTAGGCTGGAGCCATGACGCCTCAACCACCGGAAAACCGGGACAAAGACGCCGGTCGCTGGAGCGATCTCGGCCGCCCGCCGCTGAATGCCAACGCGCTCCGCCGGGCCCTCGTCCGGCCCGGTGCGCTGTGGTCCTCCCTGGACGTCGTCCCCACCACCGGGTCGACCAACACCGACCTCGCGGACCGGGCCGCCGCCGGCGACCTGCGCGAGGGCGCCGTGCTCGTCGCCGAGGAACAGTCCGCCGCCCGCGGCCGCCTGGACCGCCGCTGGTCCGCGCCGCCCCGCTCCGGCCTCTTCGTCTCCGTCTACCTCACCCCCGCCGTCCCGGCCGTCCGTTGGAGCTGGCTCCCGCTCCTCGCCGGCGTGGCCACCGCCACCGCCCTCTCCCGCACCGCCGGCGTCGACACCGCCCTGAAGTGGCCCAACGACGTCCTGGTCACCGTGGACGACGCCGAACGCAAGACCGGCGGCATCCTCGCCGAACGCGCCGCCGACGGCGTCGTCCTCGGCATCGGCCTCAACGTCACCCTCACCGCCGACGAACTCCCCGTCCCCACCGCCGCCTCGCTCGCCCTCGCCGGCGCCCAGAACACCGACCGCGACCCGCTGCTCCGCGCCGTCCTCCGCTCCCTGGAGCACTGGTACGGCGAGTGGCAGGCGGCGGACGGCGACCCGGCGGCGTGCCGCCTCCAGGAGGCGTACGCGGCGGGCTGCGCGACGCTGGGCCGCCACGTGCGGGCGATCCTCCCCGGCGACCGCTCCGTCGAGGGCGAGGCCGTCGCCCTCGACGCCGACGGCCGCCTCGTCCTGGCCACCGCCGACGGCGTCCAACAACCCGTCGACGCCGGCGACATCGTGCACCTGCGCCCGGCGGCGGGCGACGGCTACGCGTAGCCCTTCCCTCCCCCTCGTCGGGGTTGCGCCGGCCCGGCGATTCCGCCGGGCGCTGGCGGTGGGGGGTGGTTGCGCGCCGCGAGGGCGGGCGAGCGGCCCCAGCCACCGCGAAGCCGGGCGGACGGCTCCGTGGGGCGGCCACCCACAACCCCCTCCGCCGGTACGGCGAATGACGGGCCACCGGCGGGGTTCGGCGGGGAGCGAACGCGTCGTCACCGCGACGTGGGCCGCCAGCCAGCGCAGCGACCACGTGAGGCAGAGCACACCTGCCGTATCGTTGAGGCGGTCCGTCAGGGAGCGGATCACGGGCGAGCGGGCAGATCGGAAGGGCAGTGCGCAGGGATCGGACAGGGAGTGGCCGGTGACCGCGGACGACTCGGGGGCCACCCCGCGCGGGGCGGATGCCGAGGGCGACGCGGTGGGTGAGGCCCCCGCGGGCGAGCCCGCGGGTGATCCCGCAAGCAGCGACGGCACGGCCAATGACGCAGAAGGCAACGGCGAAGGCGAGGAAGAGGGCAACGGCGAGAACAACATCGCCGTGAAGCTGGAACAGCTCATCATCGGTGCCGAGCGCCGCTACACGCCGTTCCAGGCGGCCCGCAGCGCCGGCGTCTCGATGGACCTCGCGGCGCGCTTCTGGCGGGCCATGGGATTCGCGGACATCGGCCAGGTCAAGGCCCTCACCGAGGCCGACGTGCTGGCCCTGCGCCGGCTCGCCGGCCTGGTCGAGGCGGGGCTGCTCAGCGAGGCGATGGCCGTGCAGGTCGCCCGTTCCACGGGGCAGACCACCGCCCGGCTGGCCGACTGGCAGATCGACTCCTTCCTGGAGGGGCTGACGGAGCCGCAGGATTCCGGCCTGACCCGTACGGAGATCACGTACCCGCTGGTCGAGCTGCTCCTCCCGGAGTTGGAGGAGTTCCTGGTCTACGTGTGGCGGCGGCAGCTCGCCGCGGCGACCGGGCGGGTCGTCCAGGCCCAGGACGACGCGGAGATGGTGGACCGTCGGCTGGCGGTCGGGTTCGCCGACCTGGTCGGGTTCACCCGGCTGACCCGGCGGCTGGAGGAGGAGGAACTGGGCGAGCTGGTCGAGGCGTTCGAGACCACCGCCGCGGACCTGGTCGCCGCGCACGGCGGGCGGCTCATCAAGACGCTCGGGGACGAGGTGCTGTTCGCGGCGGACGACGCCGGGGTGGCCGCCGAGATCGGGCTGCGGCTCATCGAGACCATGGGCCACGACGAGACCATGCCCGAGCTGCGGGTGGGCATCGCGTTCGGCACGGTCACGACCCGTATGGGCGATGTCTTCGGGACGACCGTCAACTTGGCGAGCCGGCTGACCTCGATAGCGCCGAGGGACGCCGTGCTGGTGGACGAGGCGTTCGCGGAGGAGTTGGGGCGCACCGGCGATGCGCCGGTCTCCGAGGCGGACGCCGCGGCCGCGGAGAAGGCCGCCCAGGAGGGCACCGGCAGCCCGCCGCCCCCGTACCGCTTCGCGTTGCAGCCGATGTGGCAGCGGCCGGTGCGCGGGCTGGGCGTCGTCGAGCCGTGGATGTTGACCCGGCGCGGGTGAGGTGTGCTCGGCCGGGTCAGCCCCTGCCGTAAACCGCCGTGAGCTGACATGATCCTCGGGCGATCAGGTCAACGAGCGTTAACCGGCGATCGGGAGGGCGGTATGAGCGGTATGCAGCGGTTCGGCGCGGAGGAGTGGGTCGGCGTCGAGCGCCACGGTTTCGTGGCGGAGCTGGTCCTGGACCGGCCGAAGGCGATGAACGCAGTGTCGACGGCGATGGCCGACGCGCTGGCGGAGGCGTGCGCCGCGCTGGCCGCCGACCGTTCCGTGCGGGTGGTGGTGCTCACCTCCACCCATGAGCGGGCGTTCTGCGTGGGCGCCGACCTCAAGGAGCGGAACTCCTTCACGGACGCGGACCTGATGCGGCAGCGCCCGCGGACCCGGGCCGCGTACACCGGGGTGCTGGAGCTGCCGGTGCCGACCATCGCCGCGGTCCACGGCTTCGCGCTCGGCGGCGGCTACGAGCTGGCGCTGGCCTGCGATCTGATCGTCGCGGACGGGAGCGCGGTGGTGGGGCTGCCGGAGGTCTCGGTGGGCGTCATCCCCGGTGGCGGCGGGACGCAGTTGCTGCCGCGCCGGGTGGGCGCGGCGCGGGCGGCCGAACTGGTCTTCACCGCGCGCCGGGTGCCGGCCGCGGAGGCGGCCGAGCTGGGGCTGGTGGACCGGCTGGTGGCGGACGGGCAGGACCGGGCGGAGGCGCTGGCGCTGGCCGCCGCGATCGCCCGCAATTCGCCGGTCGGGCTGCGCGCGGCCAAGCGCGCCATGCGACTGGGGCAGGGGCTGGACCTGCGGGCCGGGTTGGACCTTGAGGACGGTGCCTGGCGGAGCGTGGCGTTCTCCGGGGACCGGGCCGAGGGCGTCGCCGCGTTCAACGAGAAGCGGGACCCGGACTGGCCGGGGGAGTGAGCCCCGGAGCCGCTCCTTCCGGTGGTCGTTGACCGGCGGAAGGGGCGAAGGGGGTCAATCATTCCTACGCTGTAGTACAGAGCGTGCTCACGGTGACGGAATGTGAGGATCCGGTGACGGGCGAGGGTGACGCGAGGCTTCGGGCCGTGGTGGAGCTGGCCCAGGCGATGGCGGCCGCGCCCACGCTGCGCGAGGCGGCCCGGGCCGCGGCGCAGGGGGTGCGGCAGGCGCTGGGGGGCTCCTTCGCGGCGATCTCGAAGTGGGAGCGCGAGCGGGGGCAGCTCCGGGTGCTGGCGAACGTCGGCGAACTCGCCCCGGAGGAGCGGGAGTTCCCCGACGACGAGGCGTATCCGGTGCACGAGTTCCCGGAGATCGTCGGGTTCCTGCACGAGCAGTGGGCCGGCGGCGGGGAGCCCAATGCCTGGGTGGAGGTCGCCGGCGACGAGGCGGGCGAGGGGATTCCGGACGCGCGGCGCCGGGGCGGGGGGCACCCGGGCCCGTACAACCACCAGCGGGTGGCGGCGCTGCGGCGGCGCGGCCGGGGGTGCTGTGTGGTGGCCCCGATCGTGCTGCACGGCCGGGCGTGGGGCGAGCTGTATGTGGCGCGGCCGGCCGGCGAGCCGGTGTTCGGGCGGGCGGACGCCGATTTCGCGACCGTGCTGGCCGCCGTCGCGGCCGCCGGGATCGCGCAGACCGAGCGGCTCGCGGAGGCCCGTCGGCTGGCGTTCACCGACGCGTTGACCGGGCTGGCCAACCGTCGGGCGGTGGACATGCGGCTGGACGAGGCGCTGGAGCGGCACCGGACCGGCGGCCTGGTGGTCAGCCTGGTGGTGTGCGATCTGAACGGGCTGAAGCGGGTCAACGACTCCCGCGGGCACGCGGTCGGCGACCGGCTCCTGGAGCGCTTCGGTTCGGTGCTGTCGCTGTGCGGCGCGATGCTGCCGGGGACGCTGGCGGCGCGGCTGGGCGGGGACGAGTTCTGTCTGCTGGCGGTCGGGCCGGAGTCCGACGAAGTGGTCAAGGTGGCGGGCGAGTTGTGCGCGCGGGCCGAGGAGTTGGACCTCGGCGAGGGGGTCGCGGTGGGGGTGGCCTCGACCGGCGACCCGATCGGCCCGGTGCGCAGCGCCCGCCGGCTCTTCCGGCTCGCGGACGCCGCCCAGTACCGGGCCAAGGCGGCGCGGTCCGGCGAGCCGGTGGTGGCCGGGCGGCACGGCGGCGCGCAGGACCCGGTGGTGCGGCTGGCGGACTCGCCGGAGCCGCGGTCCGGGCCGGAGCGGCGGAGGTTCCGGAGGTGAGGCGGGCCGGCCGTCGGGGCGGGCCGGCCCGGGTGGAGATCGGTAAGGGATGATCCCGGAATCCGGTGGTGACATCCGAAGATTCAGTCTCTAGGGTGCCTGAATATGGATATGCACACTGTGGTGTTGGGGACGTCCGGCACCACCGCACAGGACGTCATCGCGGTGGCCCGCGGCGCGGCCCGGATCGAGCTGTCCGAAGAGGCCCGTGCCGCCGTCGCCGCCTCCCGCGCCTTCATCGACGAGCTGGCGGCCAAGCCGGACCCGGTCTACGGCGTCTCCACCGGCTTCGGCGCCCTCGCCGTCCGCCACATCAGCCCCGACCTGCGCGCCCAACTCCAGCGCAACATCGTGCGCTCGCACGCGGCCGGCATGGGCCCCCGGGTCGAGCGCGAGGTGGTCCGCGCCCTGATGTTCCTGCGGCTGAAGACGCTCGCCTCCGGGCACACCGGCGTCCGCCCGGTGGTCGTCGAGACCATGGCCGCCCTGTTGAACGCCGGCATCACCCCGGTCGTCCACGAATACGGCTCGCTCGGCTGCTCCGGCGACCTGGCGCCGCTCTCGCACTGCGCGCTGACGCTGCTGGGCGAGGGCGAGGCGGAGGGCCCCGACGGCGTCGTCCGGCCGTCCGGCGAGCTGCTGGCCGCGCACGGCATCGCGCCCGTCGAGCTCCGCGAGAAGGAGGGGCTGGCCCTCCTCAACGGCACCGACGGCATGCTCGGCATGCTGGTGATGGCCTGCGCCGACCTGGCCCGGCTGTTCACCTCCGCGGACCTCACCGCCGCGCTCTCCATGGAGGCGCTGCTCGGCACCGACAAGGTCCTCGCGCCCGAGCTGCACGCGATACGCCCGCACCCCGGGCAGGCCGCCTCGGCCGCCAACATGCTGGCGTTCCTTGCCGGTTCGGGTTTCACCGGCCACCACCAGGACGACGCCCCGCGCGTCCAGGACGCCTACTCGATCCGCTGCGCGCCCCAGGTCGCCGGCGCCGGCCGGGACACCCTGGCGCACGCCCGCCTGGTCGCCGAGCGGGAGCTGGCCGCCGCCGTCGACAACCCCGTCGTGCTGCCCGACGGCCGGGTGGAGTCCAACGGCAACTTCCACGGCGCGCCGGTCGCCTACGCGTTGGACTTCCTGGCCATCGCCGCGGCCGACCTCGGCTCCATCGCCGAGCGGCGCACCGACCGCCTCCTGGACAAGAACCGCTCGCACGGGCTGCCCGCCTTCCTCGCCGGCGACCCGGGCGTCGACTCGGGCCTGATGATCGCCCAGTACACCCAGGCCGCGCTGGTCAGCGAGTTGAAGCGGCTGGCCGCCCCGGCGTCGGTGGACTCCATCCCGTCCTCCGCGATGCAGGAGGACCACGTCTCGATGGGGTGGTCGGCGGCGCGCAAGCTGCGCACCGCGGTGGACAACCTCACCCGCGTCCTCGCCGTCGAGCTCTACGCGGCGACCCGCGCCGTCGAGCTGCGGGAGGGGCTGACGCCCGCGCCGGCGACCCGGGCGGTGCTGGCCGCGCTGCGCGACGCGGGCGTGCAGGGGCCGGGCGAGGACCGCTTCCTGGCGCCGGACCTGGAGGCGGCGTTCGCGTTCGTCCGGGACGGGAAGCTGGTGGCGGCGGCGGAGTCGGTCACCGGGGAACTCGCCTGACGTTGCCTCACGTCGCTTGATGACGCGCCGGATGGCCTGGGACTTTCGTCAACTCCGGTTCGTGGGCGTCGAGATGCCGCGGTCGGGAGCGGCTGCCGCCGGCTGGTGGTCGGCCTGCGGCGGCCGGTGACGGTCGTTGGCCGTCGGTCGGTGGCACGCGGTCAAGCGTTGTGAGGGCGGTCTGACCGAGTGCTGACCGTTGTCTGTCGCGGGCGGTCGGGGCGGGAGTCGTGCCGGGGCGCCGAGTGGTCGGTTGGCCGGGCGGCGCGGCTGCTGGCTCAGGCCGCGCCGTCGCGGGTGCGGCGCACGGAGTAGCCGACCAGCGCGGCGCCGAGCGCCAGGAAGGCCGCGCCGCCCACCGCGTAGGGCGTGGTGTCCGGGCTGCCGGTGTCGGCGAGGTAGTGGTGCGGGCCGCCGCCGGACCGGGTGGTGGTGGAGCCGCTGTTCGCGCTCCGCGCACCGGAGTTCTTTTCCGCGGACGCCTTGCCGGAATGCCCCTTAGGGCCGGCCGCGTCCGATACATTCACCCGCCCGGCGCCCGCCGCTGCGGATTCCGCAGGGGGGCCGGAATGTGGCGCCCCGTCAACTTCCACGAGCGCGTTGGCGGATGGCACGAACCACAGGGCGAGCAGCACCGATCCCGCGGCGGTGGCGGTCAGCAGTGGTCGTCGTGCGGTCACGAAAGCTATCCCCCTTGTGGGTTCGGCGAATTGGCCGTTGACCGCAGATGTTAGTGACCGCCGCGGGTCGCGCGGTAGTCGGGACCCGGTCGTGCTTACCCTCCGGACATGAGCAATGGTGAGACATCACGCTTTGTACGGCTTCACGTCGAACTCGTCATGGAGGTCACCGACGCCGCCCGGCTGACCGGCGCCGCGGTCGACCGCCTCAACGGCGACCCCGCGCTCCCCGACGACGAACGCAGGCAGTCGTTGGAGACGGTCAGAGACGATCCGGCGGAGGCGCTGGCCCACCTCGTCGACCCCTTCGACCTGGTCACCGGGGTGCCCGGCACCCAACTCGCGCAAGCGTCCTGGAGCAGCGAGGAGATGACCGACTACGACCCGGACGCCGAGTGGGACGCGGCGGAGTGGGACCTCGCGGACGACGCGGAGGGGGAGGGCTGACCGTCCCGCCCCACCGCCTCGTCGAGGCCCGCGCACACCGCGTAACACCAGCCACTCAGGCCCCCGCACGACCCGGCGTCGTGCGGGGGCCGATGTCGTGTGCGGCCGGGTCCGGTGGCGTCGTGCGGGGCCGATGACGTCGGCGGCGCGCGGTCGTTATCCGTATCGGGCCGTCGTGACGCGGAGTGCAGTGGCGTAGTGAAGCGGGGGTAAGGAAAACAGCACTCCGCAGTCATATGCGCGTTCTGGGTCATTATTCGGGCGAAGGTCATTTTGGCGCCATTGCGTGTCGTTCCCCACATTTGCGCCAGGAATGGGGCGGGCGAAACGGAAATGGCGTTCCAATGGGAGACGGCCGGAATGCCTGCGCCCAGTTTTGCCTGCGTTCAGTTGGCGGCTCGCTCGGGGATTTTTCGCAAAGTCAGTAGCAATGGAGAAGCGTGTGATGACGGACCGCAAGCGCCGCAATGGCCTCATAGCCAGCGCCGCGCTGCTCGGGGGCGTTCTCACCGTCGCCGCGTGTGGCGCCAGCAGTGCCACCGGCCACGGCGGCGGTGGCAGCGGTAGCCAGGAGACCCAGCACGAGAACACCCAGCAGGTGGACGAGGCCGCCGCGCAGGACGCCTCGCAGGCGAAGATCACCATCACGCCCAAGGACGGCTCGACCGACGCTGGTCTCAACGCGGTCAAGGTGACCGCCGGTGGCGGCAAGCTCACCGACGTCACCATGACCACGGTGGTCACGCACCAGACCGACAAGACCCAGCAGAAGACCGTCCCGGGCACCCTCTCCACCGACGGCACCTCCTGGAAGCCCAAGCAGGCGCTGTCCCGCGCGACCACCTACAAGATCACCGCGCACGCGGTGGACGGCCAGGGCCGTACCGCGGTGGAGAACTCCACCTTCACCACGGTCTCGCCGGGCAACAGCTTCCTCGGGAACTTCACTCCCGAGGACGGTTCGACGGTCGGCGTCGGGATGCCGGTGTCGATCAACTTCGACAAGCCGGTCAAGAACCGTAAGGCCGTCCAGTCGGCGATCGAGGTCGCGTCCAGCAGCAACCAGCAGGTCGTCGGCCACTGGTTCGGCGACAAGCGGCTGGACTTCCGCCCCCAGAACTACTGGAAGCCGAACTCCGAGATCACCATGAAGCTGGCCCTGGACGGCGTGGAGGCGTCCCCGGGCGTGAAGGGCATCCAGAACAAGACCGTCCACTTCACCATCGGTCACTCGCAGGTCAGCATCGTTGACGCCGCGACTCACCAGATGACCGTGGTCCGCGACGGCAAGACCATCAAGACCATCCCGATCTCCTCGGGCAGCGCCGAACACCCCACCTACAACGGCCAGATGGTGATCTCCGAGAAGTTCAAGCAGACCCGGATGGACGGCTCCACCGTCGGCTTCACCAACAACGACGGCAAGGGCGAGTACGACATCCCCGACGTCCCGCACGCCATGCGGCTGTCGAACTCCGGCACCTTCATCCACGGCAACTACTGGGGCAAGGGCATCTTCGGCAACGCCAACACCAGCCACGGCTGCATCGGCCTGCAGGACGCCAAGGGCGGCAACGACCCGTCCACCAACGGCGCGTGGTTCTTCGCCCACTCGCAGATCGGCGACGTCGTCAAGGTGGTCAACTCCCCGGACAAGACCATCAAGCCGGACAACGGCCTCAACGGGTGGAACATGTCCTGGTCCCAGTGGGTGGCCGGCAGCGCGGTCTGAGACCGACGCAGTGACACCCCCTGCACCACGCATGACTCTCGATGACCGGCGCCCGTCCGTCGCCGGCCCGGCCGTCCGTACAGTGGCCGGGTGAACGAGCACGTGGACAACGGGGGCGGCAAGCGGCGCCGCAACGGCCGGGGCGGGGACCGTGACCGGGCGGCCGGCCCGGGCGGCGCGGACACCGGACCCACCCCGGACGCCGCCCACCAGGCCGCCGAGCTGCTGGGCACCGTCCTCGGCAGCGTCCGCTACGCGGCGGACGCGACCGCGGCCGAGGACGCCATCGAGGTCGGCGCCTCGATGCTGACCGCCGCGGCCCCCGGCTGGGAGGCGATCAGCGCCGCCGTCGTCGAGGCCGCCGCGGACGCCGCCCACCGCTGCTGGAGCGGTGGTTGGCAACCCGCCGACCTGGAACGCATCGTCCGCCGGGAGGCCACCCACCCCGCACCGGCCGCCCTCGTCCTCGACGCCATCGCCGCCGACGCGGCCCGCCGCCCCCGCCCGCCCGGACCTTCCCAAGACCCGCGCTGGCAGGCCCAGTTGGACCGCCTCGACGCCCGCGTCTGGTGGGGCCGCGACCCCGCCTACCTGGACGCGCTGGCCGCCCGCCGCCGCACCTCCCGCTTCGAGACCGCCTACGACGTCCTCGGCACGCTCCGCCTGCTCGCGCGACTCCCCAGGATCACCCCGCTGCCGCCCCCGCCCGCGACGGCCGGCCCGACCGGCCCCGGCGAACGGCCCGCGCCCCGCCTGCTCGCCCGGATCCGCGCCCTGTTGGCCAAGGCGGAGGCGACCACCTTCACCGAGGAAGCCGAGGCGCTCTCCGCCAAGGCCCAGGAACTGATGGCCCGTCACGGCATCGACGAGGCCCTCCTCGCGTCCGCTCACGGCCCCCAGGGCGCCCCGCCCGCCGGCGGTCCCACGGCGCTCCGCATCGGCATCGAGGGCCCTTACGAACAGGGCAAGGCGCTGCTCCTCGACGCCGTCGCGGCCGCCAACCGCTGCCAGGCCGTCTGGGCCGCCGAGTGGGGCTTCTCCACCGTCGTCGGCTTCCCGCCCGACCTGGAGGCGACCGAGCTCCTGCACGCCTCGCTGCTCCTCCAGGCCACCGCCGCGATGCGGCGCGCGGCCGACGACCTCCCCCAAGCCCTTAAGGGGCAGGGCAGCGCCCCCCTCGCCCGGGGCCGCTCCCGCCGCACCCGCGACTTCCGCCAGACCTTCCTCGTGGCGTACGCGGACCGCATCCGCACCCGCCTGGCCGCGGCCACCGCCGCCGCCACGGCCGAGGCCGCCGCGGAACCCGCCGCCGAGGGCCGGCTCCTGCCCGTCCTCGCCGCCCGCGAACTCGCCGTCGAGGAGACCGCCGGCGCCCTCTTCCCCGACACCGCCCCGGTCCGCCTCCGCGGCATCCGCGACGCCGCCGGCTGGCACCAGGGCACTGCCGCCGCCGACCGCGCCCACCTCCACCGCCCGGAACGCCCCCCGCGCGCCTGACCACGACGGCCGCCCACCAAGGAGCGCACTGTGCACCCCCAGCACCCAGGCGACGAGCCCACCTGGGCCGCCCTCTCCCCGCGCGAGAAAGCGCTCGCCGCCGTCGGCATGACCGGCTTGGGCCTCGGCGTACTCGCCCTCGTGGCCGCGGCGGTGCTGCTGGGCGTCCTGACCATCGGCTACCTGTCCCGCGACCTGATCGAAGCCGACGGCGCGGGCCCCCTCATCTGGGCAGCACTGCTGTTCCTGCCCTGCGGCCTGCTCGCCGGAGCGTTCGCCTACCCCGTGCGCCTGGCCCTCCGCCTCGTGCTCGCCTCACCCAAGGCCAAGCGCCGTGCGGAAACGGCCCTTTCGGCAGGCACGACCTTCCTGGCCGCCCTGTTCGTGGAAACCCTCACCCCCGGCCTCCACGTCCAACACCCCTGGCTACCGGCCCTGTTGGCCACCTTGCTGATCGCCCTCGCCCACCTCGCGACCAACCACCTGGAAGCCCGCACCCGCCGCAGCCACAACCACCCCTGAACGGCCCCCGGTTGCCGCACGCCCAAGTCCGTTCCTGGAGCGCGACCATCCCCCGGAGGCCGCCGCCCCACCGGGCAGGGCGCGGGCCGTCAGCCCCCGGCGCCCTTGTCCGCCAACAGTTCCGCAATGCGTGCGTCGACCTGCCGGCGGTCATAGCCCCGCCGCACGACCTCGAACGGAGGCGGGGCGACCGGGGCGTCGGCCTCGGTCAGGGCCGTGAGGTAGAGATCGACCTGCTGGCGGTCGTAACCCCGCCACGCCACCTGGAAGCCGCGGAACTCAGACGGTTTCGACACTGCGCGTACCACTCCCCACCCGAGAGAAAGCCGACCGCGGCCACCGCCCGTCACCGGCGCGTACCCCCTGAAGAGCACACCGCGACCGCACTCCACAGCCTAGCCCCGGCCACTGACAGCCAGCCTTCGAGCCCTCGACGCCGCCCCCAACCCGGGCTCGGGACACCGCAGTTCAGCATCCGTCCCGAGCCGTCAGAACGAGCGGCCGCGACCGGCAACGGTCCGCGCCGCGCGCCGTCAGTCGTCCGCCTCGGCCACCCCGATCGGGCAGGAGACCCCCGTCCCGCCGATCCCGCAGTAACCGGCGGGGTTCTTGTCGAGGTACTGCTGGTGGTACGCCTCCGCCGGGTAGAAGGGGCGGGGGGTGGCGGGGAGGATTTCGGTGGTGGGGTCGGCGTGGCCGGAGGAGCGCAGGACGGTGCGGTAGGCGTCGCGGGAGGCTTCGGCGGCCTGCTGTTGGGCGGGGGAGTGGGTGTAGATGGCGGAGCGGTACTGGGTGCCGATGTCGTTGCCCTGGCGGAAGCCCTGGGTGGGGTCGTGGGACTCCCAGAACAGCTTCAGCAGGGCGGTGTACGGGACGACCTTGGGGTCGAAGACGACGCGGACGGCCTCGGTGTGGCCGGTGTGGCCGCTGCAGACCTCTTCGTAGGTCGGGTTCGGGGTGTGGCCGCCCTGGTAGCCGACGAGCGTGGTCCACACGCCGTCGGTCTGCCAGAACTTCCGCTCGGCGCCCCAGAAGCAGCCCAGCCCGAAGTCGGCGATCTCCAGGCCGTCCGGGTACGGGCCGAGCAGCGGGTTGCCGAGGACGGTGTGCCGGTCGGGGACGGCGAAGTCCCGCTCGGGGCGGCCCTTCAGCGCTTCCTCGGGGGTGGGGAGGTGGGTCTTGAAGCGGGAGAACAGCATCAGGATCGTGCTCCAGGGGAGGAGGGGCGGGGCGCGGGTGGTGATGTGCGGTCCCTCCGGGGAACGTTCCGGGGGCGGGTGGCATTCCGGCGGGGTGACATTCCGACGCGGGCGGGTGTTGCGGTGACGGGATGAGCGCGGTCCGGTGACGGTGGTGTTCCTGGCGGTTCCCGGCGGAGGGGGCTCGGCGCGCCTGCGGCGTCCCCGTCGCCCCGCGGAGATCCGTCAGAACCGCCCTAGTCCTGGGCGCGGAAGTTGGCCGAGGTGCCGCCGAGTTGTTCCCAGCCGGCGATGGCCAGGGCGCGGTAGGCGGCGTACTCGGCGGCCGGGCTGCGGCCGTAGGACCACGGGACGGCGCCCACGTGGCCGTCGACGAGGCGGAGCTGTTCCATCGCCTCGGCGTAGCGTTCCGCGCGGACCAGGAACCAGACGAGCAGGTGGCGGACGTGCGGGGCCATGGGGTGGTCGGCGGGGGCCTGTTGGAGGGCGAAGTGGGCGCCCTCTATGGCGCGTTCGACGACGGCGCTCTGGAAGAGGCTGCGGACCATGTTGGCCTCGGGCAGGTGCGCGTAGACCGCGAACAGCGGGAGGGCCGGCAGCAGGCTCTTCGCCGGGGCCCCGGCGGCCGCGCGCGCGGCGAACTCCTCGGCCTCCTTGCGGGAGCCGTGCCACTTCTCCGACCAGTACGGGAGCGCCGCCAGGTGCGCGCCCATGTGGTGCGGCGCCCGCCGGTGGACCTCGGCCCACAGCTCCTCGTAGTCGGCGGCGCGCGCGCCCAGGCCGCGGGCGACGGCCAGCTCCGTGATGACGGAGATCGGGCTGCCGGGCGCCAGCAGCGCCGCCTCCCGGCAGACCGTACGGGCCTCCTCCAGGATCATCCTGAAGTCCTGCGAACCGGGGTCGCGCAGCGCCTGGACCACCAGGAACTGGGCGTGCGTCTGCGCGCCGCCGGGGTCCTTGGGGGCCTCCGCGCGCCAGGTGCGCAGCCAGATGCCGCCGGTCCGCGCGCCGCCGCCGGCGGGGCCCTGGGAGCTCTCCGCCAGCTCGAACGCGGCGGCGCCGGCCAGCGTCTGCACCCGCTGCCAGCGCAGCTCCCAGTCGTTGCCGGTGGACCGGAGCAGTTCGGCGGCCGGGCGCCAGTCGTGCGTCCGGCGCACCTCGTCGAGCGCCCGGGACAGCTCCTCGTCGGGGCCGGGCAGCCGGACGTCGAGCCGTTCCAGAGGGACGAAGCCGTAGCCGGCCATCGGGTCGGTGGCCACGGCCAGGCCCTGCTGGGTGTGCGCCGCGGCCCGTCGGCGCCGCATCCAGGGCAGGAAGACCAGACCGCCGAGCGCGATCGCGGCGAAGAGAAGCAGCAGAGCGTCCATGTGGTGTGTCCCGGTCGGAGGGGCGGGTGGGTGGAGGGGAGGCCGTCGACGGCGGGTGGTCCGTCGGCCGGGCACCGATCGCCGGGGCGATCTCCGTCCTCTCCTACGTATCCACTATCCAGCGAACCAGAAAGTTCCGGAAAGTTCGGCCGTGGGGCCGGCTACCCTCAGAAGATATGAGCGATCAGCGCGAGACGCGCCACCAGCACTTCGAAACCCGTGCCATCCACGCAGGTCAGGAGCCCGACCTGGCCACCGGCGCGGTGGTCCCGCCCATCTACCAGGTCTCCACGTACAAGCAGGACGGGGTGGGCGGACTGCGCGGCGGCTACGAGTACAGCCGCAGCGCCAACCCGACCCGCACCGCCCTGGAGGAGAACCTCGCCGCCCTCGACGGCGGCCGCCGCGGCCTCGCGTTCGCCTCCGGCCTCGCCGCCGAGGACTGCCTGCTGCGCACCCTGCTCGTCCCCGGCGACCACGTCGTGATCCCCAACGACGCCTACGGCGGCACCTTCCGACTGTTCGCCAAGGTCGTCGAGCGGTGGGGCGTCACGTGGTCGGTGGCCGACACCTCCGACCCGCAGTCCGTACGGGACGCGCTGCAACCCCGTACGAAGGCGATCTGGGTCGAGACGCCCAGCAACCCGCTGCTCGGCATCAGCGACATCGCGGCGCTCGCCGGGATCGCCCGGGACGCCGGTGCCCGCCTGGTGGTCGACAACACCTTCGCCAGCCCCTATCTCCAGCAGCCGCTCGCCCTCGGCGCGGACGTGGTGGTCTACTCCACGACCAAGTACATGGGCGGCCACTCCGACGTGGTCGGCGGCGCGCTGGTGGTGAACGACGACGCCCTCGGCGAGGAACTGGCCTACCACCAGAACGCGATGGGTGCGATCGCCGGGCCGTTCGACGCCTGGCTGGTGATGCGCGGCATCAAGACGCTGGCCGTCCGGATGGACCGGCACAGCGCCAACGCGGCGCGCGTGGCCGAGCTGTTGACCTCGCACGAGAAGGTCACCCGGGTCTACTACCCGGGCCTGTCCGAGCACCCCGGCCACGAGGTCGCCGCCAAGCAGATGCGGTCCTTCGGCGGCATGGTGTCGTTCCAGGTGGCCGGCGGCGAGGCGGCGGCGGTGGAGGTCTGCAACCGCGCCAAGCTGTTCACCCTCGGGGAGTCGCTGGGCGGCGTGGAGTCGCTGATCGAGCACCCGGGGCGGATGACGCACGCCTCGGTGGCCGGCTCTGCGCTGGAGGTCCCCGCGGACCTGGTGCGCCTCTCGGTGGGCATCGAGTCCGTCGAGGACCTGCTGGCCGACCTCACGCAGGCGCTGGGCTGAGCCGGTTCCCGCTCGGCGGAGGGCCGCGGTCCGGCCTCGGCGGCCGGCTGCGACCCGTCCGCGGTGGCCAGTTGAGGCGCGTCCCCGGTGGCCCGCCCCCGGTCCGTTGTGGGTCAGTACCCCACTACGGGAGGGGTGGTGCGGGCCGGTGGCGGGCGCCAGGGTTGCTCAACTCCCGCCCAGATGAGGAGAGTCAGCAGCGCCACCAGGGCGAGCAGCGTCCCGGTGCGGTGCAGCAGGCGGCGCCGGAGCAGCAGCCGGCGGCCCCGGGCGGCGGCCCGCCCGCCGAGGTCCGGCGGGACCGTCGGATACGGTCCGGCCCGCAGCATCCGCCGGACCTCGCTCTCCTTCCGGTCGGGCGCCCGGGACTCCGGCCGCCCGGTCTCCTGGGGCGGGGTGCTCCAGCGGGCTCCGGCGGCTTCGGCCGGCGGCCCGTTACGGCTGTCGGGCGGCGTGCCGGCCTCCGGGGCGGGCCGCTCCTGGTCCTCCCGAGGGTTCACGGCACCGCGGGGTTCGCGTCCGGGCGGCGGCTGCGCAGTGCGGAGACGGCGTGCCGGCACAGGGTGCGCACCCGCTCGGCGGGGAGCCCGAGTTGGGCGGCGATCTGCTCCTCGGCGACGTCCTCGTGGAGGCGCAGCACCAGCACCAGCCGTTCGCGCGGGGTCAGGCGACTCAGCGGACCGCCCCGCGGCCGGCGATGTCGTCGGGCGGTTTGCGCGAACCCCGCGGCCAGCTCCCGGCGGGCCCGCTCGTAGGGGTCCTCGCCGCGCAGCCGCTCCCAGGCCGCGTACGTCCGGGCCAGCGCCGTGATCAGCAACTCCTCGGCGGCGGGGGCCGGTTGGCCCGCCGGTTCGCCGGTCAGCAGCGCGGCGGCGTGCAGCAACCGCCCCGCCGCGCCCGCGGTGAACGCCGCGAACTCCCGGGCCCGGCGTCGCTCCCGTTCCTGTTGCCGCTCTCCCACCGTGCCTCCCGGATGCCGGGCGGCCGACGCCCCGTCCCCTGGGGCGGCGCCCCGGCGCCGAACGGGCCAGCCCCTGGCCCCTATTGGCGCGGTAGCACGGGGACGGGTCAAGAGGGGCGGCACGACCGCGCGATGCCCGCGCGGCGGACGCATGACGACGTCCCGGCGCCCCGAACGGCCCGCCGACGCCCCACGAGCGGCCCGAAAACGGCCGGCGCGTGCCCCCCGATCCGCTCGCGCGAGGACGACGACCCGGTAGGCGTCACCGCACGCAGAGGGCGCCTCCATACGTAGCGGGGCGCCTCAACACGTGGGAGGGCGCCTCAAGAAGAGGCCGGCGGCCCGCTCGGCGACAGTGCCGTGATGTCGGCGAGGGAGGCGTTGAAGCGCGTCAGGAGCGTGGTGAACGCCGTGCGCTCCTCCTCGCTCCACTCCTCCGTCACCATCGCCATCAGCGCCCGTCGCGAGGCCCGTACCTCGTCGAGCCGGGCGTGGCCCCGCTCGGAGAGTTCGAGGACCACGGCGCGGCCGTCCTCGGGGTGGGTGGTGCGGCTGACCAGGCCGGCGTCGACCAGCGGCGCGACCTGCCGGGTGACGGTGGAGGAGTCGATGCCCATCCCGCACGCCAGGGCCTTGACGCCCATCGGGCCTTCCTGGTCCAGGCGGTTGAGGAGCAGATAGGCGGCGCGGTCCATGGAGTTGCGCGCCTGCCCGACGCCGCCGAGCCGGCTCTGTTCGGCGCGGCGGGCGAAGACGGCCACTTGGTGCTGCAGCGCGTCGAGAAGAGCAGTGTCGGTGTGGGTCGTCATGTCCGGAGAGGTGGGCATGGCCGGGGCTCGCTTAATCGGGGCGGGTAATGGGGAAGACAGCGTACGCGGCGCCGGCGTCGGCCGTACCGGCCCTGTCGTGAGCGGGGCCGGCGGCGTACCGGTGTCCGCCATCCGGCCGGAAAAGACCCGTCGGTGGCCGAACTGCGACACTGACCGCATGGCCGACCACACGTCGCACGCGTCGCACCGGCCCACGGGTTCCGCGCCCACCGCACCGGCGGGTCCCGGGGGGATCACGGTCGACGATGTGCGCGAGGCGCAGAAGCTGCTGTCCGGGGTGGCGCGGACCACCGCGCTGGAGAGCAGCCGCTATCTGTCGGAGCTGGTGGGCGCCCCCGTCCACCTCAAGTGCGAAAACCTCCAGCGCACCGGCTCGTTCAAGATCCGCGGCGCGTATGTGCGGATCGCCCGGCTGTCGGCGGAGGAGCGGGCGGCCGGCGTGGTGGCGGCGAGTGCCGGCAACCACGCGCAGGGGGTGGCGCTGGCGGCGTCCCTGCTGGGGGTGGCCTCGACGGTCTTCATGCCGGTCGGCGCCCCGCTGCCGAAGGTCGCCGCGACCCGCGAGTACGGCGCCGAGGTGCGGCTGCACGGCCAGGTCGTGGACGAGACGCTGGCCGCCGCCCAGGAGCACGCGCGGCGGACCGGGGCGGTCTTCATCCACCCCTTCGACCACCGCGACATCATCGCGGGCCAGGGCACGGTCGGCCTGGAGATCCTCGAACAGTGCCCGGAGGTGCGGACCGTCGTCGTGGGCGTGGGCGGCGGTGGGTTGGCGGCGGGCATCGCCGTCGCGGTCAAGGCGCTGCGGCCGGACGTGCGGGTGGTCGGGGTGCAGGCGGCGGCCGCGGCCTGCTATCCGCCGTCGCTGGCGGTGGGGCGGCCGGTGGCGATCGAGCCGCTGGCCACGATGGCCGACGGGATCAAGGTGGGGCGCCCCGGGGACGTGCCGTTCGAGATCGTGCACCGGCTGGTGGACGGCGTCCGCACGGTCACCGAGGACGAGTTGTCCGGCGCCCTGCTGCTGTGCCTGGAGCGGGCGAAGCTGGTGGTGGAGCCGGCGGGGGCGAGCCCGGTGGCGGCGCTGCTGTCCTCGCCCGGCTCGTTCGAGGGGCCGGTGGTCGCGGTGCTCTCCGGCGGCAACGTCGATCCGCTGCTGATGCAGCGGATCCTGCGGCACGGCATGGCCGCCGCCGGCCGCTACCTCTCCCTCCGGCTCCGCCTGACCGACCGTCCGGGCGCGCTGGCCACCCTCCTCGGCGTCCTCACGCTGGTGGACGCCAACGTCCTCGACGTGGGGCACGTCCGCACCGATCCCCGGCTCGGGCTCACCGAGGTCGAGGTCGAGCTGCACCTGGAGACCAAGGGGCCCGAGCACTGCGCCGAGGTGGGCGCGGCGCTGCGCGCGGCGGGGTACGACATGGTCGCGGTCTGAGCCGGCGGTGCGCGGGCGCGCGCGTCGGGGGAGCGGGGCGGTGGCCGAACGCCTGCCGCCCCGTTCTGTCCTGTCGGGTCTCGGCGTCGTAAAATTTATATCGCGATGTATCGCGTTTGGAGTAGCATCGGTGGCCCGCGGGGGCGCTGCGTCACGCCAAGCCGCCGCGGAAGCGCGCCGCACCACCCGCCCTGACATGACGCGAACCGCCAAAAAACAGGGCGAACGGAACTGTTCTCCGTACTATTCGGCTCATCCGCCGCATCGACCTGAAATCGACCCAAGCCATGGGGGTACCCACATGCCAGGCGCCATTTATGCCGAAGGGCTGGTGAAGACCTTCGGCGAGGTGAGGGCGCTGGACGGCGTCGACCTCGACGTCCCCGAAGGAACCGTCCTCGGAATGCTCGGCCCCAACGGTGCCGGCAAGACCACCGCCGTGCGCGTCCTGACGACCCTGCTCCGCCCCGACCGGGGCACCGCGCGGGTCGCCGGCATCGACGTCCTCGCGCACCCCGACGCGGTCCGCCGCGCCATCGGCCTCTCCGGCCAATTCGCCGCCGTCGACGAGTACTTGACCGGCCGGGAGAACCTGGTCATGGTCGGCCGGCTCTACCAAATGGCCGGCCGCCAGGCCAAGCGCCGGGCCGACGAGCTGCTGGAGCGCTTCAACCTCGGCGACGCCGCGGACCGCACCGCCAAGACCTACTCCGGCGGGATGCGCCGCCGGCTCGACCTCGCCGCCGCGCTGGTCGTCAGCCCGCCCGTGATGTTCATGGACGAGCCGACCACCGGCCTGGACCCGCGCAACCGCCAGGCGCTGTGGGACGTCATCCAGGAACTGGTCGCCGGCGGCACCACCCTGCTGCTCACCACCCAGTACCTGGAGGAGGCCGACCGGCTCGCGCACGACATCTGCGTGGTCGACCACGGCCGGGTCATCGCCCGCGGCACCTCCGACCAACTCAAGGCCCGCACCGGCGGCGAGCGCATCGAGGTCGTGGTGCACGCCCCCGAGCACCTCCCGGTGGCCGAAGGCGTCCTGCGCACGGTCGCCAAGGGCGAGGGCACGGTCGAGCAGCACACCCGCAGGCTCACGTTCCCGGTGACCGGCGGCGCCAAGTTGCTCGCCGAGGTCATCCGCGAACTGGACTCCCGCGGCGTGGAGATCGACGACATCGGGCTGCGCCGCCCGACCCTCGACGACGTCTTCATCGCCCTGACCGGACACGCCGCCGAGGCGGCGGAGCACGACAACGGACGCGCGGACCGGGACCGGCCCGACGCGCAGACCACGAAGGAGGGTGTGCGATGAGTGCGGTCGGTCACGCGGCCGGCGAGGCCCCCGCCCGGAACCCGCGGCCGCGCGGCGGCCTCGCCCGTTCCGTGCGCGATTCGCTGGTGGTCGCCCAGCGCAACCTGATCCGGATGCTGCGCATCCCCGAGGTCGTGATCTTCGGGCTGATCCAACCGATCATGTTCGTGGTGCTGTTCACCTACGTCTTCGGCGGGTCCATCGCCCTCCCCGGCAGCCAGGCCGGCAACGCCCAGGCGTACCGGGAGTTCCTGATGGCCGGCATCTTCGCGCAGACCGTCACCTTCGCCACCGCCGGAGCCGGCGCCGGCATCGCGGACGACATGCACAAGGGGCTGATCGACCGGTTCCGTTCGCTGCCGATGTCCCGCGGCGCGGTGCTCACCGGCCGGACCCTGGCCGACCTGGTGCAGACCGCGCTGACGCTGGTGGTGCTGGCCGTGGTCGCCCTGCTGATCGGCTGGCGCAGCCACGAGAACCCGGCGAGCGTGCTGGCCGGCTTCGCCCTGCTGCTCCTGCTCGGCTACGCCTTCTCCTGGATCGGCGCGCTCATCGGCCTCTCGGTCCGCACCCCCGAGGCCGCCACCTCCGGCGGGCTGATCTGGCTCTTCCCGCTGACGTTCATCTCCAACGCCTTCGTCCCGGTCAACGGCATGCCGGCGTTCCTCCAACACATCGCGGAGTGGAACCCGTTCAGCGCCACGGTCGCCGGCGCCCGGGAGCTGTTCGGCAACACCCTCGCGGGCGTGCCCCGGTCGGTGACCGGCGCCTGGCCGATGGAGCATCCGGTGCTCGCCTCGGTGCTCTGGTCCGTGCTGATCATCGCGGTCTTCCGGACGCTCGCGGTCCGCAAGTACCGCTCGGCGACGGTCTGAGCCCGGCCCGCCCGCACCAACGGGAAGCGGCCCGGAGCCGATTGCTCCGGGCCGCTTCTGCGTGATGTCTTCGGGACGCCCGGCGGCTCAGCCGTTGTACGGCTTGGCGTCGAGGATCTTCACCGACGCGGTCTTGCCGTTCGGCAGCTCGTACTCCGCGTCGGCGCCGACCTTCTTGCCGTTCACACCCGACCCCAGCGGCGACTGCGGGGAGTAGGTCTCGATGTCCGCGCTCGCGTACTCCCGCGAGGCCAGGAGGAAGGACAGCGTGTCGTCCGGGTCCCCGTCGAACGCGATGGTGACGACCATGCCAGGGGCGACCGTGCCGTTGGCCTCGGGGGCTTCGCCGACCTTCGCGGACTCCAGGAGCTGCTTGAGCTGGCGGACGCGCAGCTCCTGCTTGCCCTGCTCCTCCTTGGCCGCGTGGTACCCGGCGTTCTCCTTCAGGTCACCTTCCTCGCGGGCCGCCTGGATCTTCTCGGTGATCTCGGCGCGTGCGGGACCAGACAGGTACTCCAGCTCGGCCTTGAGCTGGTCATACGCCTCCTGGGTCAGCCAGGTGACGTTCTCGCTGGTCTGGGTCACAGGTGCTCCTCGTCGGTACTGGGGATAAATCAAACGCCCTACCTGGAAGGTTTGCGCCTTCACCGGTGGGCGAAACCACGAGCCTAACAATTCCGGCACAAAAGGGGGAAGGGGAATTTCACAGTGATGGCACAGGAATGCATCGCCGCTGATCAGAGGCGATCGGGCGGCGCACAGGGCTCGTCCGAACGTGTCACCGGGAGGTCGCCGAGACCGTCGCGCGACCCCGATCCGGGCGTCCCGGGGTCAGCTCTTGCCGGCCGCCGTGCTCGTGCAGCCGACCAGCACGGCGTTGGTCGCGCGCTTGGTCGTCCGCACCGAAACCTCGGTGTCGACCTGACCCGAGCGCTGGTCGATGGCGACGTCCTTGCGGCCGACCTCGGAACCGTCGGTGGCCTGCGAACGCAGTGTGCACACCCCGGTGTCGTCCTTGTCCTTGACCACTTCGAGATGGACCTTGACCTCGTGGTCGGAGACCGCTTCCCAGGTGATGATCCGGCCGCTGAGGTCCTGCCCGGAGATGTAGGAGGCGCCCAGCCAGCCGACCACGCCGAGCAGCACCGCGCCCAGCACCGCACCGACGATCTTGAGCGTGCGGTCGGCGCGCTGGTCGGCGGAGCGCCCGTAGCGTCCGTCCGGCAGCCCTTCGCGCACCGCGGTCATGATCCATCCTCCTGGTTGGGGACCTGGGAACCAGCAGACCCTCAGGGGTCCCGCCCCAGGGAATACAGCGCCCCCTCGCTTCGGTCACTATAGGAGGCATCTTCTCCGGCGCTTCACTGAGGATCGAGTCTTGACTGAGCAGCTGCGATTGATGGCGGTCCACGCCCACCCCGACGACGAGTCGAGCAAGGGGGCGGCCACCATGGCCAAGTACGTGTCCGAGGGGGTGGACGTGCTGGTCGCCACCTGCACAGGGGGCGAGCGAGGCTCCATCCTCAACCCCAAACTCCAGGGGGACCCGTACATCGAGGAGCACATCCACGAGGTGCGCAAGAAGGAAATGGACGAGGCCCGGGAGATCCTGGGCGTCAAGCAGGAATGGCTGGGTTTCGTCGACTCCGGGCTCCCCGAGGGCGACCCGCTGCCGCCGCTGCCCGAGGGCTGCTTCGCCCTCCAGGACGTCGACGTCGCCGCCGGGCGCCTGGTGGAGCTGATCCGGAAGTTCAAGCCGCAGGTCATCACGACCTACGACGAGAACGGCGGCTACCCGCACCCGGACCACATCATGACCCACAAGATCACGATGGTGGCCTTCGATGCGGCCGGTGACCCGGAGAAGTACCCGGAGGCCGGTGAGCCCTGGCAGCCGCAGAAGCTCTACTACAACCAGGGCTTCAACAAGCCGCGTACCCTCGCGCTGCACGAGGCGCTGCTGGCGCGCGGCCTGGAATCGCCCTACGGCGAGTGGCTGGAGCGCTGGAAGCAGTTCGAGCAGCGCGAGCGGACCCTGACCACCTACGTCCCGTGCGCCGACTTCTTCGAGATCCGCGACAAGGCGCTGATCGCCCACGCCACCCAGATCGACCCCGACGGCGGGTGGTTCCGGGTGCCGATGGACATCCAGCGCGAGGTCTGGCCGACGGAGGAATACGAGCTCGCGAAGTCGCTCGTGGACACTTCCCTCCCCGAGGACGACCTCTTCGCGGGCGTCCGCAACAATTGAGGCCATGATGAGCGCGACCAGCACCCTCGCCCTGACGCACTTCGTCACCCTTGCCGACAGCTTCGACAAGGACAAGGTGACGCCCGGCGTCCTCGGCTTCATCGTCTTCGCGGTCATCGGCGGTGCCGTGTGGCTGCTGATGAAGTCCATGAACAAGCACATGCGGAAGGTGGACTTCGAGGAGCCCGCCGAGGACGGTCAGGGCGGCACCACCGCCCAGGCCACCGCGGCCCCGGAGCCCAAGACGAGCTGACGGCCCGTGCGCCGGGCGCCGGCGCGAGGACCGGGTGACGGTCAGACGAACCGGCCGCCTGGCAGCGGTCGGCCGACCGGCCCGGCGGCTCGCCGATCCAAGCGGTCGGCGAGCCGTGCCGCGGGCCGGACGCCCGCCGGCCCGCTACCCCGCGGCCGCCGGCTCCGTCGGCACGCCCATGACCTCCCGGGCGTGCCGGTCCGGCACCATGCCGAGCCGCCACGCCTGCCAGCCCGTCTCCGGCTCCACCCCGCGCTCCAACAGCAGCGCGAAGGTCCCCGCGCAGTCCTCCAACTTGGCGTCCCGCCCGTCGTGCCGCTCCCGGACCAACTGCGCCAACTCCTCCTGCGCCACCGCCGTGCCGACCACCGAGCCGCCCGGCGACGCGAACGGCAGCAGCGTGCACCGCAGGAACCGCGCCCAGTCCTCGCCCCGCCGGTCGCCGTAGCCGGCGAAGAGCTCCGCGGCCTCGGCGGCCAGCTCCAGTGCCTGGGCCGCGCGGCCGTTGCCGGCGTCGACGACCACCAGCTCCAGTACCGACCACGCCTCGCCGTGCGCCACCTTGATCCGCTGGAAGTCCTTCCGGGCGTCCTGGAGGAGCTGGCGGGCGAAGCCGCTGTTGCGCAGCGAACCGGTCTGCTCGGCCCGTAGGTCCCGGGTCACCCGGCCCGCGTGGTGCCGGGCGCAGGCCAGGCCGTAGCCGTCGTGCATCCGGCTGAACAGATTCCGCGAGCGCTCCAACTGCCGCAGCGCCTCGTCGCGCTCGCCGCGCTCCTCCAGCGCCTGGCCCAGGTAGTACATCGTCCACGCCTCGCCGCGGGCGTCCTCGTGCTGGCGGTGCAGCGGCAGCGCCTGGCGAAGCTGGTCCACGGCGGGCCCGGGGTCGCCGGCCACCAGGCGGGCCCGGGCCAACTGCGTCATCGCCCAGGCCGTGCCGCGGTCGTCGTGGGTGCGGCCGTACAGCTCCAGCGCGGACGACAGCGCCGCCTCCGCCTGTGGGACGTCGCCCCGGCGCAGATGGACCTGGCCGAGCTGGAAGTGCGCCCACGCCTGGCCGTGCAGGCTCTCGCTCTCCTCATGGAGCTCCACCGATTCGCGCAGCATCACGAGCGCCTCGGCGAGCCGGGCCCGATCCCGCTCGACGGCCGCCAGGGCGTGCAGCGTCCACGCCCGGTCGCCGCGCATCTCCGGGCCGGACTGGAGCTCCAGCGCCTCCCGCAGCTTGGCCGCGGCCTCGGTGAGATTGCCCTGCTGCTGGAGCGTGATGCCCAGGTCGCGCAGCGCGCGGGCCGCGCCGACCGGGTGCTGCGCCTCGAAGTAGAGGTCGACGACCGACGACAGGGTCGTCCGGGCCCGGTCCAACTCGCCGAGCTGGCGGGCCGCGACGCCGGTGCGCCACTGCACCGAGCGCACCAGCATGCCCTGGCCGGCCGCCCGGGTCAGCTCGCTCAGCTCGCCGAGGCGGTAGAGGTCGCCGCGCAGCAGGCAGTAGTCGCACAGCGCGCCCAACAGGTGCGCGACGGTGTCCTGGTCGACCTCCTGGTCGGCGTGGCGCAGTGCGGCCGTGATGAAGCTGGTCTCGTCGTCCAGCCAGGCCAGGGCGGCGTCCAGGGACGCGAAGCCGTGCGGGCCGAAGCGGTCGGCGCGGGTGGAGGTGTTGCCGTCGACCAGCCGGATCACCGCGTCGGCCAGCTCCGCGTAGCCGCGGATCAGCCGCTCCTGGGCCGCGGCGCGCTCGGCCGGCTCCTCCTCGTCCGCCAGCCGGGCGTGCGCGAAGCGGTGCACCAGGGGGTGCAGGCGATAGCGCTCGCCGCGGACGTGCTCGATCAGACCGGCGCCGGCCAGCGCCGTCAACTGCCGCTTCGCCTCCGCCTCCGGGAGGCCCAGCAGCGCCGCCGCCGCGGCCACCCCCAGGCTCGCCCGGCCCACCAGGGCCAGCCGCCGCAACAACTGCCGGGCCTGCGGCGGTTGGTCGGCGTAGCGCAGCGCCAGGGCCCGCGCTACCGGGGCCGACTCCTCGACCGCCGCCAACTCCCGGGCCAGCTCGGCGGGGGAGCGGCCGCCCAACGTGGAGCCGGCCACCCGCAGCGCCAGCGGCAGCCCGCCGCACAGCTCGGAGATCCGGTCGATGGACTGCGCGTCGTACGGGCCCGCGTCGTCGGCCGGCTCCTCGGCGGAGGCGGCCGCCGCGCGCAGCAACTCCTCGGTGCCCACGGAGTCCAGCGCGGTCAACGGGAGCTGGTGCACATGCGCCTCCAGATCCGCGGGGAGGTCGAGCGGCGTACGGGCGGTGACCAGCACCAGGCTGTCCGAGCCGTCCGGCACCAGGGCGCGGACCTGCTCGGCGTCGGAGGCGTCGTCCAGCAGCACCGTCACCGGCAGGTCCGCCAGGTGCTGGTGGTAGATCTCGGTGAGCCGCCGGACGTGCTGCTCCTGGGAGGGGCGCTCGCGGAACAGCAGTTGCTCGCGCGGCGCGCCCAAGCGGTTGAGCAGGTGCAGCAGCGCGTCCCGGGTGGGCAGCGGCACCTCGCCGGGGGTGTCCCCGCGCAGGTCCACCAGGCACGCGCCGCGGAACTGGTCGCGCAGCTGATGCGCCGCCCGCACCGCCAGCGCCGTCCGCCCCGAGCCGGGCTCGCCGTGCAGCACCACCACGATCGGCCGGGTCTCCGTGCTCGCCCGGCCGGCCTGCACCCACTGGGCGAGCTGCGCCAGCTCCGTCCGGCGGCCGGCGAACCGCCCCGCCGGCTGCGGGAGTTGGGCGAACGACCGCTCCAGGACCGACCGCCGGCGGGCCGCCGCGCTGCGGTCCGCACCGCGCAACTGCGGCCCGCGGGAGCCCTTCCCCGCCGGCCGGGCGGCGGACGCGGAGCCGCCGCGGGTCGCCGCGGTCAGCATCCGCTGCTGGTCCAGGAACGGCCGGATGCCCCGCACCTCCAGCGCCGTCAACCACTGCAGCCGCAACTGCTCGGGGCCGCCGGGCTGGCCCCGCATGCCGGCCTGCCGGTGCGCCGCCGGGAGGTGGCCGGCGGTCAACTTCACGACCGTGGCCACCGCGCCGCCCACCAGGGCCGCGGCGCCCGCGCCGAGCGCCGGCCCACTGCCCGTGCCGTACGCGAGGTCGGCGCCGAACGCGGCCGCCGCGGCCACCACCGCCGTCACCGCCGCGGTGCTCAACTCCTTGCGCGTCAGCCGCTCCGACAGCGGCCGCCGGCCGGCCGCCGCCTCGTCCAACGCGCGGACGTAGGCGCCGTACTCCTCCGCGGCGGGGGCGGCCAGTTCGCCCAGCGCCGCCCGTGCCCTGCTCAGCAGCGTCGGCCCGTCGAGCCGGCCGCCCGAGCGGCGCACCTCCTCCGTGACGGTCCGCTCCAGCAGCGCGTCGGCCTCCTTGCGGTGCCCTTCGCGCAGTTCGACCAGTTCGCCTGGCATGCCCGTCCCCCTCCAGCAGTCGCCAGGAGCCCTGGCGGTCAATCCAGCAGTCCCTCGGCGGATCCCCCGTGCGGCCGGCGCGTCCCCGCGCCGCCGCGGTCCCGCCCCGGCGTGATCACCGCCGTACGCACAGTCTTCCGTCTCCAGGCGGATTCCGGCAGGGCTGTGGACAACTCCCGCCTCTCCCGGCACCCAAGGCTCCCTTGGGAGAGGATGGCCCCATGCCGAACCGCCTGGCTCATGAGACTTCCCCATATTTGCTCCAGCACGCAAACAATCCGGTGGACTGGTGGCCGTGGTCCTCGGACGCGTTCGAGGAGGCCCGCCGGCGCGGCGTACCGGTGCTGCTCAGCGTCGGCTACAGCTCCTGCCACTGGTGCCACGTCATGGCGCACGAGAGCTTCGAGGACCCGGCGCTCGCCGCGCTGCTCAACGAGCACTTCGTGGCCGTCAAGGTCGACCGCGAGGAGCGCCCGGACGTCGACGCCGTCTACATGGAGGCGGTGCAGGCCGCCACCGGCCAGGGCGGCTGGCCGATGACCGTCTTCCTCACCCCCGACGCCGAACCCTTCTACTTCGGCACGTACTTCCCGCCCCAGCCGCGGCACGGCATGCCCTCCTTCGGGCAGGTCCTCGAAGGGGTCCGGGGCGCCTGGGCCGACCGGCGCGACGAGGTCGGCGAGGTCGCCGGCCGGATCGTCGCCGACCTCGCGGGCCGGTCGCTGGCCGAGTCGCTGCCCGAGGGGGAGCAGCGGCCCCCGCGCCCCGAGGAGCTGGCCGCCGCCCTGATGGGGCTGACCCGCGAATTCGACGCGGTGCACGGTGGGTTCGGCGGCGCGCCCAAGTTCCCGCCGGCCATGGTCCTGGAGTTCCTGCTCCGCCACCACGCCCGGACCGGCTCCGCCGGGGCCCTGGAGATGGTCGAGGCGACCTGCGCGGCGATGGCCCGCGGCGGGATCTACGACCAGCTCGGCGGCGGCTTCGCCCGCTACTCCGTGGACCGGGAATGGGTCGTTCCGCACTTCGAGAAGATGCTCTACGACAACGCCTTGCTGTGCCGCGTCTACGCCCACCTCTGGCGCGCCACCGGCTCCGACCTGGCCCGCCGGATCGCCCTGGAGACCGCCGACTTCATGGTCCGCGAACTCCGCACCGACCAGGGCGGCTTCGCCTCCGCGCTGGACGCCGACAGCGACGACGGGACCGGGCGGCACGCCGAGGGCGCGTACTACGTGTGGACGCCGGGGCAACTGCGCGCCACCTTGGGGGAGGAGGACGCCGAGTTCGCCGCCACGTACTTCGGCGTCACCGAGGAGGGCACCTTCGAGGAGGGCGCCTCCGTCCTCCAACTCCCCGACACCGGTGAGCTGGTGGACGCCCAACGGGTGGCGTCGGTGCGCGAGCGGCTCCTGGCGGCGCGCGCCCAGCGGCCCCGCCCCGGGCGGGACGACAAGATCGTCGCCTCCTGGAACGGGCTGGCCATCGCCGCGCTGGCGGAGACCGGCGCCTACTTCGACCGCCCCGACCTCGTCCAGGCCGCCACCGACGCCGCCGACCTGCTCGTCCGCGTCCACATGGACTGGCAGGCCCGGCTGCGCCGCACCTCCCGGGACGGCACGGCCGGCGGCAACGCCGGTGTCCTGGAGGACTACGCCGACGTCGCGGAGGGCTTCCTCGCGCTGGCCGCGGTCACCGGGGAGGGCGTCTGGGTGGAGTTCGCCGGCTTCTTCCTGGACACCGTGCTGGTCCAGTTCACCGCCGCCGACGGCACCCTCTACGACACCGCCGCCGACGCCGAGCGGCTGATCCGCCGCCCCCAGGACCCGACGGACAACGCCACGCCCTCCGGGTGGAGCGCCGCGGCCGGGGCGCTGCTCTCCTATGCCGCGCTGACCGGCAGCGCGCTCCACCGGGACGCCGCGGAGCGCGCGTTGGGCATCGTCACCGCCCTGGGCGGCCGGGCGCCGCGCTTCATCGGCTGGGGGCTGGCCGTCGCCGAGGCCGCCCTGGACGGGCCGCGCGAGGTCGCGGTGGTCGGCCCGGCGGACGACCCGGCGACCCGCGCGCTGCACCGCGCGGCGCTGCTGGGCACCGCCCCGGGCGCGGTGGTGGCACTGGGCACCCCCGGGGCGGACGAGGCCGCCGAGGTGCCGCTGCTGATGGCCCGCCCCCTGGTCGACGGCGCACCGGCCGCCTACGTGTGCCGGCACTTCACCTGCGAGCGGCCGACGACGGACCCGGAGGAGCTCGCGGAGCGGCTGCGCGACTGAGGCGGCACGGCGGGGCCGTGGCCCGATTGCCGGCCCGGCCCCGCCGCAAGTCCTAGGACCAGCGACCGAATTGAACTTGACGCGTGCGTCAAGTTCTAGCCTTCGGGCATGACGAACCGCACGCATCGTGAAGTCCGCCTGGCCGCCCGCCCCACGGGACCGGTCACCGACGACCTCTTCGAGCTCGTGGAGGTCCCGGTTCCGGAACCGGCGCAGGGCCAGGTGCTCGTACGCAACACCCTGATGGCGGTCGCCGCCGTGATGCGCACCCTGATGGACGAGGTCACCGGCGTCCCGCTGCCGTCCTTCCAGGTCGGCGAGGCGCTCAACGGGCCCGCAGTCGGCGAGGTGGTCGCCGCCCCGGGGACCGACCTCAAGCCCGGCGACCTGGTGGAGCACCACTTCGGCTGGCGCGAGTACGCGCTGCTGGACGCCGGCGACGTCCAGCGCCACGACGCCGCCGAGCTGCCCGACCCGGCCGGCTACCTCTCCCAGGGGCCCACCGCCCTGATGGGCATCGACGTCGGCGCCGAAGTGCGCCCCGGCGACACGGTGTTCGTGACCGGCGCGGCGGGCGGTGTCGGCTCGCTGGCCGGCCAGCTCGCCAAGGTGCGCGGCGCCACCCGGGTCATCGGCAGCACCGGCTCGCGGGAGAAGGCCGACCGGCTGGTCAAGGAGTTCGGCTATGACGCGGTGGTCATCCGCGGCGCCGGGCCCATCGAGGAGCAACTGCGCGCGGCCGCCCCGGAGGGCGTCGACGCGGTCTTCGACAACGTGGGCGGCGAGCAGCTCCAGGCCGCGATCGCGGCGGCCAACCGGGGCGCCCGGATCGCCCTGGTGGGCGCGCTCTCCAGCCAACTCGCCGACGGGGGTGCCGTCGCCGTCCCGATCGACACGCTGTCGCTGCTCGCCCGGGGCATCACGATGCGCGGCGTGGCCCTCTACGACCACCGGGACCTGATCCCGCGGTGGAACGAGCTGTTCGGCAAGGGGTTGCGCGAGGGCACCCTCACCTTCCCGCACGCCCGCCTCCAGGGCATCGCCCAGGCCCCGCGAGCCCTCCAGGAGCTGATCGCGGGGAAGCATCTGGGCGCCGTACTGGTGGAGTTGTAGGGAGAAGTCGGCGGTACGGACCCGACCTCCGGGGGAGGGGAGCGGGCCCGTAGGGGCGCCTTGGCCCTGCCAACCCGAGGGCGTGCGGTGCGGCCGGTGCGCCAACTGGGCCACCCTTCCAGGGGGTTTGCGCCCCGGAGGTAGCCTGCAAGGGTGACGATCCTGCTCGGGTGCCGCCCCCTCGCCCAGGAGGCCGCGGCGCTGCGGTCCGGTGCGGACGACCCCGTCGACGCGGTGCGCCGCACCTGCGACCGGATCGACGCCGTGGACGGGCGGGTCCGGGCGTTCGTGCCCGAGCCGGGGTGGCGCGCCCGACTGCTGGCCGCGGCCCGGGGGTTGGCCGAGACCGCCCCGCACGGCACGGGCGGGAGGCCCGTCCTGTACGGCGTACCGGTCGGGATCAAGGACATCGTGCACGTCAACGGGCTGCCCACCCAGGCCGGTTCGGCGCTGCCGCCCGAGGAGCTCGCCGGGCCGCAGGCGACCGTCGTGGACCGGCTGCTGGCCGCGGGCGCGCTGATCGCGGGCAAGACCGTCACCGCGGAGTTCGCGGTCACCGCCCCGGGACCGACCCGCAACCCGCACAACACGGCGCACACGCCCGGGGGTTCGAGCAGCGGCTCGGCCGCCGCGGTCGCCGCCGGGATGGTCCCGCTGGCCATCGGGACGCAGACCGTCGGCTCGATGATCCGGCCCGCCGCCTACTGCGGGGTGGTCGGTTTCAAGCCGACCTACGGACGGATCCCGCTCGCCGGAGTGATCCCGAACGCGGTCAGTTTCGACACCCTCGGGTGCTACGCGACGGACGTGGCGGGCATCGCGCTGGCCGCCCCGGTGCTCTGCGACGGGTGGCGGGCCGCGGCCGGGCCGGGGCGCCCGCCGGTGCTGGGCGTACCGGTCGGGCCCTATCTGGACCGGGCCGGCGACGAGGCGCTGCGGGCCTTCCGCGCCCAACGGGAGGCGCTGACGGCGGCCGGCCACGAGGTGCGCGAGGTGCCCGTGATGGCCGACTTCGCGGGGGTCGTCGAGCAGCTCTTCACCATGAACCGCTACGAGGTCGCGCGCGCCCACGACCGGTGGTTCGCCCGTCACGGCGCCCTCTACCGAGAGCAGACCGCCGCCGCTCTCCGCGAGGGTCAGCCGATCGGGGACGCCGCCTACCAGGATGCCCGGGAGCGCCGTGCCGTCTTCCGGGAGCGGCTCGCGGCGGACGGGGCGGACGCCGGGATCGACCTGTGGATCGCGCCGGCGGCCACCGGGCCCGCGCCCGCCGATCTGGCGACCACGGGCAGCTCGATCATGTGTCTTCCGTGGAGCAACGCCGGGCTGCCGTCGCTGAGCCTGCCCGCCGGCCGGGCCGCCGACGGGCTGCCACTGGGGCTCCAACTGGTGGGCCGGTCCGGCGCGGACGAGGAGCTGCTGTCCTGGGCGGCCGGCATCGAGCGCGCGCTGAACGGGATGGCCGGTGAGCGTCGCGGCCCAACGGCCGGGAAGTAGGGGGAAGTACGAGATCGGAGGGGAACGGCGGGTGCGGATCGGGGACGCGGCGGCGGCAGCCGGGCTGACGCCGCGGGCGCTGCGCTACTACGAGCAGCAGGGACTGGTGGCGGCCCGCAGGACGCCGTCGGGCCACCGGGAGTACGACGCGGAGGACGTCCGCCGGCTGCGGGCGGTCCGCGAACTGCGCGAGGCGGGACTGACGGTGGGCGACGTCCGGACCTTCGCGCACCTGCTGCACACCCTGCCACCGGAGGGCGTACCGGACCTGATCGGGACCGAACCGGGGACTGAACCGGGGGCCGGGCGGTGTGCGGCGGCGGAGGAGGTGGCCCGGCGCCGGCTGGCCGAACTGGACGGCCATATCGCGCGGTTGACCCGGTTGCGGGCGCGGTTGGCCGCGCGGTTTGGGGAGCCCGACGGGCGGCCCGGCGGGCGGCCCGGCGGTTAGGGGTGCGCGCTTTAGAGGGTGAGCCCGCGGGCCAGGACGTCCATCGACCGGTCGATCAGTTCCTCCGGGTTCGTCGCCCGGGTGTCCTCGGCCCAGTGCAGCAGCGCCTCTTGGAGGGCGGCCAGGGCCGCCGCGCCGACGACCCGGATGCCCAGGTCGTCCGCCGGCCGGTCGGTGCGTTCGGCGAGGGCGGCGCTGATGAGGTCGAGGTGCCCGGCGATGAGCTCCGCGGTGCGGCCCCGGACGGCGGGCACCTCGCGGATCAGCCGGATGCGCTGGACGAGTTCGCCGCGGTCGGCCGCGTCGATGCCGCGCATGATCCCGACCGTGACGTGCCGCAGCGTCTCGATGAGCGGTTCGCCGGCCGGGCGGGCGCGGATCCCGTTCTCCAGTAGGGCGCCGTACTCGTCGGTGAGGACGATGTCCTCCTTGGCGGGGAAGTAGCGGAAGACGGTACTGGGGGAGACCTCCGCGGCCTCGGCGATCCGGTCGACGGGGGTTGCGTCGTAGCCCCGTTCGGCGAAGAGCCGGAAGGCGGCCCGGCGGATCGCCTGGCGGGTCCGGAGCTTCTTCCGCTCGCGCAGTCCGGGCTTCGGCTTCCGGGGCGGTGCGGCGGCGGGGGTGCGTGCGGAGACCATGCGCCTCATTGTCCCCACTCGTCGCGGGACCGATGCCCGGCGGATTGATAGCCCCCTGACTGTCAGTGGGGTGTGTCACGCTGTGACGCGGGAATGATTACTGTCGGTGACGTTCGGAGGGAGGCGTGACGATGCGACCTGCGATCCATGGGTGCGCCGCGTTCGCCGCCGCGCTGTGCGTGGGCGGCTATCTGCTGGGCGGTGAGTCGTTGGTGACGGCCCTGGTGCTGGCCGGGGTGGCGGTCCTGGCGTGGCGGGTGGCCGCGGCCTCGCGGCCGCGGCCGGGGTGGCGCGGGGGGATGACCGGAAGACCGGTGGGCGGACCCGGGACGCCCCGCGCCCGGGTCCGGCCCGCCTCAGGGGTGCGAATACGCGACGAGCGAGATGCCGACGTAGTGCACCACGAAGGCCGCGAGGGTGAAGGAGTGGAAGACCTCATGGAAGCCGAACCACCGCGGTGACGGATTGGGGCGCTTGATGCCGTAGATCACGCCGCCCGCGCTGTAGAGCAGCCCGCCGACGATGACGAGGACGAGGACGGCGATGCCGCCGGTGCGCAGGAAGTCGGGGAGGAAGAAGACGGCCGCCCAGCCCATCGCGATGTAGCAGGGGGTGTAGAGCCACCGCGGGGCGCCGACCCAGAAGACCCGGAAGGCGATGCCCGCCAGCGCGGCCGCCCAGACCGCCCAGAGCAGTATCTGTCCGCGGGTGCCGGGCACCAGCAGCAGCGTCAGCGGCGTATAGGTGCCGGCGATGATCAGGAAGATGTTGGCGTGGTCGAGCCGGCGCAGCACGCCGTCCATCCGCGGGCTCCAATTGCCGCGGTGGTACAGCGCGCTGACGCCGAAGAGCAGGCAGGCGCTGAGGGTGTAGATCGCGCAGGCGAGGCGGCCGCGGGGGCTGTCGGCGAGCGCGGTGAGCAGGACGCCGGAGAGCAGGACGGCGGGGAACATCCCGGCGTGCAGCCAGCCGCGCAGCTTCGGTTTGAGCGGCGCGGCCGCGGCGGCGACCGCCGTGCCGGGCTCGGTCCTGGGCGGCCCGGCAGGGGGTTGGCTCTCGGCGGCGTCAGGCGCGGAAGTCATGGCGCAATGCTACCTACGCAACCGTAGGTTACAGATCGTCCGGAAGTGGTGACGGTCACCACGGCGCCCCCTGGACAGAACCGAATCCGGGTCGGATGATCAAATGAGTGCGGTCGGCACCGGATGAGCGGTCACGAAGCATCCGGGTCGCAGCCCCCAAGGGGCAAAACAGCAAAAGAAGCGGTTTTCTGGCTTTATGCATGGGAAGCCGATCAAACCCCTCATCTAGGAGCGATCGTGGCGCGCGACAACGCGGCTCCCACCCCGACCCGGCACCAGGGCCTGCGCGAGTGGGTCGAAGAGATAGCGGCGATCACCCAGCCCGACCGGGTCGTGTGGTGCGACGGCTCGGAGGCGGAGTACGAGCGGCTGTGCGAAGAGCTCGTCGCAAAGGGCACGTTCAAGAAGCTCGACCCGATCAAGCGGCCCAACTCCTACTACGCCGCGTCCGATCCGTCGGACGTGGCGCGCGTCGAGGACCGCACCTTCATCTGCTCGGAGAAGGCGGAGGACGCCGGCCCGACCAACCACTGGAAGGCGCCCGCCGAGATGCGGGAGATCTTCACCGGTGAAAAGGGGGTCTTCCGCGGCGCGATGAAGGGCCGGACGATGTACGTCGTCCCGTTCTGCATGGGGCCGTTGGGCTCCCCGCTCTCCGCGATCGGCGTGGAGATCACCGACTCCGCGTACGTCGCGGTGTCGATGCGCACCATGACGCGGATGGGCCAGCCCGTCCTCGACGAGCTCGGCGAGGACGGCTTCTTCGTCAAGGCCGTGCACACCCTCGGCGCCCCGCTGGCGGAGGGCGAGCAGGACGTGCCGTGGCCGTGCAACTCCACCAAGTACATCTCGCACTTCCCCGAGGCCCGCGAGATCTGGTCGTACGGCTCCGGCTACGGCGGCAACGCCCTGCTCGGCAAGAAGTGTTACGCGCTGCGGATCGCCTCCGTCATGGCCCGTGACGAGGGGTGGCTGGCCGAGCACATGCTCGTCCTCAAGCTGACCCCGCCGCAGGGCGAGGCCAAGTACGTCGCCGCGGCGTTCCCGAGCGCCTGCGGCAAGACCAACCTGGCCATGCTGGAGCCGACGATCCCGGGGTGGACGGTCGAGACGATCGGCGACGACATCGCCTGGATGCGGTTCGGCGAGGACGGCCGGCTCTACGCGATCAACCCCGAGGCCGGCTTCTTCGGCGTCGCGCCCGGCACCGGCGAGCACACCAACGCCAATGCCATGAAGACCCTTTGGGGCAACTCCGTCTTCACCAATGTCGCCCTCACCGACGACGGCGACGTGTGGTGGGAGGGCATGACGGAGGAGACCCCGGCGCACCTGACGGACTGGAAGGGCAACGACTGGACGCCCGAGTCGGGGGTTCCGGCCGCGCACCCCAACGCCCGGTTCACCGTGCCGGCCGCCCAGTGCCCGACCATCGCGCCGGAGTGGGAGGACCCCAAGGGCGTGCCGATCTCGGCGATCCTCTTCGGCGGCCGCCGGGCCAGCGCGGTGCCGCTGGTGACCGAGTCGCTGAGCTGGCAGCACGGCGTCTTCCTCGGCGCCAACGTGGCGTCCGAGAAGACCGCCGCGGCCGAGGGCAAGGTCGGCGAGCTGCGCCGGGACCCGTTCGCCATGCTGCCGTTCTGCGGCTACAACATGGGCGACTACATGGCGCATTGGCTCAAGGTCGGTGCCGACAAGGACCAGGCGAAGCTGCCGCGGATCTACTACGTCAACTGGTTCCGCAAGGACGACGCGGGCCGCTTCGTGTGGCCGGGCTTCGGCGAGAACAGCCGGGTGCTCAAGTGGATCGTCGAGCGGCTGGCGGGCACGGCCGAGGGTGTCGAGACGCCGATCGGCGTGCTGCCCACCAAGGAGGCGCTGGACACCGAGGGCCTCGAACTCTCCGAGAAGGACCTGGAGTTCCTGCTCACCGTCGACAAGGGCGTCTGGCGCGAGGAGGCGGCGCTGGTCCCCGAGCACCTCAACACCTTCGGTGATCATGCACCGAAGGAACTGTGGGACGAGTACCGGGCGTTGGTGCGGAGGCTCGGCTGAGCGCCGCGCCGGGCCGCCCCGCACGTTGTCGGCCGCCCCGCCGCGGGGGGTTGCTGTTGTGCGCCTGCGGCGCGGGTTGAGTTGGCTGCCGCGCGGGGCTGTTGGGTGCGGTGACGAGTCTGCGGGGCCGGTGTGCAGGACGTAAAGCGAAGCGTCCTGGGCGCCGGCCCCTCCGGCCCGTTCCCTCCCGTTGCGGGTGGGAGAACTGCGGTGCGGGGCTGGCGCTTTCAGGCGCTGGCGAGGTCCGCGCCGTCGGCGTTGTGGGCGGCCAGTTGTTCCTCGGCCAGCTCGATGGCGTCGGCGTCGTCGCGCGAGGTGGCGACGGCCAGGGCGTTGCCGGCGAGGGTGTGGGCGCGCTGCCGGAGGGCCGGTATCCGGGCCGGGTCGCCGCCGGACGGCTCGGCCCGCAGCGGGAGTTGGCCGCTCAGCCGGGTGACCTCGGCGGCGATGCGCTCGGCCGCCGAGGCCAGCGCGGCGCGCTCGGCGGGGCACCCGGTCAGCGCGTGCAGTTCGTCGGTGACGGTGAGCAGGGCGGTGAGCTGCCCGGCGAGCCGGATGTCCAGCTCCTCCTCGCGGGAGCGGTGCGGGATCCCCTGGGCGACGGCCATGCTGTGGACCGACTTGGTGCGGATCGGTTCGTACATGGGACGGCCTCCTGAAAAAGTCCAGGAGGCCATCCTAGCTTAGACTCTGTCTAAAGTTGTGGTCCGTATAGAAGTCGCTGTGGGTCAGTACTGTCCGTAGCCGTCGAGGAAGGAGCCGATGCGGGTGACGGCGTCGGTCAGGTCGTCCTTGTTCGGCAGCGTGACCAGGCGGAAGTGGTCGGGCTCGGGCCAGTTGAAGCCGGTGCCGTGGACGATCATGATCTTCTCGGCGCGGAGCAGGTCCAGCACCATCTCCCGGTCGTCCTTGATCTTGTGGACCTTCGGGTCGAGCCGCGGGAAGGCGTAGAGCGCGCCCTTGGGCTTGACGCAGCTGACGCCCGGTATACGGGTCAGCAGCTCGTAGGCGGTGTCGCGCTGTTCCAGGAGCCGGCCGCCGGGGAGCACCAGGTCGTTGATCGACTGTCGGCCGCCGAGCGCCGTGGCGACCGCGTGCTGCGCCGGCATGTTGGCGCACAGCCGCATGTTCGCCAGGATCGTCAGCCCCTCGATGTAGGAGGCGGCGTGCGCCTTCGGGCCGCAGACCGCCAGCCAGCCGCTGCGGTAGCCGGCGACGCGGTACGCCTTGGAGAGGCCGTTGAAGGTCAGCGTCAGCAGGTCGGGGGCGAGCGCGGCGAACGGGGTGTGGGTGACGCCGTCGTAGAGGATCTTGTCGTAGATCTCGTCGGCGCAGACGATGAGGTTGTGCCGGCGGGCGATCTCGGCGATGCCGCGCAGCAGTTCGTCGTCGTAGACCGCGCCGGTGGGGTTGTTGGGGTTGATGACGACGATGGCCTTGGTGCGGTCGGTGACCTTGCGCTCGATGTCGGCGAGGTCCGGCATCCAGTCGGCCTGCTCGTCGCAGCGGTAGTGGACGGCGGTGCCGCCGGAGAGCGAGACCGAGGCCGTCCAGAGTGGGTAGTCCGGGGCCGGGACCAGTACCTCGTCGCCGTCGTCCAGCAGCGCCTGCATCGACATCTGGATCAGCTCGGAGACGCCGTTGCCCAGATAGACGTCGTCGACGGCGAGCTCGATGCCCTTGGTCTGGTAGTGCTGGACCACCGCGCGGCGGGCCGAGAGCAGGCCCTTGGCGTCGCCGTAGCCGTGTGCGGTGCCCACCGAGCGGAGGACGTCCTCCAGGATCTCGGGCGGGCAGTCGAAGCCGAACGCCGCCGGATTGCCGGTGTTCAGCTTGAGGATGCGGTGACCGGCCGCCTCCAGCCGCATGGCCTCCTCAAGGACCGGGCCGCGGATTTCGTAGCAGACGTTGGCGAGCTTCGTTGACTGGATCACCTGCATGACCGCCACTCTACGGGGGCGTACCGACACCCGCCGGGTGGTTTTCGCCACGTGGTGAGCAGAGGGTGAGTTGACGCTCACGGATTGCGAGGGGGTGGGGTGGTGCTGAATCCGTGGCGGGTCGGACGGCGGGCCGCGCGCCCTAGGGGGCTTCTGACGGATCTCCGCGGCGTCGCGGCGTCTGGCACGCCCGCTCGCGGCGTTGCCGACATGTCCCCATAGCTCCGCTATGGGGACATCCCGGCGCCTTGCGATCGCACGCGCCAGACGCCGCTCCTTCCTCCACGGAGATCCGTCAGAAGCCCCCTAGCCGCGCGGGCCCGGGGTGCGGCGGACGGTGCGGCCCGCCAGGGTGTCGGTGCGGTGGCCGTCCTCGATGACGAAGCGGCCGTCGATCAGGACGTGCGGGATGCCGACCGGCGGGGTGCGCGGGGCGTCGAAGGTGGAGCCGGCGGCGACCGTCTCGGGGTCGAAGAGGACCAGGTCGGCGCGGTACCCCTCGCGGACCAGGCCGCGGTCGGGCAGCCGCAGCCGGGCGGCGGGGCGGGAGGTCAGGTGCGCCACGCACTCCTCCAGGGACAGCACGCCCAGCTCGCGGACGTACCGGCCGAGGTACTGGGGGAAGGTCCCGTACGCCCGCGGGTGCGGCTTGGCGCCCTGGAGGATGCCGTCGCTGCCGCCGGTGTGGACCCGGTGTCGCATGATCTGCCGGACGTTGTCCTCGTGGCCGACGTGCTGGAGGATCGTCGGGCCCAGCCGGTCGGCGATCAGCAGGCGGCGAACGGCGTCCCAGGGGGCCTGGCCGCGGTCGGCGGCGCCGCGGGCGACGGTGCGGCCGACCCAGTCGGCCTGGGCGGGGTCGGTGACGCCGGAGATCTCGATGGCGTCCCAGTCGATGGGGACGCCGTGGCAGCCGTCCGAGCCCGCGACCTCCAGGGCGTGCCGGATCGACTCGGCGGTGGCGTCGTCCGCGAGCCGCGCCAGGATCGCCTCCGGGCCGCCCTCGCTGGCCCAACTGGGCAGCATCGCCACGAGCGTGGTGCAGCCGGGGGTGTACGGATAGGTGTCCAGGGTGATGTCGGCGCCGGCGTCCAGGGCGTCGTCCAGGAGGGCCAACAGCTCGGGTGCGCGGCCCTTGTTGACGCCGAAGTTCATGGTGGCGTGCGCCAGGTGCAGGGCGCAGCCGGCCTCCTGGGTGAGGGTGACCATCTCCGCGTACGCCTGGAGGGCGCCGGCGCCGTAGGAGCGGTGGTGCGGGCAGTAGTAGCCGTCGTAGTGCGCCACCACTCGGCACAGCTCGGTCAGTTCGGCGTCCGAGGCGTACATGCCCGGGGTGTAGGTGAGTCCGGAGGACAGGCCCACCGCGCCCTGCTCCAGGCCCTCGGCCACCAGGCGCCGCATCCGGGCCAGTTCGGCGTCGGTGGCCGGCCGGTCGTCCCAGCCCAGGGCGAGCATCCGGACCGTGCCCTGGGGGATGAGGTAGGCGGCGTTGACGGCGATGCCCTCGCCGCCGAAACCGTGGTCGAGGCGGTCGAGGTACTCGCCGACGGTGCGCCAGGTGAAGGCGAGGGAGTCGTCGCCGGGGCCCCCGCCGTTCCAGCCGGCGATCTGGGCGCGGACCGCGGCCAGTGTGCGGTCGTCCGCGGGGGCGTAGGACAGGCCGTCCTGGCCGAGGACTTCGAGGGTGACGCCCTGGGCGGCCTTCGCGGTGTGCGCCGGGTCGCGCAGCAGCGCCAGGTCGCTGTGGGCGTGCATGTCGATGAAGCCGGGGGCCAGGGCGAGGCCGGCGGCGTCCATGGTGCGGGTGGCGGACGGGCGGGGGCCGCCGGCCCCGGCGCGGTGGACGGCGGCGATCCGGCCGTCGGCCAGGGCGACGTCGGCGCGGTAGGAGGGGCCACCGGACCCGTCGATGACGCGTACGTCGCGGAACACGGTGTCCATGGCGGGCCGCCTTTCGTCAGACCGTCCCGGCCGTCCGCGCGGGCGAGTTGGGGACGGTGACGGCGCGCGCGGTCGGGGTCGGGGACGGGGTTGGGGATGACCCGGGGATCTCTCGGGGTGGTCGATCGGGGGTCGGGTCAGGGGGTGATCAGGGGGTTCTCGGGGTGCGCCGGGGCGAGTTGCGCACCCGGCGCGGGTAGCACGAGGACATGCAGAACGATCAGAAGAACGTGCGGATGAAGTCGACGACCGTCCCGTCCTGTTCGACCAGCGGGATCAACTGCCACTTGTCGAAGGAGGTGCACGGGTGCGACAGGCCCAGGGCGACCCAGTCGCCGACCTCCAGATCGCCGGCGTGCTCGGTGCGGACCCAGGCGTGCTGGTCGGACAGGCCGGTGACGGTGAGGCCGGTGGCCGGGCGCTGGGTGCCGTCCCGGCCGGAGCGCACGGCCTGCGCCTTCGGCAGATCGAGGTCGTACGCGGCGTCCCGCTTGCCGGCGTTGAGGAACGCCTGCTCCGGGGTGGGTCGGGAGACCACCTGCGCCCAGAGCCGGAAGGCGGGCTGTAGGGCGCCCTCGTCCGGCACCCGGTTGAAGGGGGTGAGGTGGTGGTAGTGCCCGTCGTCGTGCGAGACGTAGGCGCCCGAGCGCAGCAGCTTGAGGACGGGCGCGGAGAGTTCGGGGAGGTCGGCGAAGACCTCGGCCACGGCGTCGAACCATGCGCTGCCGCCGGCGCTGAGCACGATCTCGTCGAGGTCGGTGAAGCGGCCGGAGGCGTCGAGCTCGGCGGCGAGCGCGACCAGCCGCCGCAGCCAGGCGGTGACCCGCGCGTGATCGGCCTCGGGCACCTCGCCCTCGTAGCCGGCGACGCCGACGAGGCGGAGGGTGTCCACGCCCGCGATGGCATCGGCGAGTTCGCGGCACTCGGCCTCGGTGCGCGCGCCGGTCCGGGCGCCCTCGCCGGCGCCGAGTTCGATGACGACGTCCACGGGGCGGGTGGCCTCGGCGGCGCGCAGCGCGGCGTCCATCAGCTCGATGCCGCGCAGCGAGTCGACATAGCAGACGAAGCGGAAGTCCGGGTCGGCGGCGAGTTCGCCGGCCAGCCAGCGCAGCGCGGCGGCGTCGACGAGCTCGTTGGCCAGGAAGATCCGCTGGATGCCGAAGTCCCGGTAGACGCGGGCCTGGTGGGGGACGGCGGCGGTGATCCCCCAGGCGCCGTGGGCCAGTTGGCGGGCGAAGAGCTGCGGGGCCATCGAAGTCTTGCCGTGCGGGGCGAAGGCCAGGCCGTGCCGGGCGGTGTAGGTCTTAAGGAGGGCCAGGTTGTGGTCGAGGGCCTCGGCGGAGAGGGCCAGGACGGGGGTGGTGAAGCCGTCGGTGAAGAGGTTGCGGCGCTCGGCGGCCAGTTCGCCGACGGTGCGGCCGGCGGCATCCGGGGGGAGCGCCTTGAAGCGGTGATCGACGGTGTCGTCCGCGAGGTTGGTGAGTTCCCGCGCGAGCCGGTCGCCGGCCATGGAGCCTCCTCGAAGAGTGCGTTGCATGCTCTGCAACGCTCATTGCGCATATCGCTTAGAGCTGTCTAACATCCGGGCCATCGCCCGGTCAATGGTCCGAAAACACCGGCAGACGCCGGGGGAAACGCGCCGTGGCGCACGGCGGATCCGGCGCCGCGACCCGGCGGGGACCGCCCACCCGAGCGGTACGACGGCCCGCCTCCCGGCGGCAGCAGCGAAGGAGCGCAAGCGATCGTGACCACGCCCTGGAACGTCAGCGACACCCCCGTCCCGGCGGCCGACGCCGCCCCGGATGTCGATGTCGTCTGCCTCGGCGAGTCCATGGTCACCTTCCTACCCACCGTTCCCGGCCGGCTTGCCGACGTCCCCGCCTTCCAACGGGCCATCGGCGGCGCCGAGTCCAACGTCGCCTGCGCCCTCGCCCGCGCCGGCCACCCCACCCGCTGGGTCTCCCGGGTCGGCGCCGACGGCTTCGGCGACCACCTCGTCCGGGAGATCGCCGGGCACGGCGTCGACACCCGCGCCGTCCGGCGTGACCCCGACCGCCCCACCGGCATCTATTTCCGCACCGCAGGCGACCGCGCCACCGACGCCCACGAAGTCGCCTACTACCGCGCCGGTTCGGCCGCCTCCGCGATGGCCGCGACCACCATGGACCTGGCCGCGATCCGCGCCGGCCGGGTGCTCCACCTCTCCGGGATCACCGCCGCGCTCTCCGCGGACTGCCTCGGCCTGCTGCGCGCCCTCATGGCCCACCCGTCGCCCGACCCCCGCCCCTCATCGCCGTCGCTCCGCGCCGACAGCCCGCACTCGTCGCCCGACCCCCGCCCCTCGTCGTCGGCGCCCCGCGCCGCGCTTCGTCGCCCGGCAGCCGAGCGCCCCGTCCTGGTCGGTCCCGGTCGGCCGTTGCTCTCCTTCGACGTCAACTACCGCCCCCACCTGTGGTCCGGCGCCCAAGGGCCGCGGGTCCTCCTCGATCTGGCGCGCGCCGCCGACGTGGTGTTCGTCGGCGTCGACGAGGCCCAGGCCGCCTGGGGGCTGCCCGACCCGAGGGCCGTCCGCGCCGCGCTGCCCGAGCCGGAGACCCTGGTCGTCAAGCTGGGAGCGGCTGGTGCGCTGGTCTTCCGGCACGCCCCCGACGCCCCGGGGACGGACGAGGAGCCCACCGGCACCCTCGTCCCGGCCCCCACCGTCGACGTGGTCGCCGCGGTCGGCGCCGGCGACGCCTTCGCCGCCGGCTTCCTCTCCGCCACCCTCCGCGGACTGCCCCTGCGCACCCGGGTCCGGCACGGCCACCTCTGGGCCGCCGCGGCCCTCACCGTCCCCGGCGACCTCGCCGCACCCCCCGCCCGGCCGCTGGCCGACCGCCTTGCCGCACTCGACGACGCCTCCTGGGGGACACTGCACCTCGGCCCCGGCTGGACGCAGCCCACGGAGGCCGCGGACCAGGAGGTATCCACGTCATGAACGAGCGCAGCCAGAGCACCCCCGACGGGCGCGTCCCCGGCGGCGGCCGGGCCGAGCCGAAGGGAGCGCGCGCATGAGCCAGACCGTCGACCGCGCGCTGAGCATCCTGCCGCTGCTCGCCGAGGGCCCCGCCGACCTCGGCCAGGTCGCCGACCGGCTCGGGGTGCACAAGTCCACCGCCCTCCGACTGCTGCGCACCCTCCACGAGCACGGCCTGGTCTACCGCCAGCCCGACCAGCGCTACCGCCTCGGCGCCCGCCTGTTCGCCCTCGCCCAGGAGGCCGCGGAGCACCTCGACGTCCGCGGCATCGCCCACCCCCACCTCGTCGCCCTCAACGAGAGTTGTGGCCACACCGTCCACCTCGCCGTCTACGAGGAGAACGAGGTCCTCTACATCGACAAGGTGGAGAGCCGCTACCCGGTCCGGATGTACTCCCGGATCGGCAAGCCGGTGGCGCTCACCGTCGCCGCCGTCGCCAAGCTGCTCCTCGCCGACCTCCCCGAGCCCGAGCGCCGCGCCCTCGCGGCCCGGCTCGACTACCCCCGCTACACGTCCCGTTCGACACCCGACGCCGTGGCCTTCCTGGCCGAGCTGGCCAGGGTGCGCGAACAGGGCTGGGCCACCGACCTCGGTGGCCACGAGGAGTCCATCAACTGCGTCGGCGCCCCGATCCGCGGCGCGGACGGGCGGGTCGCGGCCGCGATGTCGGTCTCCGCCCCGAGCGTCGTGGTCAGCGCCGAGGAACTCCTCACCCTGCTCCCGCTGGTGCGCCGCACCGCCGACGCCATCAGCCGGGAGTTCTCCGGCACCACCAGCCCCGGCCACGAGCCGGCCCCGTGAAGCACGTCTGAAGGACACACATGAGCGAGAAGACCGCCCTCACCCCGGCCACCCACACCACCCCGCCCGCGAAGTTCTCGCACGGCGTCAAGAAGGGCAACATCCTCCAGGTCGCCGGCCAGGTCGGCTTCCTGCCCGCCGTCGAGGGCCAGGCCCCGACGCCGGCCGGCCCGACGCTGCGCGAGCAGACCCTCCAGACCTTCGCCAACGTCAAGGCCATCCTCGAAGAGGGCGGCGCCAGTTGGGACGACGTGATGATGATGCGCGTCTACCTCACCGACGTCGACCACTTCGCCGAGATGAACGAGATCTACAACGCCTACTTCGAGGAGCAGGGCCTCACCCAGCCGCCGGCCGCCCGCACCACCGTCTACGTCGGCCTGCCCAAGGGCCTGCTCATCGAGATCGACGCGCTCGCCGTCCTGAGCTGAGGCAGTAACACCCCTTGCACCGCCTGCCGTTAGCGCACCGCCGCGCTTCCCGCCCGCCGCACGGCACGGCGCCCCGTACGACCGGGGCGCCGTGCCGCGGTCCCCCCTTGCCTGGACACCCCTGACAACGGAGTCACCCATGGTCCTCGCTGCTACCCCCGCCGCCCCACCGACGCCACCCCACACCGGCGGGCTGCTGGCCCTGATACCGGGCACGCCGGGCCTGTTGACCGTCGCCGCCCTCGGCATCGTCCTGCTGCTCGTCCTGATCATGAAGGTCAGGCTCCAGCCCTTCGTGGCCCTGCTCGGGGTCTCCATCGCGGTCGGCCTGGCCGCCGGCCTCTCCGTCACCGAACTCTTCGGCACGGTCCAGAAGTCCGCCGCGGTCTCGATGATCGAGAGCGGCATGGGCGGCATCCTCGGCCACGTCGCCATCATCATCGGCCTGGGCACGATGCTCGGCGCGATCCTCGAAGTCTCCGGCGGCGCCGAGGTGTTGAGCTCCCGGCTGCTCGCCCTCTTCGGCGAGCGGCGCGCCCCGCTGGCGATGGGCCTGACCGGCCTGATCTTCGGCATCCCGATCTTCTTCGACGTCGGCATCTTCGTGCTGGCCCCGATCGTCTACGCCGCCGCCAAGAAGAGCGGCAAGTCGATCGTGCTCTACGCCATGCCGCTGCTGGCCGGCCTGTCCATGACGCACGCCTTCCTGCCGCCGCACCCCGGACCGGTCGCCGCGGCCGGCCTGTTCAAGGTCGATCTGGGCTGGACCATCGTCATGGGCGTGCTGTGCGGGGTGCCCGCGGTGCTCGCGGCCTGGGGGTACGCCGCCTGGATCGGCAAGCGGCTCTTCGTGCCCGTCCCGCACGACATGGTCGAGGCCGCCGAGGAGGCCCGGGCCGCGGTCGCCGCCGAGCGGGCCGCCGCCGGGACCGCGCCCCCGGAGAAGCCGGTCCCGCTGGCCACCGTCCTCGCCATCATCGGCACCCCGCTGCTGCTGATCCTGCTGGCGACCTTCTCCTCCATCGTGCTGGCGCCCTCCACGGGCCGCTCGGTCGTCGAGTTCTTCGGCCACCCCTTCGTCGCCCTGACGCTTGCGCTGCTGCTGGCGTACTACCTGTTGGGCATCCGCCGCGGCTGGTCCCGCGCGTCCCTGGAGCGGGTCTCCACTGCCTCCCTCAAGCCGGTCGGCAACATCCTGCTGGTCGTCGGCGCCGGCGGGATCTTCGGCGCGGTCCTCAAGGGCAGCGGGGTCGCCGACGCGCTGTCCGACACCTTCCACCACGTCGGCCTGCCGGTGATCGTGCTGGCCTATCTGCTCTCGCTGGTCCTGCGGGTGGCGCAGGGCTCGGCGACGGTGGCGATCGTGACGACCGCCGGCATCGTGCTGCCGCTGGTCCAGTCCCAGGAGCTCTCCCAACCCGCCCTGGCCCTGGTCATCATGGCGATCTCGGCCGGCTCGATCTTCGCCTCGCACGTCAACGACGGCGGCTTCTGGATGGTCAGCAAGTACTTCGGGATATCCGAGCGGGACACCCTGAAGTCCTGGACGGTGCTGGAATCGGTGCTGTCGGTCGCCGGCTTCGCGGTCGCGGCGCTGGTCAGCCTGGTGGTCTAGGGCGCCTCTGACGGATCTGTGCGGCGTCGCGCCGCGCCGCCCCGTTGCGCGGAGGGGTGATTCTCCGTCGGCCCGGTGGCCCGGTGGCCCGTGCCGGGGTAGGCATCCTCGACGCCGTTCCCGCGCCCCGGGAGGGGCAACTTCCGCTCGATTCGCGGAAATTCATTGCCGTGCGGCCGGCGCCGGCGAACAATGCGCGTGACAAAACCGGATCGGCGGAAGGGAACTGCCGCCGTGGAACTCCGGACACATCGCTGAGAGGACCCCCCACATGTCTCGACCTCTCGTCGGCACCCTGGCCACCGCCGTGTTGGGCGCGGCCGCCCTGGTGACCGCAACCCCGGCGGGCGCCGCCCCGGTCGGCGCCGCCGCGCACCTGAGGCCCGCGCCGCCGCACACCAAGGCCGTCGACTTCGCCGGTACGGTGGCGCTGGACGACTGCTCCGGCTCGATCGTCAAGATGCCCACCTCGCAGCCGGACGACCCGGCGCTGGTGATGACCAACGGCCACTGCCTGGAGAGCGGGATGCCCTCCCCGGGCCAGGTCATCGTCGACCAGCCCTCCAGCCGCGACTTCACCGTCCTGGACAAGTCGGCGGGCGAGCTCGGCTCGTTGCAGGCCACCAAGGTCGTCTACGCGACGATGACCGACACCGACGTGACGCTGTATCAGACCGGCTCGACCTACGCGCAGATCGAGCAGCAGTACGGCATCAAGCCGCTGGAGCTGTCCACGGAGCACCCCGCCAAGGGCGCCGGGATAACGGTCGTCTCCGGGTACTGGAAGAAGACCTACACGTGCAGCATCGACGGCTTCGTCCCCACCCTGAAGGAGGGCGGCTGGAGCTGGAAGGACTCGGTCCGCTACACCCCCGAGTGCAAGACGATCGGCGGCACCTCGGGCTCGCCGGTGGTCGACAACGCCACCGGCAAGGTCACCGCCATCAACAACACCGGCAACGAGAACGGCGAGCGCTGCACGGAGAACAACCCGTGCGAGGTCGACGCGAACGGCAACGTCACCGTCCACAAGGGCACCAACTACGCCGAGGAGACCTACACCATCCCCAAGTGCTTCGGCGCCGGAAACGCGTTGGACCTGAACGGCGCGGGGTGCACCCTGCCCAAGCCGTCGGGCGTCCGCCGCTGAGCACGTCGACCGGCGGTCGGTGAGCGCCGATCGGCGAGCGGCCAGGTCCCGCGCACCGCGTGCACGGGACCTGGCCTTGGGGGGTGGCGTCTTGGAGGAGTGCCCTACGGGGCGCCCGTTGCCGCGCGCCGCCTACGGGCCGCCGGTTACGACATCCCGTGCACGTGCCCGCCGACCTGGCTGGCGAACGCCCCGCCGTTGGCCGCGTCCCAGTTCGTCGACCAGGCCATCGCGCCCCGCAGCCCCGGATAGGTCTTGGGCGGCTTGAACGAGCCGCAGTTCTTGCCCGCCGTCAGGCAGTCCAGCGCCGCGTTGACCACCGACGGGGAGACGTACCCGCTGCCGGCCGCGCTGGGTGAGGCCGGCACGCCCAGGCCCACCTGCGACGGGTCGAGGCCGCCCTGCAACTGGGTGCAGGCGAGCGCGGTGAGGAAGTCCACCGACCCCTGGGAGTAGACCTTGCCGTCGCAGCCGTTCATCGAACCGCTGTTGTAGAACTGCGTGTTGACGACGGTGAGGAAGTCCTTGATGGCCAGCGCCGTCTTGAAGTACTCGTTCTGCGGCGACAGCATGTCGATGGTCTGCGGGGCCATGGTCACCACGACGTCCGGGTGCTTGGCGTGTACCGCCTTCAACGCCTGCGTCATATAGGTGGAGTTGAGGCCGTTCTCCAGGTCGATGTCGACGCCGTTGAAGCCGTACTCGTCCATCAGGCCGTTGATCGAGTCGGCGAAGTTCTGCGCGGAGGCGCCGTCGTTGACCGAGACCGCGCCCTTCTCGCCGCCGACGGAGAGCACCACCGACTTCCCGGCCGCCTGCTTGGCCTTGATGTCCGCCGTGAAGTCGTTGGCCGAGGAGTAGCCGACGGCCGGGTCGAGGTGGAAGGTGACGGCGCCCGGCTTGTCGGCGGTGTCGGCGAAGGCCACCGCGATGATGTCGTAGGCGTCGTCGACGTCCTTCAACTTCTGTACCTTCGCGCCGTTGTTGAAGTTCTGCCAGTAACCGGTGACGGCGTGCTGGGGGACGGCCGTGGTGCGGGCCGCCGGGCCGGTCGCCGCGGCGGGTTCCGCGGGGCCGGCGGCGACCAGGCCGGCCGGGGCCAGTACGGCGGCGGCCAGCCCCGCCAGCAGGCGGCACGTGCCGGTCTTCGTCCCTCGTGCGATGCGTGCGCGAACCACTACTGCCTCCGTGTGGGGGGTCGTTGGGGGAGTGGTGCCGGTGCGCGCTCAGGGGCCCCTGGGCTTGCCGTACAAGGTGGTCCAGACCAATAAACGGTGTCAAGGGCCGTGTCGGAAGCGGGTGTTCCGATGTTTGCCGCTTGAGCGGCATGCGGGGTTTCCCTGTGGACCAACGGGCAAGACGAGTAGCCCAGAACGTGTTCTCCGGGACGTATCTCTGTGGATAAAGTGCAGAGCGTATGGCGCCGATGGCGCAGAGCTGTGCCGATCCGCGGTCCCGGGAACGCCGGAGGCCGGAAGGAGTGGGGGAGCGACGTGCCGACCGCGATTGCAGTCACCAGCCCGGACCTTGCGCTGCCCTCGACCGATCGGCACACCCCCGCCGCGGTCGTCCTGCGGGACCCGGTCCTGGCGCCGCTGGACGAGGCCCTGACGGAGGCCAGCGCGGTCCTGGAGCACCACGGCCACCTCGTCGTCCTGTACTCCGCCGCCTGCCCGCCGGAGCACGTCCGCCGGCTGCACACCCTGCGCGCCGTCCTGGAGAGCGACCGGATCGCGATCCTGCCCAGCGCCCTGCCGCCGCTCGGCGTCGCGGTACTCGCCCGCCAGCTCCGCCAGTTGTCGGTCTGCGACTTCAGCCCCGGCGTGCTGGCCTGCGCCGCGCGGCTGTTGGCGCACTACGTGCACGCCGGCGCCCTGCTCGGCAGCGTCGCGGGGTTGGACCGGGTCGAGGTGGACCTGCGCTCCCACGTGAAGTCCTGGCTGCCCGGCACCCACTTCGCGGTGCTGGCCACCCCGCAGCCGCAGTTACTCCACCTCGATCGGCACGGCACCCACGCCGGGCTCCGCCCGCCCGGCTTCACCACCCAACTCGCCGTCGCCCGCGGCCAGCTCACCGCCGACTGGGTCACCTCCGCGCTCGCCCCCGCCTGGCAGGTGCAGGGCGTCTACGAGGCGCGCCTGCCGACCGAGTCCGCCCGTTGGTGGGGCACCCAGAAGCTGATCGAGTTCGCCGCCGCGATCCCCGATCCGGCGCTGCTGTGCCGCCTGGTGGCGTCCGTGCGGCGGGCGGAGTGCGCCTGGTGCGGGCAGGAAGTCATCGGCGAGCACTGCGCGTTCTGCGCGGCGCCGCTGGCCCGGGAGCGGTCCGGGGGCTCCGCAGGACGGGAACCGGCGGCCATAGCCGGGGCGCCGCCGGCGCCCGCCCCCGTCCCGGGTGCGCCCCACGGGGGTGCGCCCGCGGCCCTCCCGGCCCCCGCGCCCGACCCGTCCGGCTCGCCGCTGCGCCAGCGCGGGCTGTCGCCGGTCGCGCCCGCCGGCGTCCCCGGGGTCGTCGGCATCACCGGCGTCCCGGACCGGACCGACGCCCCCCGCGGCACCGGCGCACCCCCCATCACCGGAGCGCCATACACCCCAGATGCCCCCGGTATCCCTGGTGCCCCTGGTGTCACGGGTGCACCGGGGCTCACCGGCTTCCGCGGCGGCGCCCCCGCCGGCCGTGGCGGAACCGGCCAACTCGACGTCCGCGGACCGGCGTTCACGCCCGGCGGCGTCCCGCGCTCGGCCGGCCTCCCGCCCGTCGGCCCGCGCGGCCTGCCCGGCCACCCGGACGTGCCCGGCCACCCCGACCTGCGCCCCCGGCCCGGCGGCGCGCGGACGGCGGCCCCCGTGCGCTGACCCGGCCGAGACCCAAGCCCCCTCGACGCCCCGGAGCGGGCGGGCCCCGCAGCCCCGCCCGCTCCCGTCCCCCACCCCGCCCCGAGTGCCCCGCCCCCGTCCCGATCGAGGTCCCCCACCCATGAACTCACGCCAGCGCCGCGGAGTGATCCTGCTGCTCCTGTCCGTCCTCTGTGCGGTCGGCGCCTTCATCGGCGTGCTGTCGGTGATCAGGAACGTCGAGTCCAAGGTCGGGCCGGAGAAGACCGCCTACCGGCTCAAAACGGATGTGGCGGCCTATAAAACGCTGGATCCGGGGCAGTTCGAAGAGGTGAAGATCCCGCAGCGGTGGCTGCCGCCCACCGCCGTGACCCAACTCGACGCGGTCAGCGGCAAGATCGCGGTCACCCCGCTGAAGAAGGGCTCGCTGCTCCAGGACGACATGATCGTCGACCGGCCGGCGCTCCAGTCCGGCCAGCAGGAGATCGCCATCATGATCGACGCCGCCACCGGCGTGGCCGGCAAGATCAACCCCGGTGCCCGGGTGAACATCTACGCCACCTTCGACGGCCGCCGCCCCGAGGACAAGCCGGTCTCCAAGGTCATCGTGGCCGGCGCCCAGGTCATCGACGTCGGCAGGCTGACGCCCCTGGAGGCCAAGGACCCCGGCGGCGCCTCCGCCACCAGCCGCCAGCCCGGCCAGGCCGTCCCGATCACCTTCGCGCTCGACACCCAGGACGCCCAACGGGTCGCCTACGCCGAGTCCTTCGCCTCCCACGTGCGGCTCGCCCTGCTCGCCCCCGGCACCCAGACCACCATCCCGCCCGGCGAGCGCACCTACACCCTCGACGGCGACAAGTGACCCGGAGGCCCAGGTGACCATCCGCATCCTCCCGGCAGTCGGCGACCCGGACGCCGCCCGGGCCCTGACCGCCCTCCTCGGCCAACTCCCGGGCGCCGAACCGGCGCCCGCCGTCCCCGACTCCACCGCCCTGTTGTCCACCCTCGCCGGCGCCGCCGCACCGGGCGCCGCCCCGCCGCCGGCCCCCAACGGGCCCGCGCCCGCGCCCGCCGGACCGGCCGCCGCCGTCCAGGCGCTCCCCGAAGTCGTCCTGGTCCACGAGCGGATCGGCCCGCTGCCCGCCCTGGAGCTGATCCGCGAGGTGGCGCTCCGCTTCCCCGCCGTCGGCGTCGTCCTGATCACCGCCGACGCCGGCCCCGCCCTGTTCTCCGCCGCGATGGACGCCGGAGCCCGCGGCATCGTCGGACTGCCCCTGGGCCAGGAGGAGTTGGCCGCCCGGGTACAGGCCGCCGCCCAATGGGCCACCGGCGTGCGCGTCCACCTAGGGGGGAACCCGGACGCGTTGCCCGCGCCCACCGGCACGCTCGTCACCGTCACCGGCGCCAAGGGCGGCGTCGGCACCACCGTCACCGCCGTCCAACTGGCCCTCGCCGCCCGGGCCGCCGGCCGCCGGGTCGCCCTGGTCGACCTCGACCTCCAGTCCGGCGACATCGGCTCCTACCTGGACGTCCAGTTCCGCCGCTCCGTCGTCGACCTCGCCGGCATCCAGGACCTCTCCGCCCGGGTCCTCAACGACGTGGTGCACGCCCACCACACCGGCCTGGGGCTGCTGTTGGCGCCCGAGGAGGGCGAACGGGGCGAGGAGGTCGACGACCGGGCCGCCCGCCAGATCCTCACCGCGCTGCGCTCCCGCTACGACGCGGTGATCGCCGACTGCGGCTCCCAGATGCAGTCCGCCAACGCCGCCGCCGTCGAACTCGCCGACACCGCCCTGCTGGTGACCACCCCCGACGTGGTCTGCGTGCGCGCCGCCAAACGGCAGGTCCGGCTCTGGGACCGGCTGCGGATCCGCAAGGCCGAGGACACCACCACCGTCGTCAACCGCCTCACCCGCCACACCGAGATCCAGCCGGCGCTGGTCGCCAAGGCCACCGGCACCCGCGTCGCCCGCACCCCGGTCCCCGCCGCCTTCAAGGAACTCCAACCCTGCGTCGACGCCGGCCGGATGCAGGACCTCGACGCCCGCTCCACCGTCAAGGCCGCCCTGTGGGCGCTCGCCGGCGAACTGGGCCTGGCCGGCGCGCCGGCCGAGCCCCCGCCCCGCGGCGGCCACCGCGCCCGCCCCATGCTCACCGGGCGCAAGCGCAAGGCCCTCACCACCGGGGCGGCTCCCGGACCCGGGACGGTTCAGGGTCCGACCCCGACCCCGCCCCCGGGCCCCGGCGCCCCCACCGCCGGCCGGTTCGGCGCCCCCGCGGCCCCCGGCCCGTACGACCCGGCCGCCCCCTACGAGGAGGGCTGAGCGATGCGGCGTCCCGCACGGCCCGGCCGGACGCCGGGCGACCGCGGCCGCGACGGCGAGCGCGACCGCGGCCAGGTCACGGTCGAGTTCCTCGGGCTGCTCCCGCTGATCCTCGGCGTCCTCGTCCTGCTCTGGCAGTGCGCCCTGGTCGGCTACACCTACGTGCTGGCCGCGCACGCCGCCGACCGGGGCGCCCGGGCCGCCACCGCCACCGAGGCCGGCGGCCCCGGCGCCTGCACCACCGCCGTCACCCGCCAACTCCCGCGCGCCTGGCACGACGGCGCCAGCACCGCCTGCACCACCGAGGCGGGCCTGTGGAAGGCCACCGTGCACCTCAAGGTCCCGGTGCTCTTCCCCGGCGCCGGCACCTTCCCGTGGACGGTCACCGGCACCGCCGGAGCCGCCGAGGAGGCACCCGCCCCATGACCCGTCGAACCCGCACCCGGGCGCGCGACCGCGGCTCCGCCTCCCTGGAGTTCCTCGGCGTCCTCCCGATCCTCCTGCTCGTCGCCCTCGCCGCCGTCCAACTGGGCCTGGCCGCCTACGCCGTCCAACAGGCCGGCACCGCCGCCCGGGCCGCCGCCCGCACCGCCGCCATGGACCCCGTCGACCAGCGGACCGACCCGACGTCCGCGGGCCGGGCGGCGATCAGCAGTTGGGTCGCCGACCGCGCCGCCATCACCGTCGGCGGCTCCGGCGACACCGTCACCGCCACCGCCACCGTCCAGATCCCCTCGATCCTCCCCGGCGCCGACTTCGGCTCCGCACGCCGGAGCGCCACCATGCCCCGCCCCGAAACGTCCGCCCTCGGAGCGTCGGCGCAACCACCCCGCACCGCAGCAGGAGCGCCTCCGCGATGAGCCTCAAAGCCCGCATCGTCGCACCCGAACCGGCCGGCGAGGACCGCCAGGACGGCCACCTCGTCGCCGTCTACCGCGCCAAGCTGCTGGAGGAAATCGACCTCGCGGAGATGTCCGCGCTGACCGCCGCCGAGCGCCGCTCCCGGTTGGAGCGCGTCCTGGGCCACCTCATCAGCCGCGAGGGCCCGGTCCTGTCCACCGCCGAACGCGCCCAGCTCATCCGCCGGGTCGTCGACGAGGCCCTCGGCCTCGGCGTCCTCGAACCGCTCCTGGAGGACGCCTCGGTCACCGAGATCATGGTCAACGGCCCCGACCGGGTCTACGTCGAACGGCACGGCCGGGTCGAACCGGTCCCCGTCCGCTTCGCCTCCCACGAGCAGCTCATGCAGACCATCGAGCGGATCGTCTCCACCGTCAACCGCCGCGTGGACGAGTCCAATCCGATGGTCGACGCCCGCCTCCCCACCGGCGAGCGGGTCAACGTCATCATCCCGCCGCTGGCCCTCGACGGCGCCACCCTCACCATCCGCCGCTTCCCCCGCGCCTACACCCTCGCCGAACTCATCGGCATCGGCACCCTCGACGAGCAGTTGCTGATGCTGCTGGCGGGGCTGGTGCGGGCGAGGTTCAACGTGGTGGTCTCCGGTGCCACCGGCGCCGGCAAGACCACCCTCCTCAACGCCCTCTCCGGGCTCATCCCCGACGGCGAACGCATCATCACCGTCGAGGACGCCGCCGAGCTCCAGCTCCAGCAGAGCCACGTCATCCGCCTCGAATCCCGCCCGCCCAACGTCGAGGGCAAGGGCCGGATCACCATCCGCGACCTGGTCCGCAACTCCCTGCGGATGCGCCCCGACCGGATCATCGTCGGCGAGGTCCGCGGCGGCGAGACCCTCGACATGCTCCAGGCGATGTCCACCGGCCACGACGGCTCGCTGGCCACCGTCCACGCCAACAGCGCCGAGGACGCCCTGATGCGCCTCCAGACGCTCGCCTCCATGTCCGACGTCGCCATCCCCTTCGAGGCGCTCCGCGACCAGATCAACAGCGCCGTCGACTGCCTGGTCCAACTCACCCGGCACGCCGACGGCACCCGCCGGATCAGCGAGGTCGCCCTGCTGGACTCCCGCGGCCACCAGGACTACCGCCTGGTCACCGTCGGCCGTTTCGAGGCCGAACCGATGGGCGCCGACCGCGTCGTGCACGGTGCCTTCCGCTACTTCCCGCTGCCCCGCCGGGTCGCCGAACGCCTCTTCATGGCCGGCGAACCGGTCCCGCCCGCCTACGGCGTGGCCACCACCGACGACCAACTCGCCACCCGGAAGGCCACGTCATGACCGGCGGGAACCTCCTCGCCCTGCTCGCCCTCGCCGCCACCCTCGCGTGCGGCGCGCTCGCCGTCGCCGGCGTCCGCGCCTACGCCTCCGGACGCGCCCAACGCCAGGCCATCGTCGACCGGCTCGACGACACCGGCGCGCTCCCCACCCCCGCCCGGCACCGCCGTTTCCGCTCCGTCGACCGCACCCTGCGCACCACCCGCCTCGGCCGCCGCCTGGAACTCCGGCTGGCCGCCACCGGGTTGGACGTCACCCCCGGCGAGTTCTTCGTCGCCATGGTCGGCGCGGTGATCGGCCTGTGGGTGGCCGCCCAGGCCGTCCTCGCCCCGTTCTTCGGGCCGATCGCCGCCGTCATCGCCGTCTGGGCCGCGTTCGCCTTCCTCGCCTGGCAGCGGCAGAAGCGGATCGAGAAGTTCATCAACCAACTCCCCGAACTCTCCCGCATCCTCGCCAACGCCACCCAGGCCGGCCTCGCCCTGCGCACCGCCCTGGCCATGGCCGCCGAGGAGCTGGAGGCCCCGGCCGGCGAGGAACTGGCCAAGGTCGCCGGCAAACTGGCCGTCGGCCACTCCGTCGACGAGGCCCTCGGCGAGCTCGCCGAACGGCTCCCCTCCCGCGAACTCGTCGTACTGGTCACCACGTTGGTCCTCGCCAACCGCGCCGGCGGCACCGTCGTCGGCTCGCTGCGCAACCTCACCAAGACCCTGGAGGAGCGCAAGGAGACCCGCCGCGAGGTCCGCACCCAGCTCTCCCAGGTACAGGTCACCGCCTACGTCGTCCCGCTGCTCGGCCTCGGCACCCTGCTGCTGATGAACCGCATCGCACCCGGCGCCATCGACCGGATGACCTCCTCCCTCCTCGGCCAACTCGCCGTCGTGGCGGCCTTCGTCCTCTACGGGCTCGGCTTCTTCCTCATCCGCCGGCTCTCCAAGATCGACGTCTAGCGCGACGCCCGGGTGGGCCCCGAGCCCGCCGGAGACCGCCCCGACGTCCAGGTACAGGTGATCGGTAACCCATGGCAATCGCAATCGTGCTGGCCCTCGCCCTCGCCCTGTCGGTCGTCGGCATCGCGTGCGGCATCGCCCTCTACCGCCGTGAGGCCCGGCTCCCGCCCGACCTCACGCTGTCCCTGGAGGTCGGCGCCACCCGGACCACCGCCGTCGGCTCCGCCGTCGACCGCACCGGCATGCGCTACGCCCCGCTCGTGCTGCGGCTGATGGGCGACAAGCGGGTGGCGAAGGTCCGCCGCCGGATCGACCTGGCGGGCAACCCGGCCGGCCTCACCGTCGACCGCTACGCCGCCCGCCGCGCCGTCTACGGCGCCCTGGGGTTCTTCGGCGCGCTGGTGATGTTCCTCAAGGGACAGCCGCTCCTCGGCGTCCTGATGGTCCTCTTCGGCCTCTTCTGGACGGAAGTGGGCATCTGGGCTGCCATCCGGCAACGCAAGGACACCATCGAGCGCACCCTTCCGGACTTTCTCGACGTGCTGGCCGTCGTGGTGAGTGCCGGGCTCGGCTTCCGTCAGGCCCTGGACCGGGTCGCCGAGAAGTACGAGGGCCCCTGGGCCGACGAACTCCGCATCACCCTGCGCCAGATGGACATGGGCGTCAGCCGCCGCGCCGCCTTCGAAGAACTGCGCAAACGCAACGACTCCGAACAGGTCGCTCAGTTCGTCACCGCCCTCCAACAGGGCGAGGAACTCGGCGCGCCGATCGTCGAGACGCTCATCCAGATCGCCAACGACATGCGCCGCACCGACGCCCAGAACGCCCGCCGTCGGGCCGCCCGCGCCGTCCCCAAGGCCACCATGGTCGTCACCACGTTCATGGTCCCGGCCACGATGATCCTGCTCATCGCCGGTTTCTTCCTCGGCTCCGGCACCGACTTCGGCTCCCTGATGGGCAGCTGACCCCGGGGTGCCGGCGCGCCCCCGGACCTGACCGCCGCCGTCGCCCGGCCGGATGCGACCGGTCCCGGCCCCGGCAATCCCGTCAACACCTTCGCAGGCGCAACGAGTTGTGCCACAGTGGGTGCGCCGACCGGCCCGCCGCACCGCACCGCGGCCGCCGGTCGGACCGCATGGGCAGGCCGCCCCCGCAAGGGGCGGCGATCCGGGGGGAGTCGGAAGGGGCGGGCGGTGGTCGAGATGGCGCGCGATGGCCGAAACGTGGTGCCCGATCCCTCGTTGGTGGTTTCGGATGAGGTTCGGAATCCCTGTTCCGGGAAGGCCGTTCCGGCGTACTTTTCTCGTGTCCCGCGCGCGGACGGGCGCACCACGGGGACCAACCGGCCGGACCAGAGCGGAACGGCGGCCCACGGAGGGGAAGACCATGGCGAAGCGGATCGTGCGGAACGACGATCGGGGACAGACCTCGATCGAGTACCTCGGCATCATCGCGGTGGTCGTGGCGATCGTCCTGGTCCTGTCGACCACGGACTTCGGCAGCCAGATCGCCAACGCGATCGCCAACAAGATCTCCGACGTCGTCGGGATCTGACCCCCCACACCCCGCCCGTGCCGGCCGCCACCGTCACGCGCCGCCACCGGCGCGATGCCGGGCAGACCCTGCCGATCTACCTCGTCGCGATCGGCGGCCTGCTCTTCCTCGCGCTCGCCTTCTTCGCCGTCGGCCAGGCGGCCGCCACCCGCAACGGCGCCCAGACCGCCGCCGACGCGGCCGCCCTGGCCGCCGGCCAGAAGTACCGCGACGAGCTGCGCAGGGGCGTCCTCGCCGGGCTGCGCGACGGCACCGACGCCACCGACCCGGCCGCCTGGGCGGCGCTCCTGGACGGCCGCGGCGCGCCCTCCGACACCGCCTGCCAGAGCGCCACCTGGTTCGCCGGGCGCAACGACGCCGCGGTGACGTCCTGCACCCCGGACTCCTGGCCGACCTCCTTCGCGGTCACCGTCACCTCCCGCCACGCCGTGGGCGATTCGGTCATCCCCGGCACCGGACGCACCCACGCCGCGGCCCGGGCGACGGCGATCGTCACCCCCCGCTGCACCCTCGCCCCCCCCCGCCCGACGGCACCCCCTCGCCCCACCCCACTCCCACCCCCGCCCCCACCACGGGGTCCGGCGACGGCAAGGACCACGCGCCCGCACCGCACACCCTCACCTGCGACGGCAAGGGCTTCCCGCTCGACCTCGACCACCTCCCGGAACTCCCCCCGGCCGCCGCCCTGTTCTCCGTACGCCTGGCCCGGTGACCTTCACCTCCTCCCGAGCCCCCCCCGCACCTCCACCGGGCCCCGCCGCCCCCTGACCGACCTCCCGACCCCTCTCACCGAAGGAACGCATCCAATGAGCATTCGGCGCACCACGAAGGCCGCCAGGGGAGCGGCCGTCACGGCGAGCGCGGTCGGCCTGGCCCTCCTGGCGGCCGGCTGTGGTGGCGGCGACAGCGGGGCGCCCGCACCAGAGCACGACAAACCCGCCGCCCACAGCGCCACCCCCGACGGCAACGACCCCGGCACCCCCGCCGCCGACGCCGACAAGGTCATCGGCGAGATGAAGGGCCCCGACGGCGTCGACGTCACCCTGCGTTCCGCCACCCGCGACTCCGGCGGCTTCGTCACCGTCGAGGGCACCGTCACCAACCACGGCACCCGCGCCTTCAACGCCATCGACTGGCGCTCCAACGAGACCGAGCTGAAGTCCCGTTCGTCCCTCTCCGGCGCCACCCTCGTCGACAAGGCCGGCAAGAAGCGCTACCTGGTGCTCCGCGACACCAACGGCGAATGCCTCTGTACGACGGGCCTGAGCGGACTGCTGCCGGGCCAGAGTCGGCCCGTCTTCGCGCAGTTCCCGGCCCCGCCCGCCAAGGTGACCGAGGTCGACTTCCAGTTGCCCACCATGCCGCCGGCCACCGTCAAGATCACCGATTGAGCCGCCCGCGATGACCGCCTCCCGAACGGCCGTTACGGCCACCGCCGTGCTGTTGCTGACCGTCGCCCTCACCGCCCCCGCCGCCCACGCCGACCCGCCGGGCATCACCGAGGGCACCACCGCGCCGGTCCGCATCGACCCCACCAACCCCCGGCTGCGGATGGTCCAGGGCGCCAAGCTGGCCCCGCCCAAGGTCCTCAACATCAAGTCCATCGTCGAGACCGACGACGGCTCCGAGCGCCGCCAGGACACCAACGACAACGTCACCTTCGCGCTCCAGGCCGAGGTCCTCTTCGGCAAGGACAGCGCCGCGCTCTCCACCGACGCGCTGGGCCGGATCAGCGCCATCGCCGACGAGGTCCGCAGGCAGCGCGCCACCGCCCTCAAGGTGTTCGGCTTCACCGACAACCTCGGCTCCACCGCGCACGGCCTGGTCCTCTCCAAACAGCGCGCCAACGCCGTCCAACGCGAACTCGCCGTCGACCTCGGCTCGTCGGTCGGCTTCCAGACCCGCGGCTACGGCGAGCAGTACCCGATCGCCGACAACAGCACCGAGGCCGGCCGCCGCAAGAACCGCCGCGTCGAGGTCAGCTTCCCCCGCAACGGCGGCTGACCGGGACCCCCACCACCCCGCCCGCGGAACCACTGCCGGACCGACAGTATTGGACTGACCGATCCAATAGGTGTTAGCGTTCCCCCATGGCCCGACCCAGGAAGTTCGACGAGGGGCGGGCGGTCGACGCCGCGATGGAGGCGTTCTGGGCCGCCGGCTACGAAGCCACCTCCACCCAGGACCTGTGCGAGGCCACCGGCCTGGGGCGCAGCAGCATCTACAACACCTTCAAGAGCAAGCACGACCTCTTCGAGCGCGCCCTGTCCCGCTACATGGAGCGCAAGAACGCCGAGCTCGCCGAGCTCCTCGACGACGGCGCCCGCACCGCCCGTCAGCGGCTCCGCGCCCTCCTCCAGCGCATCATCGACGAGGAGTTCACCCACCACCCCGACGGCCGTGGCTGCCTCGTCGTCAACGCCGCCGTGGAGATCTCCGCCCACGACCCCTCGGTGGCCACCGCCCTCGAACGGGACTACGGCGTCCGCCTGGAGGCGATCCGCGCGGTGATCGAATCCGGCCAGCGCGACGGCGACATCGCCCCCGACAAGGACGCCCGCACCCTCGCCCACCTCCTGATCGCCGCCGTCGGCGGCCTCCGCGTCTCGGCCCGCGCCGGCGTCGACCGCCCCGCCCTGGAACGCGTCGCCGACGCCACCCTCACGGCGTTCTAGGTGCCGGGCCGACGCCCCAACTCCGCGCTGCCGGGCCATGGTTGGCGGCGCGGTCGCCTCGCGCCTCCGTTTTGAACTGATCTATCCAAAATCTGCCACGACACGGCCCCGCGGGCCACGCCACGGGCGCCCGTCGGTAGCCCCGGGCGGCCGCAGGTGTCGCCAGGCACCCCTCAAGGAAACCCAGGAACCCATGCCCCTCGCCGTCCACCTGCTCGGCCTGGCGATCTTCGCCCAGGGCACCTCCGAGTTCATGCTCTCCGGCCTGCTCCCCAACATCGCCACCGACCTCGGTGTCTCCCTCCCCGACGCCGGCCTCCTGGTCTCCGCGTTCGCCCTCGGCATGGTCCTCGGCGCCCCCGCGCTTGCCGTCGCCACCCTCCGCGTCCCGCGCCGCACCGCCCTCATCGCCTTCCAACTGGCCTTCGTCGCCGGCCATGTGGTCGGTGCCCTCGCCCCCGGCTACGGCGTCCTGTTCGCCACCCGCATCGTCAGCGCCGTCGCCTACGCCGGCTTCTGGGCCGTGGCCGCCGCCACCGCCGTCGCCCTCGCCCCGCCCGAGGCGAAGGGGCGGGCGCTCTCCGTCGTCGGCACCGGACTCACCCTCGCCACCGTCGTCGGCGTGCCCGCCGGCACGGTCCTCAGCCAACACGCCGGCTGGCGCGCCGCGTTCTGGGCGGTCGCCGGCCTCACCGTGCTCAGCGCGCTCTCCCTCCTCGCCGCCCTCCCCGCCGCCCGCACCGCCCGCGCCGCCACCCAAATGCTCTCCATCCGCGGCGAGTTGACCGGCCTGGCCCGCCCCCGGCTCTGGCTCTCCTTCCTCATCACCGCACTGACCTTCGGCGCCGGCGTGGTCACCTTCAGCTACCTCGCCCCGCTCCTCACCGAGGTCACCGGACTGCCCGCCGCCTGGGTCCCGGTCGTCCTCTCCCTCTACGGCGTCGGCGGCCTCGTCGGCGTCACCGTCGGCGGCCGCTACGCCGACACCGCACCCCTGCGCACCCTCGCCCTCGGCACCGCCGTCCTCACCCTCGCCTCCGCCGCCCTGGCCCTCACCGCCGCCCAACTCCCCGCCGCCCTCGCCCTGGTCGCCGTCCTCGGCTTCACCGCCTACGTCACCAACCCGGTCCTCCAGTCCCGGGTCTTCCGCCTCGCCCCCGACGCCCCCACCCTCGTCCCCGCCGTCAACACCTCGGCCTTCAACGTCGGCATCACCCTCACCCCCATGCTCGGCGGCCTCACCATCAACGCCGGCCTCGGCCTCCGCTCCGTGGCCTGGGTGGGCGCCGCCACCGGCCTCCTTGCCCTTCTGGCCACCGCCTACGCCGCAACCCTCCAACGCCCCACCCGCGACACCCCGCCCACCTCCGCACCCCACGCCCCGACCCCCACCAGCACCCCGGTCGACGCGTGAGAGCCGTCCGCCCACCCGCCAACCCTCCACTCACCCACCCGCGTTGGTATCCCCCGCCCCGTCCCGCCCCTGCTCCCGCACCCGGACCCGCACCCCCCGCCTAACCCCCCACCGCGCCAACGCCCCGGCCTCCGCCTCCACCACGTGCCGGGCCCGCCACCGCGGACGCCCCAACCGCCCCGGCCGCAGGGTGCACACGTCCACCACCACCAACTCCCGGTCCAGATACGCCACATCGATCGCGAACCGCATCCCGAACGTGTGCACCCCGCTCGCCGGCGTCAGCAACAACGCCCCCACGATCCCGTCCCGGCCCAACAGCCCCCGCGTCCGCGCCCGGTACGACGCCGCGACCTCCACCGGAACCTCGACGTCCGCGACCGCCAGAACGCCTCGCCCGTCCACCCAACTCCCCATGCCCGCCGTTGTATCAACCGCCGCACCCTAGGGTCGACCCGTGTCCGTCACCCTGATCGCCCTCGCCGCCGCCTACGGAGCCGCCACCGGACTCCTCCTCCCGCGCCCCGCCCACCGGTTCTCCGTGGCAGCCGACGAGGACTGGCGCGCCCACTGCCCCGCGGGCCACACCCTCACCGGCCCGGCCCGCGGCTGGCTGGGCCCCGCCCGCTGCCCCAACTGCCGGGCACCGTACGGCCCTTCCGCGCTCCCCACCGCCACGGCCACCGCCCTCGCCTGCGCCGCCCTGGCCACCGCCACCGGCCCCCGCCCCGAACTCGCCGCCTGGCTCCTGCTCACCCCGGTGGCTGTCCTCCTGGTCCTCGTCGACCACCGGGTCCGGCGCCTCCCCGACGTCCTCACCCTGCCCCTGGCCGCGACCGCCGCCACCGCCCTCGGCGCCGTCGGCGCCCTCGCCCACACCCCCGACACCTGGCTACGCGCCCTCCTGGCCGGCCTGGCCCTGGCCGCCTGCTACCTGCTGCCCTGCCTCCTCAACCCCTCCGCCCTCGGCCTCGGCGACGTCAAGCTGGCGCTCGGCCTGGGGATAGCCCTCGGGTGGTACGGCTGGCCCACCCTGATCACCGGCGGCGCCGCCGGCACCCTGCTCGGCGCCCTCTACGCGGCCTTCCTCCTCCTGGTCCGCCGCGTCGACCGCCGCACGACCATGCCCCTGGGCCCCTTCATGATCACCGGAGCCTTCGGCGCCCTCCTCCTGGCCGCCCCCACGGCTCCCTGAAGCCCTTCACCCCGCCCCGAGCCACGCCGACCACCCCAGGGTGCACGAACCACCCCTCCCGCGGGGTTATGGTGGAAGCCCCCCCTCGGGCCGGTCCGTATCCCCCCCACGGACCGGCCCGCTTTTCTTTTTCCCCCGCCCACGCTGTGGTGCCGCCGGTCCCTGCCGGTTGGTGGGGTTACGCGCCGTGGTGACGGCGGGGGTGATCGGTGGCCGCCCCGCGTAGCCGCCTGTCCGGCCTCGTGGGGGCCGGGGCCGTCCGGTGGGTGGGGGGCGGAGGGACTGCCCCGGAACCCGGCGGGCGGAAGCCGAGGCCGCCCCGGCCCGCGCCGGACGAAAGCGAAACCGGAGCCGAGGCTGCCCCGGCCCTCGCTCAGCCCGGGAGGGTGGCGAGGCGGGTCAGCGGCGGGCCCAGATGTTCACGCCCTCGGTGGTTCGGGCGAGGGCGTCGAGCTCGGTCAGTTCGGCGTCGGTGATCGGGGGTGCGTCGAGCGCGGCGATGTTGGCCTCCAACTGGGCGACGCTGCTGGCGCCGATCAGGGCGGAGGTCATGCGGGGGTCGCGCAGGACCCAGTTCAGGGCGAGTTGGGCGAGCGACTGGCCGCGGCGGGCCGCGATGTCGTTGAGGCCGCGGAGGCGCCGGAGGACCTCGTCGGTGAGGAGGCCCGGGTCGAGGGACTTGCCCTGGGCGGCACGGGAGTCCTGGGGGATGCCGTTGAGGTACTTGTCCGTGAGCATGCCCTGGGCGAGCGGGGCGAAGGCGATGCAGCCCATGCCCTCGTCGGCGAGCACGTCCAGCAGGCCGTCGTCCTCGATCCAACGGTTGATCATGGAGTAGGACGGCTGGTGGATGAGGGGGCGGATGCCCATGTCGCGCAGGATGCCCACCGCCTCGCGGGTCTGCTCCGCGTTGTAGGAGGAGACGCCGACGTAGAGCGCCTTGCCCTGTTGGACGGCGGACGCCAGGGCGCCCATCGTCTCCTCCAGCGGGGTGTCGGGATCGAAACGGTGCGAGTAGAAGATATCGACGTAATCGACACCCATCCGCTGCAAGGAGGCGTCCAGCGACGAGAGCAGATATTTCCGGGAGCCCCATTCGCCGTAAGGGCCGGGGTGCATCAGATATCCGGCTTTCGTCGAGAGAATCAGCTCGTCGCGGTAGCCGCGGAAGTCCTGGGCGAAGATCTTTCCGAAGTTCAGCTCGGCGGATCCGGGCGGCGGGCCGTAGTTGTTGGCCAGATCGAAGTGGGTGACGCCCAGGTCGAAGGCGCGACGCAGAATGGCCCGCTGCGAGCTGAGGGTGCGATCGTCCCCGAAGTTGTGCCAGAGTCCGAGGGAGATGGCGGGGAGTTTGAGGCCGCTGCGGCCGGTGCGCCGGTACTCCATGGACGCATAGCGGGAATCCGCGGCGCGGTAGTCAGTGCCAGTGGTCATGAAGCTCTCCCTATCACGTACTTGTGACACACCGATTGGGCTGCTGAGACAGCCGAGAAGTAAAGTTGCCCCCTTACGCGACGGGGCGATGGCCATCGGCACGGAGGGGCTGGACCACACATGCTGCGATCTTCCGGGATGCGCATCCCATATCCGCCGGCGCTGCGCGATCTCGTCTACCGGCTGTACGCACGCCGGGTGGAGGGTCGCCTGGACCACACCCAGGTGCCCAAGCACATCGGCGTCATCCTCGACGGCAACCGGCGCTGGGCCCGGGCCGACGGGCTGTCGACCGAGCAGGGGCACCTGGCGGGCGCGGCCAAGATCGACGAACTGCTGGGCTGGTGCGCGGAGACCGGTGTGGAGGTCGTCACGCTCTGGCTGTTGTCGACCGACAACCTCGACCGCCCGGAGTCCGAGCTGACCCCGCTGCTGGGGATCATCGAGAACACCGTGCGCAACCTCGCCGCGGACGGCCGCTGGCGGGTGCACCACGTCGGCAACCGCGACCTGCTGCCCGACGCGACCCAGCGGGTGCTCAAGGAGTCCGAGCAGAACACCCTCGACAACAAGGGCGTCCTCGTCAACGTCGCGATCGGCTACGGCGGTCGGCAGGAGATCGCGGACGCGGTGCGGTCGCTGCTGCTGGAGCACGCCGAGCGCGGCACCAGCTTCGAGGAGCTGGCCGAGATCGTCGACATCGACCTGATCTCGGAGCACCTCTACACCCGCGGCCAGCCCGACCCGGACCTGGTGATCCGCACCAGCGGTGAGCAGCGGCTGTCGGGCTTCATGCTCTGGCAGAGCGCTCACTCGGAGTACTACTTCTGCGAGGTCTTCTGGCCGGCGTTCCGGAAGGTCGACTTCCTGCGGGCGCTGCGCGACTACGCGGCCCGCCACCGGCGCTTCGGCTTCTAGCGCCTTACTTCGGGCCATGGGGGCGGACTCCGACTTCCGGTCTCCCGCCCCGTTCCGGCCTGGTTTCAGCCCTTGACCTACGGGGCGCCCCGGGCCCGGCCCAACCCCAACCCCGGCCCCATCCTCGGGACGGCGCCCGGGAGTTGAAAGCCGCAGGGGGAGTGCGGGCGGGTCGCTCGTCGAGGGAGCGTCGCCCGCCGGCGGTTCCGTTCCCCGCCCCGAGACGGATGCCGGAAGGGTGACTTCCGGCCAAACCGACGGTTGCGATCCGGCCAACTTTCGGGGTGGGTTCCGGCCATGGGCGGGTGGGGCGCGATGGCCTGGTCGGCGCCGGGGCGGTGGCCCGGCGCGCCCTCCCCGTGCTGACGGCGCCTTCCCTGACGCCCCCTCCGTTGGTCGTCCGCCCGGGGTGCCTCCGGGCGCCGCGCCGGGGCCCGTTGCGTGGGGCGTCCGCCTTTTCGCCGGTCAGCGGGTACCTGTAACCAAAGGTTCATCGAGTGTGTGTCATATGCCGTGGCATGGGGGCGGGGGTTGGAGGGAATATCCCTGGCAGGTCGGTGCCCGGAACGAACAAGCCATGGGCGCCGGTTCTCAGCGGACGGCATGGGGTCGTCCGCCCGGGAGGCCCTTTGCGCATCACGGACGATCGTGCGTACCGCACGGACGACGCGGAGGGCCGGCGTTCGGCCCGCGCAGCGCGGCCTGAACCCGGTCCTGTCCCCGGCGACGTCGTCGCACCCCGACCTCATCCGAGGGGGTTCGTCCACCCGTGGTGAACAGCAAGAAGCGCCGTGAGAGCGACCGGCGCACCTATGTCCTCGACACCAGCGTCCTGTTGGCGGATCCGGCTGCCATGTCCCGCTTCGACGAGCACGAGGTGGTGCTCCCGGTCGTCGTGGTCACGGAGCTGGAGGCCAAGCGGCACCATCCCGAACTCGGGTACTTCGCGCGGCAGGCGCTGCGCCGGCTGGACGCGTACCGGGTGGAGTACGGGCGGTTGGACGCCCCCCTCCCCATCGGGGAGCTCGGCGGGACGCTCCGGGTCGAGCTCAACCACTCCGACCCGGGACTGCTGCCCGCCGCCTTCCTGAACGGGCACAGCCGGCTCGGCGACAACGACTCGCGGATCCTCGCGGTCGCCCGCAACCTCCAGGCCGAGGGGTACGACGTCACGGTCGTCTCCAAGGACCTGCCGATGCGCATCAAGGCGTCCTCGGTGGGACTGGTGGCCGAGGAGTACCGCGCCGAGCTGGCGATCACCGACTCCGGCTGGACCGGCATGGCCGAACTCGCCCTGCCGGCCGAGCAGGTGGACGACCTGTTCGCCGCCGAGACCGCGCACATCGCGGGAGCGGAGGAACTGCCCGTCCACACCGGGCTGGTGCTCCAGTCCGAGCGTGGCAAGGCGCTGGGCCGGGTCACCCCGGAGGGCGGCGTCCGGCTGGTGCGCGGCGACCGGGAGGCGTTCGGCATCCACGGCCGCAGCGCCGAGCAGCGGATCGCGCTGGACCTGCTGCTCGACCCGGAGGTCGGCATCGTCTCGCTGGGCGGCCGGGCCGGTACGGGCAAGTCGGCGCTGGCGCTGTGCGCGGGCCTGGAGGCGGTGTTGGAGCGCCGCCAGCACAGCAAGGTGATGGTGTTCCGGCCGCTGTACGCGGTCGGCGGGCAGGAGCTGGGCTATCTGCCGGGCACCGAGGCGGAGAAGATGAGCCCCTGGGCGCAGGCCGTCTTCGACACGCTGTCCGCGGTGACGACCAAGGACGTCATCGAGGAGGTGGTGTCCCGCGGGATGTTGGAGGTGCTGCCGCTCACCCACATCCGCGGCCGGTCGCTGCACGACGCGTTCGTGATCGTGGACGAGGCCCAGTCGCTGGAGCGGAACGTGCTGTTGACCGTGCTGTCCCGGATCGGGGCCAACTCCCGGGTCGTGTTGACCCATGACGTCGCGCAGCGCGACAACCTCCGGGTCGGGCGGTACGACGGAGTGGTCGCCGTGGTCGAGAAGTTGAAGGGGCATCCGCTCTTCGCCCACGTCACGCTCAACCGCTCCGAGCGGTCGCCGATCGCCGCGCTGGTGACCGAAATGCTGGAGGAAGGCAGGATCTGACCGGTCGTAGAACGGCGCGCCGCCCGGCGAAGCGAGGGAGCTTAGCCGGGCGGCGCTCGTGTGCGCTCGGATATCCGGAAATCCCCAGCAGCAAACGAAGTGTGAGCTTTCACACCCGGTAGGGAATTGCTTCCCGGCGTGCCGTTCGGGCAGAGTCTGGGTCCTGTCAGGCCCCGCATACGGCCCAGACGCGCCCTCCGGGGCGCATGGATACCCGAATTTCATAGCGAGTTGCCGTATGCCGCCCGAGCATCACGCGGACCCCCGAGGGGGACCCACCGGGCCAGTGCCTCCCGTGACCAGCCGGCGCCACCCGCTCAACAGGGGCCGGAACAAGGGGAGGCCAGCGCCAGGGGCACGATTGCGTCCGCGAGGTCACCTATGCGGGCGATGCTGGAAGGAAAGCGTGTGAGCCGGATCTCGGTCCGGGGATTCGCAGTGGCGTCCGCCACCGCGGTCACCACCGTCGGCGCCGTGGTCGGCGTCGCATCGGGCAGCCAGGCAGCGGTCAACAACACCGAGGCCACGGCAGCCGACGCGACGATCGCCGACATCCCCGCGGGCCAGCAGGCCCAGGTGCAGACGGCGTCGCTGACGCAGCAGGCAGACTCGGCGTCCACCCAGGCGGACGCGGCGGCACTCAAGTCCGCGCAGGAGTCGGCCCGTAAGGCAGCCGCGGAGACCGCGCAGAACAAGAAGGACGCCGCGGACAAGGCGAAGGCGGAGAAGGAGGCCAAGGAGCGCGAGAAGGCGCAGGCCGTCTCCCGTTCGGTCGTCCGCGATGCCACGGACTTCGTCGCCAAGGCTTCCTACACCATCGCCGAGACCCAGGCGATGGCCCGCCAGATGATCGCGTCCGACCAGTTCCAGTGCTTCAGCAACATCGTGACGCGGGAGTCCGGTTGGAACTACCACGCCACCAACGCCGGCTCCGGCGCCTACGGACTGGTGCAGGCCCTGCCGGGCTCGAAGATGTCCTCCGCGGGCTCCGACTGGCAGACCAACCCGGCCACCCAGATCAAGTGGGGCCTGAACTACATGAACAGCCGGTACGGCAGCCCCTGCGGTGCCTGGTCGTTCTGGCAGGCCAACAGCTGGTACTAGGCCGTCCCCGGGCCGTACCCCAGCGCCGAGAAACCCCCGAACGCGACGCGTCGGGGGTTTCGCGCGTCCGGGCCCAGGTAACGTCGTGACGTCAGATTGCGGTAAGGGCGGGGAAGAGGAAGCGACATGTCCAGATTGCCTCAGTGGGTCGGCGGCCTGGGCGCCGGCCTGACGCGGCTCTCGCAGCGGCTGGAGGAACAGCGCCGCCGCGCGGAGGCCGCGGCGGAGGCCGCCGAGCGGGCAGAGCTCGGGTACGCCGGGCACGTGGACCGGGACGTGCTGCGCACCCCGGCGGCCGGCGTCCCGGCGGAGCAGCCCGCGGGCGGTGACGCTCCGGGCGGGCGCACCACGACGGCCACGCGGCCGCCGGACGCGGTGCCGGCCGCGCCCGCCGCGCCCCCCATGCCTCCCGCGGCACCGCCGGTGCCTCCCGCGGCCCCCATGACCGTTGTGGACGACGTCGACGGCGGGCGTGCGGGCGGGAGCGACGGTGTGCCGCGGCTGGAGGCGGAGGAGCCGGCGCCGGCCCCCGCCGCCGTCCGGTCGCCGGGCGCGGTCCCCGCACCGCCCGCCTACGCGCCGGCCGTTGCCGCCCGCCCGGACCCGGTGGCCGCGGTGCCCTGGGGCGTGCGGGTCGCGGCCGAGGCCGGCTGGCGGCTGCTGGTGCTGGCCGGAACGGTGTGGGTGCTGGCGAAGGCGATCACCGCCGTCTCACTGGTGGTGCTGTCCTTCATCGCCGCGCTGCTGATCACGGCGCTGCTCCAGCCCACCGTGGCGTGGCTGCGCCGGCGCAACGTGCCCCGCGGGTTGGCCAGCGCGTTGACGTTCATCGCCGGCTTCGTGGTGATGGGCCTGGTCGGCTGGTTCGTGGTGTGGCAGGTCCAGGGCAACATCGACTCGGTGTCCAGCCGCATCCAGGAGGGCATCACCGAGCTCAGGGGCTGGCTGCTGAAGAGCCCGTTCCATGTGACCGAGGGCCAGATCAACCACATCGCCAAGAACCTCCAGGACGCGGTCGGTGCCAACACCGAGGCCATAACGTCCGCCGGGCTGGAGGGCGTCACGGTCGTCCTGGAGATGTTCACCGGCATCGTGCTGGCGATGTTCACCACGCTGTTCCTGCTCTACGACGGCCGACGCATCTGGGAGTGGTTCCTCAAGCTGGTCCCGGCCGAGGCCCGTCCGGGGGTGGCCGGCGCCGGGCCGCGCGCCTGGCGGACGTTGACCGCGTACATCCGCGGCACGGTTCTGGTCGCCCTGATCGACGCCTTCTTCATCGGCATCGGGCTCTACTTCCTCGACGTGCCGCTGGCCGTCCCGCTCGCCGTCTTCGTCTTCCTCTTCGCGTTCATCCCGCTGATCGGCGCGGTGGTCTCGGGCGCGCTGGCGTGCGTGGTCGCGCTGGTCGCGGGGCACGACGGGGTCTTCACGGCGCTGTTGGTGCTGGCGGTGGTGCTGGCGGTGAACCAGATCGAGAGCCATGTGCTCCAGCCGTTCATCCTCGGCCGGGCGGTCCGGGTGCATCCGCTGGCGGTGATCCTCTCGGTCGCCGCGGGCAGCCTGATCGCCGGCATCGGCGGCGCGGTGGTGGCCGTCCCGCTGGTGGCCGTCACCAACACCGTCGTCGGCTATCTGCGGGCGTACTCGCAGGAGCAGGCGCTGCGGATGACGGTGCCGCCGCGCGGTGCGACCGCGATGGCGGTGGCCCCGACCCCGCCGCCGCGGCACCCCGAACACCCCTCGGACGACTAGGAGTTGACCCGAGGGGCCACGGCCCACGGCCCCACGCACAAGACCCCCGCGGACACGAGGTCCGCGGGGGTCTTTGCGTCAGACGACCGGGCGTCGGATGGCGCCCGCCTCGGCTGGCCTACGCGACGAGGTTCACTCGGCGAGGGCCGCCTCGGAGTCCAGGGTGGCGCCGACGGCCTGCAGGACGGCCGCGATCTTGACGGCCTCCTGGACCGTCTCGCGCGAGACGCCGGCCTTGCGCAGCACCTGCTCGTGCGAGTCCAGGCACATGCCGCAGCCGTTGATGGCGGAGACGGCGAGCGACCACAGCTCGAAGTCGACCTTGTCCACGCCGGGGTTGCCGATGACGTTCATCCGCAGACCGGCGCGCAGGTTGCCGTACTCCGGGTCGGAGAGCAGGTGGCGCGTCCGGTAGAAGACGTTGTTCATCGCCATGATGGCGGCGGCCGACTTGGCGGCGGTGTACGCCTCGGCGGAGAGGTTGGCCTTCGCCTCCGGCTCCAGCTCGCGCAGCACCTTCGGCGAACGCGAGGCGATCGCGCAGGCGAGCACCGTGCCCCAGAGCTGCTGCTGCGGCAGGTCGGAGTTGCCGATCACCGAACCGAGGTTCAGCTTCAGGTCCTTGGCGTAGTCCGGAACCGCGGACTTCAGGTCATCGAGGGACATGGGTGTCACTCACCAGCCAGCAGGGCGACCGGGTCCAGGGTGTCCTCGCCCTTGCTCCAGTTGCAGGGGCACAGCTCGTCGGTCTGCAGGGCGTCCAGGACCCGCAGGACCTCCTTGGGGTTACGGCCGACGGAGCCGGCGGTCACCATGGTGAACTGGATCTCGTTGTTCTGGTCGACGATGAAGACGGCGCGCTGCGCGAAGCCGTCCTCGCCCTCGATGCCCAGGGCGCGCATCAGCTCGTGCTTGGAGTCGGCCAGCATCGGGAAGGGCAGGTCGGTCAGGTCCGGGTGGTCCTTGCGCCAGGCGTGGTGCACGAACTCGGAGTCGCCGGAGAAGCCGAGGACCTGGGCGTCACGGTCGGCGAACTCGTCGTTCAGCTTGCCGAAGGCCGCGATCTCGGTCGGGCACACGAAGGTGAAGTCCTTGGGCCAGGCGAAGACGATCTTCCACTTGCCCTCGTAGGTCTTGTGGTTGATCTGCTCGAACTCCGCGCCCTTCTCCAGCGAGACGCAGGCGGTCAGGTCGAACTCGGGGAACTTGTCACCGACAGTGAGCACGCGCTCTCCTTGTTGCAAGAAAGTCCCCTATGGGGTCTTTCTGGTCTTTCCTTGAGGCTTGGACGGGATCCACAGTGCCACAGGAGGCATTGATCAGGGAAATAGTTAGACTTGTGGATGTTGATCGGAGGTGGTTATCAGTGGCTTCTCCTACGAGCCCCGGCGGACGGACCCGCCAGCCCAGCCTGGCCCAGCTGAGGGCCTTCGTCGCGGTCGCCGAGCACCTCCACTTCCGGGAGGCGGCGGCCGAGATCGGCATGAGCCAGCCCGCGCTCTCCGGCGCCGTCGCCGCGCTGGAGGAGACCCTGGGCGTGCAGCTCCTGGAGCGTACGACCCGCAAGGTGCTGCTCTCGCCGGCGGGGGAGCGGGTGGCGGCGCGCGCCCGTACGGTGCTGGACGCGGTCGGCGCGCTGCTGGAGGAGGCGGAGGCGGCCCGCGCGCCCTTCACCGGCGTGCTCCGGCTCGGCGTCATCCCCACCGTCGCCCCGTATCTGCTCCCCACCGTCCTGCGGCTGGTCCACGACACCTATCCCGACCTCGACCTCCAGGTCCACGAGGAGCAGACCGCCTCGCTGTTGGACGGGCTGGCGCACGGCCGGCTCGACCTGCTGCTGCTCGCGGTGCCGCTCGGCGCGCCCCAGGTCACCGAAATCCCCTTGTTCGACGAGGACTTCGTGCTGGTCGCACCCCAGGACCACTGGCTCGGCGGCCGCGGCGACATCCCGCGCGCGGCGCTGAAGGAGCTCGATCTGCTCCTGCTGGACGAGGGGCACTGCCTGCGCGATCAGGCGCTGGACGTCTGCCGGGAGGCGGGGCGGGACGAGAACGCGCCGGTGACGACGAGCGCGGCCGGGCTCTCCACGCTGGTGCAGTTGGTGGCCGGCGGGCTGGGCGTAACGCTCCTGCCGCGTACGGCACTTCGGGTCGAGACCGCCCGCAACGACCTGCTGACGACGGGCTACTTCGCGGATCCGGCGCCCGCCCGGCGGATCGCCCTGGCGATGCGCAGCGGCTCGGCCCGACAGCCCGAATTCGAGGAGTTCGCGCGGGCGTTGCGGGGGGCGTTGCGGGGGTTGCCGGTGCGGATCGCGGAGGGGTGAGGGTTAGGGCGCTTCTGACGGATCTCCGCGGCGTCGCGGAGATCCGTCAGAAGCGCCCTAGCGGCGTGGAGTGATGCGCCGGGCATCTTCCAGGACCTCTGTGACATCCAGGGTGACTTCGGCGCCGATCGACTCTGGGAGGGCGACCTTCTCGCCGGGGACATGGATGCGGTGCATGGCGTAGTCGTCCTCGATGGGCTCGGTGAGGACGTGGAGGCGTTCGTGCTTCCGGTCGACGATCACGTACACGGGCACCTTCGCTGCGCCGTAGGCGGCTACCTTGGTGCGCAGGTCGTTGACGTAGTTGCCGGACGTGATCTCCAGAACCATCCGGAAAGCAGCCGGGTCGACACACTCGTACTCGGCGACGCGCTCCCCGGCATCAGCGTCCACTACGGCCAGGTCGGGGATGGCGAAGTTTGCCGGGCCGTCCGGTAGCCACAGGCCGAGACCTTCGAGCACTCGCGTCTCGCCGCGGTTCAATCCCACAGCGGCAAAGGTGTCCCGGAGGCTGGACAGTCCCCTCGCATGGCCGAAGTCTGAGGGTGGGGTCACGATGAGGTCGCCTCCGAGAATCTCGACGCGGTAGCCCGGAAGCTGCTCCATGAGCTGGTCTGCCTGCTCAAGGAGCAGCAGCGACTTGTGGGCAGGCGCATGGGGACGCTCGACGGCTGCTGCGGACATTGCGTGCCTCCCAGTGGGCTGGTGTCGAGACCATCATCGTAGGCAGAGGCGGCCTTTCTCGTCCCGTACGAGCACGTTCATCCGATGGGCGACGCCTCACTCCGTGCGCAGGCCCTCGGGGCGCATCATGCGCCACAGGGGCGGCAGGCTCAGCGCGGTGACGAAGAGGATGACGGCGCCGCCGATGCCGACCATGCCGGCGACCACCGGCCAGTCGACGACCACCCCGGCGCCGATGATGTTGAGCAGCAGCGAGCCCAGGGCCAGGCCGCAGGCGAGCGCCAGGCCCAGGCCGAGGGCGACCGGGAGGGCGGTCTGCCACAGGACGGACCAGCCGAGGGTGGCGCGGCGGGTGCCGTACGCGTCGAGGGTGGAGAGCAGCCGGCGGCGCTCGTAGAGCTGCTCGACGGTGGAGATGATCAGGCCCGCGCCGATCAGGAGCAGGGTGATCACGGCGCCGATGAAGAGCGCGTTGCGGATGCCGTCGTACTGCGCGTCGTGCGGGTTGTCGAAGGAGGAGCCCTCGTACATCGCCGGGTTGATCCGGGCCGCGGTGTTGCGGAGGTGTTCGAGCACGTCGGGGGTGCCGCGGTCGAAGCGGACGAGGATCTGCACGTTGGGCTCGACGAACCGGGCCGAGGCGAGGACCGAGGGGGTCAGCAGCAGGTCGTAGTAGACGGGGTGGCCGTCGTCGACCGGGAGGAGCCTGGCGGCGCGGGCGTCCGTCGGGATCGTCCAGGGGCTGGGGGTGTGGGCCTGGTCGTCGTGGCTCCGCCGCTGGTTGAGGTCGAGGGGGGTGCCGGGGACGGGGCTGCTCTCCGTCCGGGACGCGAGGGCGGCGGCGTCGGTGAGGAAGACGTCGCCGTCCCGGCAGGACGGCAGCGCGGCCAGCTTGCGCAGCTCGGCGCAGTTGCCGACGGCGACGTTGACGGGCAGGTCGCGGCTGGTGTCGTGGCCCGGGGTGGGCATCCGGCCGGCGTCGATGTCGATGACGCCGCGGACGGCGGTGACCCCGGGGGTGGCGCGCAGCGCCGCGAGCGCCCGTTCGGTCTCCGGCCAGTTCTGGGTGCTGCCCCAGAAGGTGATCTGCGGCAGCCGCCCGGACTTGGCGTAGGCGGCGGCGAACCCGCCCTGCATGCCGGTCATCAGCATGTGGATGGCGATGGCCCCGGCCAGCGCGACGGTGATGCCGCTGACCGCGCGGGTCGCCGGGCCGCTGCTGAGCTGGAGGCGGCGGACGGCCAACTGCCAGGGCACCGGGCCGCCGCGCAGCAGGCCGACGACCCGGTCGACCAGCCACGGCAGCAGCGCCGTGACGCCGAACAGCAGCAGCGTCGCGCCGATGGCCAACTGGGCGGTGTCCAACGGGTCGTCGACCGGGCCCGGTTGGACGGCCATCGGGACCAGCAACCCCGTGCCGACGAGCGGCAGCGCGACCCGCCACCACAGCCGGCGGCGGACCGGCGGGCGGTGGCGGACGATGCCCAGCGGTTCGACGGTGATGCCGCGCTGGGCGACGAGGGTGACCAGCACCGCGCAGGTCGGGACGGCGACGGCGATCAGCAGGGCGGCGAGCGGCGCGGGGGTGACGTCCGAGGGGTAGACGTTGATGTCCCACAGGGTGATGGCCGGGGCGAGTTGGCGGCCGGCGAGGAAGAGCGCGGTGCCGCCCACCAGCCCCAGCAGCGAGCCGAGCAGCGCCTCGCCGGAGGCGATCCGCCGGGTGGTGCGGACGTCGGCGCCGACCAGGCGGAGGGCGGCCAGCCGGCGTTCCCGGCGCTCGTTGCCGAAGCGGACGGAGGTGCCGAGGAAGACCATCACCGGGGTCAGCAGCGCCACGCAGGTCATGATCACCAGGACCAGGCCGGGCGCCGTCAGCGGCTGTGACTCCCAGTTCTTGCCGAAGTGGTCGATGCGGTAGCCGTCCGGTTCGCGGAGGGTGCCGCTGCCTGCGACGAAGGTCAGTTCCCGCGGGCCCTTGAGGCCCTCGTCGCCGATCACGCCGGCGATGCGGTAGGTGCTCAGGCGCTCGCGGAGCAGCGCGTTGCCGGGGGCGCCCAGCATCTCCTTCAGGGCCGGGGAGACCAGCATCCGGCCCGGTCCGGGGAGGTGGTCCATGCCGGGCGGCACCGGTGGGTGCGCGCCGTCCGGGCGGACCAACCGGCCGCGGATGGCGGTGCCGTGGAAGGTGGTGTCCGCCGAGCTGTAGAGGACGGTGCGGTCGCTGCGCGGCGGCGGGTGCGCCTGGCCGAGGTTCTCGCGGGCCTTCTCCCGGCCGTGCCAGGCGTTCATCAGGGTCGGTGCGGAGGCGCTGCACAGCAGTACCGCCACGCCGAGCGCGACCCCGGCGGCGGTCAGGGCGGTGCGGATCCAGCCCTCCCGGCCGCCGCCGACCGCGAAGCGCATGCCCATCGCGAGGTCGCGGGCCCAGGTGAGCGGCCCGGAGCGGGGGGCGGCGGGCACGCCGGCGCTCCGCGCCCCGCCGGTGCCGGTGCCGGTCCGCGGGTGGAGCAGGGTCATACGGGGCCCGCCAGGTCCTTCACCCGGCCGTCGCGGACGACGATCTCCCGGTCGGAGTAGGCGGCGACCCGGGCCTCGTGGGTGACCAGCACCACGGCCGCGTTGGTGTCCCGGGCGGCGTCGGTGAGCAGGCCCATGACGCGCTCGCCGTTGAGGGAGTCCAGGGCGCCGGTGGGCTCGTCGGCGAAGAGCACGCGGGGGGTGGTGGCGAGCGCGCGGGCGACCGCCACCCGCTGGCCCTGGCCGCCGGAGATCTCGCCGGGCCGCTGCCGGCCCACGCCCTCGACCTCCAGGCGTTCCAGCCAGTGGCGGGCCTGGCGTTCGGCCTCCTTGCGCTTGGTGCCGTTGAGGCGGAGCGGCAGGGCGACGTTCTCCAGGCAGGTCAACTCCGGTACGAGTTGGCCGAATTGGAAGACGAAGCCGAAGTCGGTGCGGCGCAGGGCGCTGCGCTGGGCGTCGCCGAGGTCGGTGAGGGTGTGCGGGCCGTAGCGGACGGTGCCGGAGTCCGGGCGGACGATGCCGGCGAGGCAGTGCAGCAGGGTCGACTTGCCGGAGCCTGAGGGGCCCATGACGGCGACGACCTCGCCGGGATGGACGGAGAAGTCCACGCCGTCGAGCGCGGGCGTCGGCCCGTACGCCTTGCTGAGGCCCTCCGCGGCGAGCAGGGATCCCTCGGGCGTCATCTGACCGCCTCGGCCAGCTTGTCCAGGCGGGCGGCGGTCAACTCCAGCCAGCGCAGGTCCGCCTCCAGGTGGAACAGCGCGTGGTCGCAGATCAGTTGGTCGGCGAGGTCGCCGGAGCGCTTGCGCTCGGTCAGGCCGCGCATCAGCCGCAGGTGCTCGGTGCGCTGGGTGTCGAGCAGCTCGGCCGCGTCCCGCTCGGTCAGCAGGGCGAGCACGACCTTGGTGTAGAGGGTCGACTGGAGGTACGGCTCGGGCTTCTCCGGTCGGGCCAGCCACTGGGCGACGTCGGTGATCCCGGCGTCGGTGATGGCGTACCGCTTGCGCTCCGGGCCGGCCCCGGCCTCCACGCCGTCGACCTCGACCAGACCGTTCTTGAGCAGCCGGGACATGGTCGAGTAGACCTGCCCGTAGTGCAGCGGGCGGTCCTGCCCGAAGTGCTCGTCGAAGGCCCGCTTGAGGTCGTAGCCATGGCGGGGGCCGGACTCCAGAAGGCCCAGCAGCGTATGACCGATTGACATGCGGACCACCTTACTCCGGGGTGTATCGCCGGTGTATACGCACGAGGTATACCTCGCGGGAAGGGGCGGGGAGAGGCCCCGTGCACGGCGGTGCGGGGGCGGCCGGCCGGATCGTCGCCGGCGGCCGCCCCGCACCGGGTGCGCTCACTCCGTGCGCAGCCCGTCGGGCCGCATCATCCGCCACAGCGGCGGCAGGCTGAGCGCCGTCACCAGCAGGACCAGCGCCGCCCCGGTGGCGACCGGCGCCCAGAGCACCGACCCGTCGAACGTGGTCTTCCCGGCCATCCGCAGCAGCGACAGGCCCAGCCCGCAGCCGCCGGCCAGCGCCAGGGCCAGCCCCAGGAGCACCGGGAGGGCGGTCTGCCACAGCACTGACCAGGCCAGCGTGGCCCGCCGGGTCCCGAAGGCGACCAGGACGGACAGCAGCCTGCGGCGCTCGCGCAGTTGCTCCAGCATCGTCACCAGCATGCTGGCGGCGATCAGCGCCAGGGTCGCGGTGGAGGCGACCAGCAGCCAGGTGCGCACGCTGGTGAAGTGGGAGTCGCGCTCGACGTTCTGCAGCGTGTGGATGCCCATCACGGGGTTGATCCGGGCCGCGGTGTTCCGGACGTGCTCGACGGCGTCCGGGACGGTCGGGTCGACCTTGAGCTGGACGACGCCCTGCGGGTCCTCCAGCGACGTGCCGTCCAGGGCGCCGGGGGTGACGAAGAGGCCGAAGGAGGACCGGCCCATCGGGTCCGGGCGGGAGTCGACCGTGCGGGCCGTCTTCGGGACGGTCCACAGCCGGGGCGCGACGGGCGGCCCCTGCTCGTTGTGCACGATGAGGTCCACCGTGGCGCCGGGTCGGGCGGTCTGGGTGATGTAGTCGGTGTCGACCTGGCCGGTGTGGTCCCGGACGACGAAGACGTCGCCGTCCTTGCAGGAGCCCAGGCGGGCCATCTCGGCCAGGCTGGCGCAGTCGCCGTAGACGAGCTGGGTGATCGGGACGAACGGCTCGCCCTTGCGCTGCGGGCCGGGCCGGGACGCGTTGGAGTCGATGGTGGCGACGACGCCGCGGACGCCCTCGGTCTCCTGGAACATCTTCTGCGCCGTGCGGATCGTGCCGATGTCGTGCGCGGGCAGCGACGCCTGCAACTGCGCCCGCGTCGGGTCCTGTCCGGTGACCTTCATGAAGTCGCCCTGCACCGCGGAGAAGAGCAGTTGGAGCGCGATCGCGCCGGCGACCGCGACGGTGATCCCGCTGACCGAGCGGGCGGCCGCGCCCGGGCTGAGCTGGAGCCGCCGCACCGCGAGCTGCCAGGGCACCGTCCCGCGACGCAGCCGGCCCACCACCGCGTCCACGGCCCAGGGCAGCACCAGCGTCACCCCGAGCAGGAACACCGCGGCGCCGCCGCCGACGAGGTACGGATTGACGCCGCCGCCGGGGGAGTTGAGCTTGCCGTTGGCGATCAGCAGCGCCACGCCGGCCAGCAGGAACGGCAGCCGCCACCACAGCCGGCGCCGGCGGTCCGCGCCGCTGCGGACGACGCCCAGCGGCTCGATGGTCACCCGGCGCAGCGACAGCAGCGTGACGAGGACGGCGGCCAGCGGCACCGCGAGCGCGATCAACGCGGTCAGCCACGGGGCCGGGGTCAGGTCGGAGGGGAAGGCGGAGATGTCCCAGACGGTGATCCCGGAGGCCAGTTGCCGGGCGCCCAGGAACATCCCGGCCCCCACCAACAGGCCGCACAGTGCCCCGAAGAGCGCCTCGCCGGCCGCGGTCCGCCGGGTCATCCGGGCGTCCGCGCCGATCAGCCGCAGGGCGGCCAACCGGCGGTCGCGCTGCTCCCCGCCGAACCGGACCGCGGTGCCGATGAAGATCGCCACCGGCATCAGCAGCACCACGAACGCCACGATGATCAGCGCCAGCAGCTTGGGGTCCAGCGGATCGCTGGTGGGCGCGATGCCGAAGCCGGGGATCCGGTGGCCGCCGTTGGCCTCGGTCAGGGTGTCGCTGCCGGCGTAGAAGGTGAGGTCGGCGGGGCCGACCAGGCCGCTCTGCGCGATCAGGCCGACGTCCTTGTACGGCAGCCGCTCGCGCAGCAGCGCGCCCTCCGGTGAGCGCAGCAGCTCGCGCAGCGCGGGGGAGACCACCATCTCGTTCGGCCCGGGCAGGGCGGCCACCCCCGGCGGGGCGGGCGCCTTCGGGCCGTCCGGGCGCAGGAGTTCGCCCCTGACGGCCTGGGTCCGGTACGTCGTGTGCACGTCGCCGACGAGCAGCGTGGACGCGCTCGGCGGCGTGGCCCGGCCGAGCTGCGCCGGGGCCTGGGCCTCCCGGCGCTCGCTCCGCTCCGCGGCGATGGTGGGGATGGACGCCGCGGTGAGCAGCAGCGTCACGCCCAGCCCCACGCCGACCGCGGTCAACAGGGTGCGGATCCACCCCTCGCGCCCGCCGCCGACCGCGAAGCGCATGCCCATGACGAGGTCCCGGGCCCAGGCGCGCGGCCCGCGCGCGGCGTTCGTCGTGTCGGTGCTCATGCCGTGCCCGCCATCTCCCGCGCGATGCCGTCCCGCACCACGACCTCGCGGTCGGCGTACGCGGCGACCCGGGCCTCGTGGGTGACCAGCACCACGGCCGCGTTGCTCTCCCGCGCGGCATCGGTCAACAGGCCCATGACGCGCTCGCCGTTGAGGGAGTCCAGGGCGCCGGTGGGCTCGTCGGCGAAGACCACCCGCGGCCGGCCGGCGAGCGCGCGGGCCACCGCGACCCGTTGGCCCTGCCCGCCGGAGACCTCGCCGGGCCGCTTGCCCGCGACGCCGTCCACCTCCAGTCGCTCCAGCCAGTGGCGGGCCTGGCGTTCGGCCTCCTTGCGCTTGGTGCCGTTGAGGCGGAGCGGCAGGGCGACGTTCTCCAGGCAGGTCAACTCCGGTACGAGTTGGCCGAATTGGAAGACGAAGCCGAAGTCGGTGCGGCGCAGGGCACTGCGCCGGCCATCGCTGAGGTCGGTCAGGGCGTGCGAGCCGTAGCGCACGGACCCGGAGTCGGGGCGGATGATCCCGGCGAGGCAGTGCAGCAGGGTCGACTTCCCGGACCCGGAGGGGCCCATGACGGCGACGACCTCGCCGGAGTGGATGGAGAAGTCCGCGCCGTCGAGCGCGGGCGTCGGCCCGTACGCCTTGTGCAGCGCACGGGCTTCGAGCAGGGAACCGGCCGGGGTCATACGTGGGCCTCCGGGAGTGCGAACAGGGCATGACGAGGACCGACGCGCTCAAGGCAGCGCCGACCCACGGGCATGCTTCGCACTCTACATGAGGTGTATACGCAGTGTTTATAGATGGGATCCGGCCGTCGGTGAGCGCTGGTGTGGGGCTTGCGCGGGCGTCACGCGGACCAGTAGGGGTCCTGTGCGTCCGGGGTGTAGTCGGGGCCGCCGTCGGGAGCCTTGGGGAACGTGTCGCCGCCCTCACCTTCGATGCCACCGCGGGGGCCGTCGGATCGGGCGGCGACGCCGGCGGAGATTTCGACGTTGCCGAACCCGCTCACCGAGAAGTTAACGACGCAGCCGTCCGATGCCTTACCGGAGAGTGAAGGCTCTCTAGGGTTTGTGGACTTGATCTCGAAGCCGGCTTTCCGCCACTGCTTGTCGAAGGCCGCGATCAGTTTGTTCAGCTTTGCTTTCGAGATTTTGGTGCGCACGAAGCGGTGTCGACCAACGCTTACTTCTCCGCTGGCTGTATTCGTGAATGAGTTCTTGATCTCCGACAGGTGGGCCGGGCCGTCTCGCCACTTGAGCTGTGGGTGTACCGCCTTGAAGGTGTCGTCCAGGACGGAGTCGATGCGCTCGATGGCCTGATCCGCGCTGATGGTTGGCTCGGGGTCGCCTCCCCGCAAGGCGGAGCATCCGATAAGGATTCCCGGTGCAAGCGCGATGCTGATGGCCACGAGGGGAAGAGTTCGTCGACGCGTCATGCGTCATCGCCTCTCTTCAGAGGTGACTTTTTCCGGAGTTCCAGCCACGATTCTTCCCATGTTGTTCAGCGACTCGCCGCTGGTCTCCTCGCCGTCATCGAAGTAATTTGAGTGCGAACTCCAGGGCACGCCGTCGTCCACGGAAAACCGTCGCCCGCCGAACTCCGTGCTGGCCGGATCCTGCCCGAAGTGCACTTCATGCGGATCGCCCAGATGCGCAATGATGCCTCCAAAGGGGCCGCCGAACATCTGTCCGGCGACTTCGCTGTCGGACGGTGTATGGGTAACCGGATCGCTGTCCGCTGCGCCTACCCACACATGGTCAGCGCCTACCCCAAGCTGGTCGGCCCGCTGGGCCCCGGTGCCTGGACTGCCCACCAAGACGATGTCGTCCGCGGGAATTCCGCCCTCGCGTTGAGCCGCCTGCCCCACGGTAAATGACCCATAACTGTGCCCAATGGCCGTCACGTGCGGCTTTTCGCCCTGGTGCGTGGCGTGAATACCGTCGAGGAACTTCCCGAAGTCCGCGCCGCCCTGCTTTCCCCGCTCTTCATCCGCGACTCCAAGGTCGGTCTCGGCGAGCCTGTCGGTGCCGCCCTGCGGGGCGTCGTATCCCAGCCATACGATGGAAGCCGTTCGGTGTTGCCCGCCATCGGCTTTCCGTGCCGAGTCCCACACATTCTTGGCGCGATCCCCGTCCGGACCCCCGACATCTCTGAGCTGGGTATTGAACCCAGGCACGTAGGCGGCGACGTTGTCCGCCGTGTCGGGGTCACCGTACGACAGAATGGCTCGTCCCTGTCCTTCTGGCCCGATGCCGAGCAGCAGGGGTTCGGGTTCCTTACCGGAATCCCCTTCGAGACGATTCCTGATCGCCTCGAAACCCTCGCGCTGCCGCGCCACCGTTGGCGTCACGCGCGAACCCGGTGGGTACATGGCGATCAGCCGGTCGAGATTGACCCGATTCGCCTTGTCACGAGTCCTGGCCGGAATTCCGTCGAGGTTTCCGATGACGCTCGGATTGAGCGCCAGCTGCTCCTCCTGCTCTTCCTTGCTCAGGCCGTTCCACCAGTTCCGGACGATCTTCGGGTCGGTTCCCTTCTTGGGAGTTGATTCGAGCCCGACGGCCACTCCAGAAATCTTGGAAATGTCCGAGGCGTCGCGCATCGACTCCAGATGGTCCACGGAAAGCCCACGACCGACCCGCAGTCTCGCCAGGGCGATGCAGTAGCGGGCGTCTATCTCCGAGGCGTTGCGCAGAACGCCGATGATGTTCTCTTCAAGGCCGCGCCGCTCCTGTTCCTTCGCCGGCGTTCCCGCGTCGGGGTCTCCGGTGGGAACATCGCCCTCGCTGGCGTACATGACCTCGCCGGTCGGCGCGATTTTGTAGCCCTTCTGGATGGCTTCGTCCAATGACTGGTGGAGCTTCTTCTGCTGCGTTCGAAGTTCGGTGATGACCCCGTCCAGGGCCGTCTCGATGAGAGCGCATTCCTGGCTGCCGAACTGAAAGTTCTCGCTCAGCCTCCCCATGCGCTTCTGCGCCGCATCGGCTGCGCTCCCGGACCACTCGTGCTGCAAGGGGCGGCGCATATGGCCGTCAACGCGGTCGCCGTAGCCCCCGAGGCGTCGGGCGACCTGTGCCCATTCTTCCTTCGCGCTCTCCAGCGCGGAGAAGCCGAGGTTCTGGATATCTCGGATCGTCAGCGGCATCCGGCATCACCCAAAGGGGCTGTTGAAGCGGGCAGCGCTCTGCGCCGCAGGGCGGACGGCAACGGAACTTCCGGCGCCAGGCCGGGTGAACGACTTTGCGGTTGCCTCGTCGTTCTTCTCGTAGTTGTCGGCCGAGCCCCTGAGCGAGCGTGCGACCTCGCCGCACTCCTTCCGGACGTCGCTGAGGCGATCATGCCAACTCTGCTGCGTTTTCATCAGCTCCGCGACGAACTGAAACCCTTCCGTCTGCCCCCGCACTCCCTGATGGTGCGCATCGAGATTGCCAAGGCCGGTTCCCAGTCCGGCTTGCATCTCTTCGCCGTGAGTGGCGGCCGTGCGCAGTGCCTTTGGATCGACTTTGCTGGTCGACAAGACTCCCCCGATTCCCCGTTTCTCGTGTGTTCCTGGGCCCGTGAGGGGGCGTCACCAAGTGCCCCCAGGATGGGCAATCGGCCATCCTAGGCGATGACTTAGGGGGGCACTTCGTCGGCGAAACATCCAGCCAATCTTGTACCGGATTACCTCGCAGCGTTTATGGAGGTCAACCGGGCGGCGATCGGACGAGCGATACCGGGCCGGCCAGGCTTGGCCGCGCCACTGCGCGACGCCCTGCCGCAGCAGCTCTCTTGCAGTGACGTCACGGCGAGCCACGGTGCTGGCCACCGCTGGATGCGCGCGCCCGCCCGTGGATCTCCCTTGGTGCGGCTCTTCCCGCCTTGATGGATGCGTCGGCCGGCCTGGGGCGCCCTGATCCGGTGATTGCTCAGCCGCCCCCCTCCCGCCCCTCCTCCGCCCCCCGGTGTTTGGGTGGGCGGCCGCGGCGTGGGGGGCCGCCCGCGCCGCGGGGGAGGCGGCCGGCGTCGCCCAGGGCCTTGCGGAGCAGGAACTCGATCTGGGCGTTGGCGCTGCGGAGTTCGTCGTCGGCCCAGCGGGTGAGGGCGTCGTGGATCAGCGGGTCCAGCCGCAGCAGCACCTGCTTGCGCTGCTGCGGCCGGCGGGCGGGGGGCCGTTCGCGTTCGGCGTCGGGACCCTCTGTGGCGTCCGTGCTCACTGGTACAGCGAGCCCGTGTTCAGCACCGGCTGGGCGGCGCGGTCGCCGCACAGCACCACCATCAGGTTGCTGACCATGGCGGCCTTGCGCTCCTCGTCCAGCTCGACGATGCCCTGTTCGTTGATGCGCTCCAGGGCCGACTCGACCATGCCCACGGCGCCCTCGACGATCTGCTGGCGGGCCGCGACGACCGCGCCGGCCTGCTGCCGCTGGAGCATCGCGGAGGCGATCTCCGGGGCGTAGGCGAGGTGGCTGAAGCGGGTCTCGATGATCTGCACGCCGGCGGCCTGGACCCGGGCGGTCAGCTCCACGGCCAGCTTCTCGGTGATCTCCTCGGCGTTGCCGCGCAGCGAGAGGCCGCCCTCGTCGTGGGCGTCGTAGGGGTACTCGATGGCGATGTGCCGGACCGCGGCCTCGGTCTGGGTGGCGACGAACTCCAGGAAGTCGTCGACCTCGAAGAGCGCCTGGGCGGTGTCCTCGACCTTCCAGACGACGATCGCGGCCAGCTCGATCGGGTTGCCGTACGCGTCGTTGACCTTGAGGACCGAGGTCTCGTGGTTGCGGACCCGGGTGGAGATCCTGCGGGCCGAGGTGAGCGGGTTGACCCACCGCAGGCCGTCGGTGCGGATGGTGCCGACGTACCGGCCGAAGAGCTGGATCACCCGGGCCTCGCCCGGCGCCACCATCTTCACGCCGGTCATGCAGAAGAAGGAGCCAACGAGCAGCAGGATCCCGACGATCACCAGCGGGACGCCGGCCGCGTTGTTGCCGTTGTTGCCCAGGATCCCGCCGACGATGATCACGACGAGGCCGAGGGCGACGCCCAGGACGGTCAGCAGCAGGGCCAGTCCGCCCGGGATGCTGTGCGCGGCCCGCTCGCGGACCTGCGGCTCGGGCATCTCCGGGGCGTCCCCGGCGCCGTGCGGAGCGGGTGTCGTAGCGGTCATGTGGTCCCCGTTTCTCTTTCGACGGCGCGCGTCGCGGTGCGTGATGTGCGCCGCAGCGAGTGCTTTCGCTGGTCTAGCAAAGTGATATCACTTTAACCCGCTGGCCTGCTGCGGTCCAGCGGGCCGCGGCTACTGTCCGGACGGTTGCACGCGACTCCCGTGCTGTTTGTCACGTAGGGAAAAGCCTTGATCGATGAGTATTTGTTGTCAGATGCGGTGTTAGCTTCAACCGCTGAGTTATGCCGGGGGCGGAACGACTGGAGTTGCACGAGCGATGGGCCGAGCTGACGCGAGGCGGGCGGCGCAGAGCAGTGCCCGCCGGGCCGGAAAGAACGAGAAGAAGTCCGGCATACGCCGCCTCTTCACCTGGAAGAAGATCCTCGGCGCGTTCCTGGGCGTGTGCCTGCTGGGCATCCTGGGATTCATCGGGCTGTACCTCTACGTGGGCGTGCCCGCCGGCAACAAGAGCGCCCAGCTCCAGAGCAACGTCTTCAAGTACGCGGACGGCTCGGTCATGGCGCGGGCCGGCCAGGTCAACCGCGAGACCGTCCCGCTCAGCAAGATACCCAAGCCCGTCCAGCACACCTTCGTGGCCGCCGAGAACAAGACCTTCTACCAGGACTCCGGCGTCGACCTGAAGGGCACCCTGCGCGGGGTCATCAACACCCTGAGCGGCAAGGGCAAGCAGGGCGGTTCGACGATCACCCAGCAGTACGTCAAGAACTACTACCTGAGCCAAGAGCAGACGATCTCCCGCAAGCTCCAGGAGATCGTCATCTCCCTCAAGGTGGACCAGAAGTTCTCCAAGGAGGACATCCTCGCCGGCTACATCAACACCAGCTACTACGGCCGCGGCGCCTACGGCATCCAGGCCGCCGCCCAGGCGTACTACGGCGTGGACTCCGACAAGCTCACCGTCTCGCAGGGCGCCTACCTGGCCTCGCTGCTCCAGGCTCCCAACCAGTACGACTGGGCCATCGCCTCCGCCGCCGGCAAGCAGCGCGTCCAGGAGCGTTGGGCGTACGCGCTCGACAACATGGTCGAGATGAAGTGGCTCAGCCCGGAGGAGCGCGCCCAGCAGAAGTTCGACGTGCCCAAGCCGCCCAAGCCGCTGCCCGGTCTCACCGGCCAGGCCAGCTACATCGTCGAGGCGGCCAAGAAGGAGCTCTTCGCCCAGGGCGTCGACCCGGGCGAGTTCGAGGCCGGGGGCTGGACCGTCACCCTCGGCATCGAGAAGAACCGGCAGAAGGACCTGGAGGCGTCGGTGAAGCGGAAGCTCCTCGACGACCTGAAGCCCAACCAGCGCTCGGTGGACGGCGACGCCCAGCTCGGCGCGGCCTCGGTGGACCCCAAGACCGGCCACGTCGTGGCGATGTACGGCGGTGCGGGCTACCCGAAGCACTACACCAACAACGCGACCCGCTCCGACTACCAGGCGGCCTCCACCTTCAAGCCGCTGGTCCTGGCCGCGGCGCTGCAGAACGGCGCGCAGACCCAGAACGGCGTCCCGATCACCCCGAACACGATCTACGACGGCGCCAACCGCCGCCCGGTCGTCGGCGGAACCAAGCCGTTCGCCCCGCCGAACGAGGACGAGCGCACCTACGGCAAGATCAGCGTCCAGACGGCGACCAACAACTCCGTCAACGCCGTCTTCGCGCAGATGGGCGCCGACGTCGGCCTGGACCAGGTCAAGCAGACCGCGGTCCAACTCGGCCTGAACGTCCCCAAGTCCGAGGTGCAGCCCGCCATGGCCCTGGGCACCATGGGCGCCAGCCCGCTCCAGATGGCGGGCGCCTACGCCACCCTCGACAACCACGGCACCAAGGTCACCCCGACCATGGTCGTCAAGGCGGTGCACACCCAGAACGGCGTCGACAAGGAGGTCCCGCTCAAGGACCCGATCGGCGGCGAGGTCCTCTCGCGCAAGACCGCCGACACCGTCACCTCCGTCCTGACCGGTGTGGTCGACGACGGCACCGCGTCGAGCGCGGTGAAGAACGCCTCCTACAAGGCGGCGGGCAAGACCGGCACCTCCGACGACAACAAGTCGGCCTGGTTCGTGGGCTACACGCCCAAGCTGGTCACCGCGGTCGGCATGTTCGGTGAGTCGCCCAGCGGCGGCAAGCAGGTCACCCTGAAGGGCACCGGAGGCGGCGGCCGGGTCAACGGCGGCGGCTACCCGGCGCGGGTGTGGGCGGACTACACCCAGTCCGCGCTCGGCGACAGCAGTGGCGGCGACTTCGACCTGGAGACCGACATGGGCGCCGCGGTGCCGCCGCCCGCGCCCCCGACGCTCACCCCCTCCGCGCCGGCCACCCCGACCGCGCCGTCGACGCCGACCCACCCGCCGACGACCACCCCCACCCAGGGCGGCTCCCCGTCGGACACCGCCGGCACCGGCCGCCCGACCGGCCGGCCCACGCCGACCGACGGCGGCTCCGGCCCGCCGAACGGCGGCACCGGCGGCAAAGCCGGTGGCAACACCGGCGGGAACACCAGCACCGGCGGCAACACCGGCACGGGTGGCAACACCGGCACGGGCGGCAACACCAGCACCGGCGGCAACGACAGCCTGCCGAACCTCGGCAACTGACCCGCCCGGTCCCCGTCAGCATCGCGGCCCGCACCCCAAAGGGTGCGGGCCGCGGCGCCGTTCGCGCGCGGATCAGCCGCCGTTGACCTTCTTGGCGACCCGGTCGCCGAGGTTCTTGTCGACGTTCCGCCAGTACTGGAGCGCCCGGTCCAGCACCGGCCGGCTCACCCCGCCCAGCAGATGCCCGGCGATGTTGTTGACCAGCCGCTCGCGGGCCGCGTCGTCCAACACCTCGCGGACCATCGTGCCCGGCTGCCCGAAGTCGTCGTCGTCCCGGCGCAGCGTGTACGCCTCGCGCACCATCGCACCGCTGGACTCCCAGCCCGCCGGCTCCCCGTAGCGCTGGGTGTCGGCCGCCGGGCCCCCGTAGGAGTTCGGCGCGTACGGCCGGGCCGCCCGCGATGGGTCGAACCGCATCGGGCCGTCCTTGGCGTACGAATGGGCCGGCACGTGCGGGCGGTTGGGCGGCAACTGCGCGTAGTTCGGGCCGATCCGGTACCGGTGGGTGTCCGGGTACGAGAACAGCCGGCCGAGCAGCATCTTGTCCGGGGACGGGCCGATGCCCGGCACCATGTTGGACGGCTCGAACGCGGCCTGCTCGATGTGGATGAAGTAGTCCTCCGGGTTCCGGTTGAGCGTCATCCGGCCGACCTCGATCAGCGGGTAGTCGCCGTGCGGCCACACCTTGGTCAGGTCGAACGGGTTGAAGCGGTAGTCCGGGGCGTCGTCGAACGGCATGACCTGGACGTACAGCGTCCACGACGGGGCGTTGCCGCCCTCGATGGCGTCGTGCAGGTCCCGGCGGTGGTAGTCGCCGTCCTCGCCGGCCAGCCGGTCGGCGTCGGCCTGGGTGAGGAAGTCGATGCCCTGGTCGGTCTTGAAGTGGTACTTGATCCAGAACTTCTCGCCGCCCGCGTTGACCCACATGTAGGTGTGCGAGCCGTACCCGTTCATGTGCCGGTAGGTCTTGGGGATGCCGCGGTCGCCCATCAGCCAGGTGACCTGGTGGGCCGACTCCGGCGAGAGCGTCCAGAAGTCCCACTGCATGTCGTTGTCGCGCAGCCCGTTGTCCGGGCGGCGCTTCTGTGAGCGGATGAAGTCCTGGAACTTGATCGTGTCCCGCACGAAGAACACCGGGGTGTTGTTGCCCACCAGGTCGTAATTGCCCTGCTCGGTATAGAACTTGAGGGCGAAGCCGCGGGGGTCGCGCCAGGTGTCGGGGGAGCCCTGCTCGCCGGCGACGGTCGAGAAGCGGGCCAGCATCTCGGTTTCCTTGCCGGGCTGGAAGAGGTCCGCCTTGGTGAACTGGCTGACGTCGTTGGTGACCTTGAAGAAGCCGTAGGCGCCGCTGCCCTTGGCATGCACCACCCGCTCGGGGACCCGCTCGCGGTTGAACTGGGCCATCTTCTCGATCAGATAGTGGTCCTGGAGCAGGATCGGACCGTCCGGGCTCACGGTCAGGGAGTGCTCGTCGCTCTCCACCGGGATGCCGACGTTGTTCGTGGTGGGCGGGACGTTCTGCGCGCTGCTACTCATTGGAGGAATGCCTCCCGTTCGATGACTGGCGGTGGGGTGGGTGGGCCCGGGGCCGTCAGTCCCTTCCGAGGGCGGCTGGTCCCGTTCGATCCCTTTTGTCCCCCACCCAAGCAGTCAACGCCGTCGGCGGCACCTCGGCAAGGGGTCCCCGGCGTCCGGTCGAGTCCCGGACCTGCCTACGGGGACCCCGCCCGGTCCGGACGCGGGTCCCCGTACGTGCGACGGCGCGGGGCGCGGCCTCAGTGGCGCGTCGCCGGCGGCATCGACAGCTCGAACCAGACCACCTTCCCCATGCTCAGCCGGGTCGCGCCCCAGCGCCGCGCCATCCGGTTGACCAGGTACAGCCCCCGGCCGCCCTCGTCGGATGGCCGGGCCTGCCGCAGCCGCGGCAACTGCGGCACGTCGTCGCCGACCTCGCAGCGCAGCACGTCGGTCCGCAGCAGCCGCAGCGTCACCGGCCGCTCCGCGTACCGCACCGCGTTGGTCACCACCTCGCTGACCAGCAGCTCCAACTGGTCCGACAGCTCGTCCAGGCCCCAACGGGCCAGCGCCCGGCGGGCCAACCGGCGCGCCTGCCCGGCCGTCTGCGCCTTCGGATCGAGGTACCAGTACGCGACGTCGCTGGGCGCGATCCCGTCGAAGCGGGCGGCCAGCAGCGCGATGTCGTCATCGCGGTCGCCCGGCCCGAGCATGTCCAACACCTCGTCGCACAGCGGCTCCAGCGGCGGGGGATTGGGCCCGGTCAGCCGGGCCGTCTCGGCCAGCCGCTCGCGGAGCTGCTCGATGCCGGTCCACACGTCCCGGATACGGGACTCCACCAGGCCGTCGGTGTAGAGCACCAGCGTCGCGCCCGCCGGGGCGTCCAGCTCCACCGCCTCGAAGTCCACCCCGCCGACGCCGATCGGCGCTCCCGGCGGCACCCGCAGCACCTCCGCGCGCCCGCCGCGGTGCAGCATCACCGGCGGCGGATGCCCGGCGTTGGCGACGATGATCCGGTGCGCCACCGGGTCGTAGACCGCGTACAGGCAGGTCGCCATCCGGTCCGAACCCAGCCGCTGGGCCTGCTCGTCGAGGTGGTGCAGCACCTCCTGCGGCGGCAGGTCCAGGCCGGCCAGGGTCTGCGCGGTGGTCCGGAGCTGCCCCATGATCGCGGCCGAGGTCATCGAGTGGCCCATCACATCGCCGACCACCAGCGCCACCCGGCTGCCCGGCAGCGGGATCGCGTCGTACCAGTCGCCGCCCACCCGGGCGGTCTCGGCGGCCGGCAGATAACGGCTGGCCAGCCGCACGCCGGTGGGCTGCGGCAACGAGTCCGGCAGCATGGTGCGCTGCAGCGCATCGGCGATGTACGCCTCGCGGCCGTAGAGCACCGCCTTGTCCACGCCCAGCGCGGTGTGCGTCGCCAACTGGGCCGCCACCAGCAGGTCGTCCGGATCGAACGACGGCCGGTCCGGCCGGCGCAGGAAGACCGCCGCGCCGATCACCCGCCGGCGTCCGCGCAGCGGCGCCAGGATCACCCGGTGGCCGCCCGGCAGGCGGGTGTCCGGGCCCAGCAGCTCCGGCAGCGCGGTCCGCGCCGCCTGCGCCTCGCCGAACAACGGGCGGACCCCGCGCAGCACTTCCGCCAGCGGCCCGCCCGGGCGCACCTCGGACAGCTCCGCGGCGCTGCCGCCCATCGCCGGCCCCAGATCCGGCTGCGCCGGCAGCACCGGCAGCCGCAGCCCGCCGGTGTCCGGCTCCTCCGGGATCCGGTCGGTACGGCGCAGCCGCAGCACCACCGGGCCGGTCGGCCGCTCGTCGCCCACCGGCAGCGGATCGCGCAGGTACACCAGGATCGCGTCGGCGAACGTCGGCACCGTCGCCCTGCACAGCCCCAACACGATCTCGTCCAGGTCTATCCCGCGGGCGATCCGCCGGGTCGCCGCCCCGATGAACCGCAGCCGGTCGCCGCTGGCCTGCCGGGCCGCGGCCGACTCCCGGCCCTCGCCGGGGTGCGCCGAGCGGGCCGGCGGCACCACGGGCGGCTGCGGCGGCCCCGCCTGGGGCGGGAGTTCCGCGCCGCCGGGCCCGCCGCGCCGCCCTCCCGTGGCCGCCCCACGCCCTCGCCGCCGGGCCGCGGTTGCGCGTGCCCCGGCTCCTCGTCCGGCTCGGGCGCTCCGGCGCGATCCAACGCGCCGTGCGTCGCCGGCCGGCCCGCCCGGACCGCCGCGCGCTCCCCGTCCGGCACACCGCCCGGTCGATCCTCAGCGGACATGGCCACCTCCCCGTACGTGTCGTACGAGCCCCCGTACGACCCGGCGCATGCGCCGTAGGAACTGTCGCGGGATTCGCGGGCCGCGCCGTACGCCCGCCCGCCGTCGCCGGCCGGGCCGTGGTCCGCGGTCGGTTCGGCGTCCCCCTGCCCGGCCGGCGGACCCGCGGAGGCCGTGGCGGCGCGCCGGCCGGCCGCGCCCGCCTCGAAGCCGGTGTCGTCGCCGCCGCGCACCGCGAACCCCGAGCCCGGCCCCGGCTCGTGGCCGGCACCGACGGGCTGCTGGAGGGTGCTGCGCGGGTCGGGTACGCCGCCGAGCGGCGCCGTCCCGGCCGTCCCCGCGGGAGGGGACGCCGAGGACGCGGCGGTCGGGGCCGACTGCCGCGTTTCATGGGAGGTGGGGTGCTCCGTCACGCGTGGGGTTCCATCCGTCCGGGGCTGGCGCCGGCGCGCCGCGTCCGGTGCGCGCCGCCCGAGCGGCCGCGCCCGACGCGGTGCGTCTCAAGCGCGTCGCAGGTGCAGAAAGAGCTGGATTTCGGGTGGTACGTCCGTGCTCGCCGGGGCATACGCATATGAGTCCTCCCCGACGATGTCGAATCCCGCGTCGCGCACGACCCGGCGCAGGTCTTCCCGCAGATATCCGGATACCCGGATCGTGCTGCCGAGGAACGGAAGGGGGAAGTCGTCGATATCGGCCTCGACCATTGCCAGGGCCAACAGCCCGCCGGGGCGCAGGAGGTCGTGCAACATGCCGAGCGCACAGGGGATTTCCGCCCGGGGCATCATCAACAACGAGAAATAGGCGGCGATTCCGTCGAAGGAGCCGCCGCCGCCCAGCCGGCCGCCGCGCAGATCGGCGATGTCCAGCCGGTGGAATTCGGCGCCCGGGACGTTCTCCCGGGCCAGTTCGACCATCCCGGGGGAGAGGTCGATTCCCACGACCCGGTGTCCCGCGTCGGTGAGTTGACGGGCCGTCGGCAGGCCCGTCCCGCAGCCGGCGTCGAGGATCCGCGAAGCCGCCGGCAGTTCTCCGCTCAACCACGTGCCGGAGGCGATCTGGCCTTCCTTGTGCGGGAAGGCCGTCTCGTACTGATTGCCGATCGTGTCGAACGCCTCGGCCTGTCCGGCCCGGTCGAGTCCTAACCGGTTCAGACCCTCGTACGTGTCGTAGCTCGTCGCGCTCACGACCTCGCCCCTCCTGCGACCGCGGTCAAGTTCGTTTTCTCGTTCTGGAGTTGCGCCTGTGCAGTCTTGCGGAGGACGATCCTACGTTTGAAGGCCCAGTGCGCAGCAAGGGGGCTGACCACCGCTTCTCGTCCAGCGGGAACGCCGTGGGAAGCCAGTGGGAAACAGCTTCGCCCATAGGCGCACCTTTCCACCGTTCGCCCCCTTCACTCGCTTCATTCTCTTCTTTTCACGTTTGCTACCTCACGACAGCAAACGATCTGGTGGTCGATCCCAGTTCTCCGGAAGCACGGGAACCTCCCAGGCCGGATCGGGCCGCCAATCCTCCCAGTGGTCGGCGAACGGCCCGCCCCACGCCTCGATCTGTGCGACCGCGGCGCGCCCGGCGGAACTGACGCCGGCCGCCTGCGCGTCCGTCATCAACCCGTCCCGCCGCGCCTGCGCGAACTCGTCCTCGTCCCGCCACTCCCAGCGCCGGTCCGGATAGACACAGATGTCGAGGAAATGGTCGAGCGAGTCGATTCCGCCCGACCAACGGCGGCGCGGCTCCTCCAGATTGACGTACCAATTCTTGAAGTGCCAGCCGCTCTCCCAGAACAGCCAGACCGACCAAGGGTCCCCGGGCCTGGCCAACTTCAGCACACCGGTGCCGAACCACTGGTGGCGCTGGGTACGGCGCGGTGTGGTGTAACGGGTGGCGAGCGGCTCGCGGTGCACCGGCGTGCCGTCGGCGAGCACCGGCTTGATGCACGAGGTGCCCGGCGCCATCCACACCGCGAGCAACTCCTCGGTGTCCTGCACGACGGTCACCGGACGACAGATGTGGAACCGGCGGGGGTCGGCGTTGTCGCGGTAGCGCCACAGGACGTGCTCGCCGGGCGCCCAACGGCCCCCGCCCGCACCCCGTTGACCCGCTTCGCCCGTTGGCCCGGGCGCACCGCCCGTCCCGCCCTCCGCCGTCTCCACCATGTCCGCTGTCATGCGCAGATCTTAGGGGCGTCGCGTTACGCGCGCGGTGACATGCGCCGCACCGGTGGTTACGGATGGGTCATGCGCAACACATCGAGCGCCTCGTCGAGCTGTTGAACCGTCAGCAGCCCACGCTCGACGTAACCGCCCTCGATGACCACCTCGCGGATCGTCCGCCGCTCCGCCAGCGACTGCTTGGCGACCTTCGCCGCCTCCTCGTAACCGAGGTACTTGTTCAACGGAGTGACCACCGACGGGGACGACTCGGCGTATTCGCGGGCCCGCGCCACATTCGCGGTGATGCCGTCCACCGTCCGGTCGGCCAGCAGCCGCGACACATTGGTGAGCAGCCGCACCGACTCCAGCACATTCCGCGCGATCACCGGCAGCATCACATTGAGTTCGAAATTGCCGGACGCCCCGGCCGCCGCCACCGTCGCGTCATTTCCGGTGACCTGCGCGGCGACCATCAACACCGCCTCCGGAATCACCGGATTGACCTTCCCCGGCATGATCGACGAACCGGGCTGGAGATCCGGCAGGTTGATCTCGGCGAGCCCCGTCCGCGGCCCCGACGCCATCCACCGCAGGTCGTTGGCGATTTTCGTCAGCCCCACCGCGATGGTCCGCAACTGGCCGCTGGTCTCGACGATTCCGTCCCGCGCGCCCTGCGCCTCGAAGTGGTCGCGCGCCTCGGTCAACGGCAGCCCGGTCGCCCGCGCCACCTCGGCGATCACCGCCGCCGAGAATCCCGGCGGGGTGTTGATCCCCGTCCCCACCGCCGTTCCCCCGAGCGGCAGTTCGGCCAATCGCGGCAACGACGCGCGCAACCGCTCCACGCCGTACCGCACCTGCGCCGCATAACCGCCGAACTCCTGCCCCAGCGTCACCGGCGTGGCATCCATCAAATGCGTCCGCCCGGACTTCACCACCTCGGCGAATTCCGCCGCCTTGCGCTCCAGCGCCGCCGCCAGGTGCTCCAACGCCGGAATCAGGTCATGAAGCACGGCCGAGGTCGCCGCGATGTGAATCGACGACGGGAACACGTCGTTCGACGACTGGCTCGCATTGACGTGGTCATTGGGGTGCACCGCGCGCCCCAGCCGCTCGCTGGCGAGGGTCGCGATCACCTCGTTGGCGTTCATGTTCGACGACGTCCCCGATCCCGTCTGGAACACGTCCACCGGGAAGTCCTCGTCCCACCGCCCCTCGGCCACCTCCGCGGCCGCCTCCGCGATGGCCCCCGCGAGGTCCTTGGCCAGCACCCCCAGCTCGGCGTTGACCTTGGCGGCCGCCCCCTTGATCCGCGCCAACGCCTCGATGTGCGCCCGCTCCAGCCGCTGCCCGGAGATCGGGAAGTTCTCCACCGCCCGCTGCGTCTGGGCCCGCCACTTGGCGTGTGCGGGAACCCGCACCTTGCCCATCGAGTCGTGCTCGATCCTGAATGCGCTGTTTTCGCTCATGCCTATGACAGTGCCCGCAAGGCCGGTTCTGTTCCCGGCCGCCCGCGGATGTCACCTGCCTGCACCGACACCCACCGTGCCGCCCGGGGCATGCGGACGAGGTGCCTCCACTTCCGCCTTTCGCCCTCGGTGACGGTCCGCCCCGCCCCTCGTCGCCCCCGTCGGCCTCGCGGCCCCCACCTCCCCTCATCGCCCGGCGAGTTGGCTGCCACGGCCCCCTCCGTCCCCCTCGCCGCCGACCGCCCCGCACCGCGCCACGAACGCGCGCTCCCGCCCGCCGGCCCGGGCGGCTCGGGCGATCCCGACGGCTCAGGTGCCCATGTCAACTACCCCCTCATCGCGGCGGCTTCACCGCCCTCCCGCCCCCGCCCCTGCCCGACGGGCGCCGCCCCGCCGTCGCCACGCACCGCCCGCGACCCCGAACGCGGACAAGGCCCAACCCCCTTGGCCATGGCCTCACTTCCTCGCCCCCGGCTTCTCCCCGGCTTCGCATTCTTACGTCTGTAGGACTCAGCTCTCACTCCTTCCCAAGGTTACGGCTCAGGGTGACGATGGGAACACGGAACGTATCAATCGCGGAAAGTTAAGGCGATCCCACGACGGAACCAGGGGAGCCGCCCTCGCACCTAACAGGACAGCGCCAACACCCCCCACCGAACAGGAGCGTCACCATGGCCACGAGTGTCGGCCACACATCATCGGGCTCGCGATCCCGGCAGTCACTGATGACCCTGCGCGTCTACACCACGACCCGCGACGGCGTCGTCGTCCAGGAGCGCGCCCAGGTCCACGTCGTCGCCGGCGACCGCTTCGACCTCTACGGCCTCACCCAGGCGTGGCCCCCCTGTGCCTGCCCCCGGCATCGGGGACGTTAGGTGGCCGGGTGGCTGGGCGGACGCCGTTGCCGGGTCGGGCGGGCACTTCCCGCCCCCGGGCCCTTGTCGGGTGCCCCGTCAATTGTCGACCTGTCGTCGCGCACGGCCTGACGTTCTGCACGCGTCACCAAGCGTGCGCCAGGAGCACGGACGGGCTGCTGGAACGCGACGCCGCATGGGGGTGGGGCCCGTAGGGAGCGGCCGGATCGGTCCTAGGGCGTGCGCGCGTGACCGGCGCCCCGACGCGCTGGTGGTGGAGGTGCGGGGGGCGGCGCTGGCGAGGGCGGAAACGAGGCCAACTCCGCTGGGAATGAGCGGTTTTGCGTGCGCGCCCCCCAACCGTTCGAGCGGCAACGAAGAGGGCGGTTCCGGAACGGGCCGTGCTCCGCCGGGAATTGCCGAAAGGTTCACGGCCGTCACCCCCGCGCGGTGGGTGACGGCCGTGAACGGTACCGTCCGTTCGGAGTTCCGGACGCCCGGAACTCCGCGCATCCGGAACGTCGAGCGTCTGGAACTCCGGGTATTCGGAACGGAGTTGACGGGGGGGTTACGACCCCTGGCGGACCGGGATCGAGGTGAAGGTCGGGGTCGTCGGGGCCGGATCGGTGAAGAAGTCGTTGCCCTTGTCGTCGACGACGATGAAGGCCGGGAAGTCCTCGACCTCGATCTTCCAGACGGCCTCCATGCCGAGCTCCTCGTATTCGAGGACCTCGACCTTCTTGATGCAGTCCTGGGCGAGGCGGGCCGCGGGGCCGCCGATGGAGCCCAGGTAGAAGCCGCCGTGCGCGGCGCAGGCGTCGGTGACCTGCTGGGAGCGGTTGCCCTTGGCGAGCATGACCTTGGAGCCGCCGGCGGCCTGGAACTGCTCGACGTAGGCGTCCATCCGGCCGGCCGTGGTCGGGCCGAACGAGCCGGAGGCGTAGCCCTCGGGGGTCTTGGCCGGGCCGGCGTAGTAGACCGGGTGGTCCTTGAGGTACTGCGGCATCTCCTCGCCCGCGTCCAGCCGTTCCTTGATCTTGGCGTGGGCGATGTCGCGGGCCACGACCAGGGTACCGGTGAGCGAGAGGCGGGTCTTGACCGGGTGCTGGGTCAGCTCGGCGAGGACCTCGTCCATCGGGCGGTTGAGGTCGACGGCGACCGCGTCGAGGTCGGGGCCGGCGCCCTCGGTCAGCTCCTCGTCGGTGGTGTCGGGGAGGAAGCGGGCCGGGTCGGTCTCCAACTGCTCCAGGAAGACGCCCTCGGCGGTGATCTTGGCGACGGCCTGGCGGTCGGCGGAGCAGGACACCGCGATGGCGACCGGGCAGGACGCGCCGTGCCGGGGCAGGCGGACCACGCGGACGTCGTGGCAGAAGTACTTGCCGCCGAACTGGGCGCCGATCCCGATCTTCTGGGTGAGCTCGAAGACCTTGTCCTCCAGCTCCTTGTCGCGGAAGCCGTGGCCGGTCGGCGAGCCCTCGGTGGGCAGCTCGTCCAGGTAGTGCGCGGACGCGTACTTGGCGGTCTTCAGGGCGTACTCCGCCGAGGTGCCGCCGACGACGATGGCCAGGTGGTACGGCGGGCAGGCGGCCGTGCCCAGCGAACGGATCTTCTGCTCCAGGAACTTCATCATGGACGCCTCGTTGAGGACGGCCTTGGTCTCCTGGAAGAGGAAGGACTTGTTGGCGCTGCCGCCGCCCTTGGCCATGAAGAGGAACTTGTACGCGCCGCCGTCGGTGGCGTACAGCTCGATCTGCGCCGGGAGGTTGGAGCCGGTGTTCTTCTCGTCCCACATGGTCAGCGGCGCCATCTGCGAGTAGCGCAGGTTGAGCTGGGTGTAGGCGTCGTAGATGCCGAGGGAGAGGGCCTCCTCGTCGCCGCCCTGGGTCAGCACGCCCTGGCCGCGCTTGCCCATGACGATCGCGGTGCCGGTGTCCTGGCACATCGGCAGCACGCCGGCCGCGGCGATGTTGGCGTTCTTCAGCAGGTCCAGGGCGACGAAGCGGTCGTTGGCGCTGGCCTCCGGGTCGTCCAGGATCTTGCGGAGCTGGGCGAGGTGGGCCGGGCGCAGGTAGTGCGCAATGTCGTGCATCGCCTCGGCGGCGAGCTTGCGCAGCGCCTCCGGCTCGACCTTGAGGAACGTCCGGCCGTCCGCTTCGAAGGTGCTGACGCCCTCCGAAGTCACCAGACGGTAGGGGGTGTTGTCCTCGCCGGTGGGGAGCAGGTCGGTATAGGCGAATTCCGGCATGGGGGATATGTCCTTACTCGGAGGGGTGGTGGCTGGCTTCTACGGCAGCGCCCGACCAGCGTAGAACCCCGGCCCGACGCCGCCGCTGTGAGGTAAGGCTCAGTCCGCGGGAGACGCGCCCGCGGATCCCCTAGTCGCGATCTATCGCGTTTCGGTAGGCTTGGCGCGTGGACGCTTCAGGAAACGGGGGACGACCGGGCCCCGAGACCCCGCCCGGGCCGCTTGCGGAGCAGGACCAGCAGGTGGTGAAACTGACCAAGGGCGAGGCGAAACCGCAGGCCAGGCCGGTCGCGGAGGCGGATATGCGGGCCTCGGACGCGGACCGCGACCGGATCGCGGAGATCCTGCGGGAGGCGCTCGCCGAGGGCCGGCTGGACGCCGAGGAGCACGCCGAGCGGATCGACGTGGTCTACCGCGCCAAGACCATGGGCGAGTTGGAGCCCGTCGTCCGGGACCTCCCCGGCGTCGGCGGCCGACCGCAGCCGGAGGACGGGCCCCACGAGTACGGCCCGACCCCCGCGGGCGCGGACCAGAACCTCGTCGCGATCTTCAGCGCGGCCGAGCGCAAGGGCCGTTGGCGCGTCCCGTCGCGGATCAACGCGGTGGCGGTCTTCGGCAGCGTGGAGATCGACCTGACCGAGGCGGTCTTCCCGCAGCAGCGCGTGCAGATCAACGCCACCTCCCTCTTCGGCAGCGTCGAGATCAGGGTGCCGGAGAACGTCACCCTGCGCAGCAACGGCTCCGGCGTCCTCGGCAGCTTCGAGGTCGAGACGCACGAGGCGGAGGACGGCAACGCCCCCGAGATCGACGTCAACGGCTTCGCCCTGCTGGGCAGCGTGGAGGCCAAGCCCAAGCGCGGTGCCTGGATCCGCGACCTGGGCAGCCGCCTCAGGGGCGACCGGCACGAGCGGATGGACCAGATGCGCGACGAGCGCCACGAGCGGATGGACCAGCGCCGCGCCGAACGGCACGAGCGCATGGACCGGCGCCGGGCCGAACGGCACGAGCGGATGGACCAGTTGCGGGCGGAGCGCCACGAGCGGTGGTCCGAGCGCCGGGAGCGCCGCCGCCTCGGCTAGCCGCCGACTCGGTTGGTGGCAAAGGGTGTTGGGGCCTCGCCCGGCTTCTCCTCGATCGACACGGTGTGCATAAGCCCGCGTACAGCGGGTAGGGCTGGTGCATCGTCTCTCGTACGGCTGCGGGGTGCGAAAAGCCGTGCGCAGCGAGACGGTCAAGGGTGATTTCTCTCGCCGATGCCGTCGTCAGGAGTAGACCGTGCTGCTACCGCATCAGCCCCTGCAGGATGCCGCTGTCGTTCCGTCCCAGCGAGGGCACGCTCGCGACGACGCCGGTCCCTGGCATTCCGAGGCGGTGTGCCGCCGGGACGAGGCCGGGTTGTTCTTCGCCCCCTCCAAGGAGCCCACCGCCGCCCGGTTGGCCAGGGAAGAGGCCGCGAAGCGGGTCTGCGCCCGCTGTCCGGTGATGGTCGAATGTCGGGAGCATGCCCTGCTCCAGCCCGAGCCGTACGGCGTCTGGGGCGGGCTGACCGCCGCCGAGCGCCGGGTGGTGCTGACCCGGCGGCGGCGCCGGGAGGGCGAGCTCCAGCGCGCCGCCGCCCCGATGACCGCGGCCGGCTGACTACCGCACGCCCCGTACCGCGGCCGTACGCATCCCGCCCCCGCCGGAAAGTCCTTCCGACGGGGGCGAGTTGTGTGCGGGACGGCTGCGGCCGCCCGGATCAGCTCGGGCGCTCGAAGTCGATCGAGCTGTAGGCGCGCAGCTTGGACAGCCGGTGCTGGGAGTCGATCTGGCGGATGGTGCCGGACTTGGAGCGCATGACCAGGGACTGGGTGTAGGCGGTCTCCGCGCGGTAGCGGACGCCGCGCAGCAGCTCGCCGTCGGTGATGCCGGTGGCGACGAAGAAGACGTTGTCGCCGCTGACCAGGTCCTCGATCTGGAGCACCCGGTCCAGGTCGTGGCCGGCGTCCAGGGCGCGCTGGCGCTCCTCGTCGTCCTTGGGCCACAACTTGCCCTGGAACGTGCCGCCCAGACACTTCAGCGCACAGGCCGCGATGATGCCCTCGGGCGTCCCGCCGATGCCCAGCAGCAGGTCGATGCCGGTGCCCTCGCGGGCCGCCATGATGGCGCCGGCGACATCGCCGTCGGAGATGAACTTGATCCGCGCGCCGGCCTCCCGGACCTCCTTGACCAGGCCCTCGTGGCGCGGCCGGTCCAGGATGACCACGGTGACGTCCTCGACCGCGGACTTCTTCGCCTTGGCGATCCGCTTGATGTTCACCGCCACCGGGGCGGTGATGTCGACGAAGTCCGCCGCCTCCGGGCCGGTGGCCAGCTTGTCCATGTAGAACACCGCGGACGGGTCGAACATCGAGCCGCGCTCGGCGACCGCCATCACGGAGACCGCGTTGGCCATGCCCTTGGCGGTCAGCGTGGTGCCGTCCACCGGGTCCACGGCCACGTCGCACTCGGGGCCGGTGCCGTCGCCGACCCGCTCGCCGTTGTAGAGCATCGGGGCGTTGTCCTTCTCGCCCTCCCCGATGACCACGACGCCGTTCATGGAGACGGTGTGGATCAGGGCGCGCATGGCCTTGACCGCCGCGCCGTCCGCACCGTTCTTGTCCCCGCGGCCGACCCAGCGGCCCGAGGCCATGGCGCCGGCCTCGGTCACCCGGACCAGCTCCAGGGCGAGGTTACGGTCCGGAGCCTCCGGACTGACCTCTAGTTGGGACGGCAGATGATGCTCGGTCATCGAGCGCACCTTTCTGTACGGCGACGGCCGGATTGATGAGGGTGCTCATGACTTTATCGGTACGTCGCGAAAATGAGCAGGGGGGCCTTCGCATGAGCAAGCCACTGTTCGGGTGACGTCCCCGCCGGGCGGTCGCCGACCGCAGAACCGTTTGCCCAGGTGGGTGGTGTCCGAGGGGGCCGGGTCCGGTCGCCGACGGGCATAGGGGACCATAGGGATGTGGCTGGTATGCGAGGCAGGCAAAGAGTGACGGACATGGTTCTGTCGCTGGCGGTGATCGGGATCCTGGTCGGGGCGATCTACTTCTTCATCCCGCACGACGACAGTGCGACCGCGGAGAAGAACGCGGTCAAGACCGTCGACACCCGGGTCGAGATCCTCACCGCCCGCCGCGCCGCCCCGTACCCGGTCGCCGCGCCCGAGGGCCTGCCGTCGTCCTGGCGGGCCACCTCGGTCTCGTACCAGGCGACCAGCGACGGCAAGGGCGGCGCCTGGCACCTGGGGATGCTCGACCCGGAGCAGCAGTACGCGGCCATCGAGCAGAGCGACGCACCCGCGCCGCAGTTCATCAAGGACGTCACGCTCGGCGCGGAGAAGGTCGCCGGCCAGCAGGCCGTCGGCGACAAGAAGTGGGACCGCTACGAGGGCGACACCTACAAGGCGTTGGTCAACGAGCAGCCCGGGGTGACCACGGTCGTCACCGGCACCGCGCCGTACGGGCGGCTGGCCGAGCTGGCCGCGGCCCTGGTCGCCAAGAAGGGCTGAGCCGCCCCGCCCGAGGAACAGCACGACGAGGCCGCCGCACCCGGGAGGGGTGCGGCGGCCTCGTCGTGTGCGGCGGCTACCGCGTCGGCCGGTGGTCGGCTCAGACGGTGGTCGCGGCCTCGTCGAAGGCCAGCCGCGGCGAGCGCGGGAAGAAGGCGTCCGAGCCCGGCTTGCCGACGTTGATGACCAGGAAGGACTTCTGCTTGCCGTCGCCGAAGAACTCCTTGTCCACGGCGCCGAAGTCGAAGCCGGTCATCGGGCCGGCGGCCAGGCCGGCGGCGCGGATGCCGAGGATGAAGTAGCCGGCCTGGAGGGTGGCGTTCTGGGTGCCGGCGACCTCACGGACCGCGGCCTCCGAGAAGAAGCTGTCCTTGACGCCCGGGGCGTGCGGGAAGAGGCGCGGCAGCTTCTCGTGGAAGTCCAGGTCGACGGAGAGGATCACGGTCAGCGGCGCGGCCAGGGTCTTGGGGCCGTTGGCGCCCATGGCGTGCGCGACCAGGCGCTTGCGGGCGTCCTCGGAGCGGACCAGGGTGATCCGCAGCGGGGACTGGTTGAAGGCGGTCGGGGCGTACTTCACCAGGTCGTAGATGGCCTGGACCTGCTCGTCCGTGACCGGCTCGTCCGTGAACGTGTTGGCGGTCTGGGCCTCGCGGAAGAGGAGGTCCTGGGCGGCGGCGTCAAGGGCGAGAGTCATCAGCGGCACCTCGGGGCATCGGATGTGTATGGGGGAGTTGCGCAGACCAGTGCTGTCTACGGGTACCACTGTAACCCAGTTAGATTAAGTTTCAACTAACGGGTGGAAACTGTGAGGGGGTTCACAGGGCGGCAGTGACCTTCCGGGATTCGGAAGGTCCCCCTTCGGGGAGCGCGGAGTTTCCGCCCCGGCCCCGTTCGCTACTCCTGCTCCGCGCCGCCGTCGCCCTCCGACGCCTCCGCCAGCGCCGCGTCCAGCCGGGCCCGCGCGCCGTCCAGCCAGCGGCGGCAGACCTTGGCCAGCTCCTCGCCGCGCTCCCAGAGGGCGAGCGACTCCTCCAGCGTCGTACCGCCCGCCTCCAGGCGGCGGACGACGTCGATCAGCTCGTCCCGCGCCTGCTCGTAACCGAGGGTGGAGTCCACCGAAGCCACCCCGTCCGCCGCCGCGTCCACCGCGTCATCCGTCTTCGCCATGTCTCCCACCCTATGAGTCCGCCTCGTCCGCGCCGGTCCGTCCGCCGTCGGCCTCCGGGGCCGCGGACACCCGCACCCGGAACGCGCCCTCGGCCACCCTGGCCCGCAACTCCTCGTCCACCGCCACCTCCGACGGCGCCCGCACCGCCGAGCCGTCCGGTCTCTGCAGCACCGCATAGCCGCGCTGGAGCGTCGCCTTGGGGGAGAGCGCCACCACCCGGGCCAGGGTGTGCGCCAGCTCCGAATCGGCGCGGTCCAGCAGATGCCCCAGCGTCCGCCGGCCGCGCTCCAACAGGGCGGTGACCTGCTCCTCGCGCTCCAGCACCATCCGCTGCGGGTGTTGTATCGACGGGCGGTGCAGCGCCGCCGCCAGGCCCCGCTCCTCGCGGTCCAGGAAGCCGCCGAGCGCCCGCCGGGCCCGCGCCCGCAACTGCTCGACCCGGGCCAGCTCCTCGCCCACGTCGGGCACCACCTTCTTCGCCGCGTCCGTCGGCGTCGAGGCGCGCAGGTCGGCCACCAGGTCCAGCAGCGGGCTGTCCGGTTCGTGGCCGATCGCGGAGACCACCGGCGTGCGCACCTCGGACACCGCCCGGACCAACTGCTCGTCGGAGAACGGCAGCAGGTCCTCCACGCTGCCGCCGCCGCGCGCCACGATGATCACGTCCACCTCGGGCAGCGCGTCCAACTCCTGTACCGCCGCGATCACCTGAGGCACCGCGTGCACCCCCTGCACCGGGACGTTGCGCACTTCGAAGCGGACCGCCGGCCAGCGGTGCCGGGCGTTCTCCAGCACATCGCGCTCGGCGGCGCTGGCCCGACCGCAGACCAGCCCGATCAACTGCGGCAGGAACGGCAGCGGCCGCTTGCGCTCCGCCGCGAACAGCCCCTCCGCCGTCAGCGCCCGCTTCAACTGCTCCAGTCTGGCGAGGAGTTCGCCCACCCCGACCGGTCGGATCTCGGCGGCCCGCAGCGAGAGCTGACCGCGCGGGGCGTACCACTCCGGCTTGGCGTGCACCACCACCCGGGCGCCCTCGCTCACCACCTCGGAGACCTTGTCGAAGACCTGGCGGTAGCACGTCACGCCGACCGAGATGTCGTACGAAGGATCGCGCAGCGTCAGGAACACCACGCCCGCGCCCGGCCGCCGCGAGAGCTGGGTGATCTGCCCCTCGACCCAGACCGCGCCGAGCCGGTCGATCCACCCACCGATGAGCCGGGACACCTCGCCGACCGGGATCGGCGCTTCCGGAGACGTAGAGACAGCCATGCCAGTGAGCGTAGCGGCGGCCACTGACAGTGCCCGGCCGCGCCGGCCCGGTGCCCGCGCTCAGTCCCGCGCCGCGGCCCCCCGACCCCGTCGCAGGCGCTGCACCACCAGCACCACCAGACCCACCAACAGCCAGGCGCCGCCCACGATCTGCGCGGTCGGCGCGGCCTCCACGATCACCGCGACCACCACCGCGAGCCCCGCCAACGGCACCACCACGTGCCGCAGCACGCTCGGCTCCGCCGCCCGCCGACGGACCCGGAACCAGCCGATCACCGAGGCGTGCAGCAGCGCGAACGCGGCCAGCGCGCCGACGTTCACGATCGACGAGAGCCGGTCCAGCCCGTCGTCCCGGCTGGCCGCCCAGACCGCCGCCACCAGCGTCACCACGGCCGCCCCCAGCAGCGCCCGGCGCGGCACCCCGCTGCCCGCGTCCACCTTCGACATCGCCCCCGGCAACCGCCGGTCCCGCGCCATCGCGAACAGCAGCCGGCCGGCCGCCGCCTGCCCCGCCAGCGCCGCGAACGCCGCCCCGATCGCCTTGCTCACCGCCACCAGGTCGTGCAGCCAGCCGCCCACCGCGGAGTCCACCGTCACGTAGAAGGCGGCGCCCTGCTCGCCTGGTTTGGCGGCCAGTTCGGCGGCGCTCATCGGGGCCAGCAGCGCCGCCAGATACGTCTGCACGGCGAACAGCACCCCGGCCACCACCAGGCACGTCACCACGGCCCTGGCCACCCACCGCGAACCCCCGGAAGCCTCCTCGGCAAAGGACGCGATCGCATCGAAGCCCAGGTACGACAGCACCGCGATCGACACCGCCGCCAGCACCGCGCTCGTCGAGAAGCCGCCCTCGCCGGTCAGTGGCACCGCCCAGCCGCGCTGCGGCCCGTGCGCGGCCAGCGCCCACACCGCCGCCACCACGAAGACCACCAGCGCCGCGATCTCCAGCGCCAGCACCGCGAACCCGACCACCGCCGCGACCCGCACGCCCCAGAGGTTCAGCAGCGTGGTGACCACCACCGCGAGCGCCGTCCACACCCACTGGTGCACCTGCGGCACCAGCGCGTGCAGCGCGATCCCGGAGAAGAGGTAGGCCACCGCCGGGATCAGCAGGTAGTCCAGCATCGCCATCCACCCGGCGACGAACCCGGCGCCCTCGCCCAGCCCGACCCGCGCGTAGGTGTAGACCGACCCGGCCCGCGGCGCGACCCGCACCATCTGGGCATACGAGTACGCCGTGAACGCCATCGCCACCGTGGCGACCACGTAGACCGCCGTGATCGCGCCGTGCGACGTGGCCTGGAGGGTGCCGAAGATCCCCACCGGCGCCATCGGGGCGATGAACAGCAGCCCGTAGACGACCAGGTCCCGGAACGACAGCGTCCGGCGCAGCGTTCCGGTGCCGCTGCGCGCCTCGTCATCCACGGTCGCGCCGCTCGTGCCCGGCATACCGCCTCCTCCTGTGCTCCCCACCAGTCTGGGCCACCGCCGTGACCGACCCGTGTCGGGGCACGGCCTTACGATGGGACCTATGTCTGCTACTCCCGGTCCGCAGCCCAGCCGCAAGGTCCTCCTCGCCGCCCCCCGCGGCTATTGCGCGGGGGTGGACCGCGCCGTGATCGCCGTCGAGAAAGCCCTTGAGCAGTACGGCGCCCCGGTCTACGTGCGCCACGAGATCGTTCACAACAAGTACGTGGTGAAGACCCTGGAGAAGAAGGGTGCGATCTTCGTCGAGGAGACGGAGGAGGTGCCCGAGGGGAACATCGTGATCTTCTCCGCGCACGGCGTCGCCCCCGTCGTCCACGAGGAGGCCCAGCGCGGCAAGTTGGCCACCATCGACGCGACCTGCCCGCTGGTCACGAAGGTCCACAAGGAGGCCGTGCGGTTCGCCAAGGAGGACTACGACATCCTCCTGATCGGCCACGAGGGCCACGAGGAGGTCATCGGCACCTCCGGCGAGGCCCCCGAGCACATCACGCTCGTCGACGGCCCCAAGGACGTCGACGGCGTCGAGGTCCGCGACCCGGACAAGGTCGTCTGGCTCTCCCAGACCACCCTCTCCGTCGACGAGACCATGGAGACCGTCGACGCCCTCAAGGGCCGCTTCCCCAACCTCCTCTCGCCGCCCAGCGACGACATCTGCTACGCCACCCAGAACCGCCAGCAGGCCGTCAAACAGATGGGCGCCCAGGCCGACTTGGTGATCGTCGTCGGCTCGCGCAACTCCTCCAACTCCAAGCGCCTGGTCGAGGTCGCCCTTGGCGCCGGCGCCAAGGCGTCGTATCTCGTCGACTACGCCGAGGAGATCGATGCGAGCTGGCTGGAGGGCGTCGGCACGGTCGGCGTCACCTCCGGCGCCTCCGTCCCGGAGATCCTCGTCGACGGCGTCCTCCAGTGGCTCGCCCAGCGCGGCTACGAGGACGTCGAGACCATCACCGCCGCCGAGGAGTCCATCGCCTTCTCGCTGCCCAAGGAGCTCCGCCGCGACCTGCGCGCCGAGGCCGAGGCGGCCGTCCAGGAGTGATCAACGCCGCCCGCCGTCTTCGCCGTAGCGGGGGCGGCGGGCCAGGTCCGCGCCTAGCCTTTTGCCATGAAGGTCTTCGGTGTGGACATCGGCGGATCCGGGATCAAGGGCGCCCCGGTCGATCTGGAGCGCGGCGAGCTGACCGAGGAGCGCCACAAGGTACTGACCCCGCACCCGGCCACGCCGGAGGCGGTCGCAGACTGCGTCAGGGAGGTCGTGGACCACTTCGGGTGGACCGGCCCGGTGGGCGCGACGTTCCCCGGTGTGGTCACCGGCGGAACCACCCGGACCGCCGCCAACGTCGACCAGCGCTGGATCGGCACCGACGCCGCCGCGCTGCTCACCGGCCGGCTCGCCGGCGGCTGCCCGGTCACCCTGCTCAACGACGCGGACGCGGCGGGCCTGGCCGAGATGCGGTTCGGCGCCGGCCGCGGCCGGTCCGGCACGGTCATCCTCCTCACCCTCGGCACCGGCATCGGCAGCGCCGTCTTCACCGACGGCCGGCTCGTCCTCAACACGGAGCTGGGCCACCTGGAGCTGCACGGCCACGAGGCCGAGAAGCGCGCCTCCACCAAGGCCAAGGAGGACGAGGGGCTCACCTGGGAGCACTGGGCGCACCGGGTCCAGAAGTACCTCGCGCACGTGGAGATGCTCTTCTCGCCCGCGCTGTTCGTGATCGGCGGCGGGGTCAGCCGCAAGGCGGCGAAGTTCCTGCCGCTCATCGAGGGGATCCGGGCCGAGATCGTGCCGGCGCGGCTGCAGAACAACGCCGGGATCGTCGGGGCCGCGATGGCCGCGCACCCCCGCGCCGCCACCGGGGCGGCCGACGCCGCGGCCCCTACAGGCGCGCCACCTGCCGAGGGCGGCTCCCCGACCGGGAGTGGCCCGGGCCCTGCGGCTCGGCCCCGTCCGTCCCAGGGGCCGTCCCCCGCGGACCGGTCCCCGACTGCCGCTGTCGACTCACCGGTTGGCTGGCCCGACGCCGCGCGCTGAGCAACGCCCGGCGCACCAGCACCACCAGCGCGCACAGCAGCGTGCCGCCGTAGAGCCAGCCGGCGTTCAGCGCGAGCACGGTGAAGACCCCGACCAGCAGCCCGGTCAGGCCCGCCGGGCCGTGCTGCACCGGCACCGCGCCGACGGTGAAGGCGATCGGCAGCGCGACCGGCGCGGCGATCAGATCGCGCGGCCGCACCCACGCCCCGGCCGCCAGGCCGACCAGCAGGAAGCACACCCCGTACGCGGCCTGCGCCCCGCCCAGCAGCCAGCGGTCAAGGAACCCGAGGGCCAGCAGCGTGAAGGCGGCGAGCAGGCCGCAGCCGAGACCGGTGAGCTTGGCGGCCGGCAGCCGGCGGACCAGCCCGTCCACCGGGGCGGGCGCCGGGCGGCGGGGGCCCGCCCGGTAGACGGCCGCGACCTCCTCGCCGTCCAGCGGCGGCCCCGCGGCCGACCGCGGCATCCGGTCCTCCGCCCGCCGGGCCGACGGCCGGGCCGGCGGCTGGAACTCCGCCGGCGCCGGCGCGTAACCGCGGGTGGTGACCTCGGTGCCCGCGGGGACCGAGGCGTAGCCGGACGCCCGCATCGCGGACAGGAAGGCGTCGTCGGGATCGGGGGCCACGGCCTCCGCGGGACGCGGGAGCCGGGCATCCTGCCCCGCCTCCGGGCCGCCGCTCAGCGGCCGGCCGGGCGGGGACATGCGCGCTTGGGGGTGCTCCACATGTGGGTCCACCCGCCAACGGTAGGCAGCGAGGTGGGATTAATCGGTCACAGGACACGCACTTTGACCTACCTTGGGGGGTGCGTTAGGCGGCCCGGGGCACGCCGAGGGAGCACGCCGGGCGACGCGCGCCCTCGCGGGGCCCGCTCCCGGCCCGCCCGGCACCACGGGGCCCGCCCAGTAGACTGGTGGATCGGCCGCCCCAGGCCCGGCCCGGTCCCACCGGCCGGCCCCCGGGAAACGGCCCGCCCCTCGCCCAACTCCAGCTCCGGGAAGTCGCCACCGTGTCGCTCACGATCGGAATCGTCGGTCTGCCCAACGTCGGCAAGTCGACCCTGTTCAACGCCCTGACCAAGAACGACGTGCTGGCGGCCAACTACCCGTTCGCCACCATCGAGCCGAACGTCGGCGTGGTCGGCGTCCCCGACCCGCGCCTGGCCAAGCTGGCCGAGATCTTCGGCTCCCAGCGGATCCTCCCCGCCACCGTCGACTTCGTCGACATCGCGGGCATCGTCCGCGGCGCCTCCGAAGGCGAGGGCCTGGGCAACAAGTTCCTCGCCAACATCCGCGAGTCCGACGCGATCTGCCAGGTCATCCGCGCCTTCAAGGACGAGAACGTCGTCCACGTCGACGGCAAGGTCTCGCCCAAGGACGACATCGAGACGATCAACACCGAGCTGATCCTCGCCGACCTCCAGACCATCGAGAAGGTCCTGCCCCGCCTCCAGAAGGAGTCGCGGATCAAGAAGGACGTGGCCCCGAAGGTCAAGGCCGTCGAGGAGGCCCAGGCCATCCTGGAGGACGGCCGCACCCTCTTCTCCGCCGGCCTCGTCCAGGGCACCGAGAACACCGAGCTGCTGCACGACCTCCACCTCCTCACCACCAAGCCGTTCCTCTACGTCTTCAACGTCGACGAGGACGAGCTCACCGACGAGGACTTCAAGAACGAGCAGCGCGCCCTGGTCGCCCCCGCCGAGGCGATCTTCCTCAACGCCAAGCTGGAGGCCGACCTCGCCGAGCTCGACGAGGAGGAGGCCCTGGAACTCCTGCAGTCCGTCGGCCAGGAGGAGCCGGGCCTGGCCACCCTCGCCCACGTCGGCTTCAGCACGCTCGGCCTGCAGACCTACCTGACCGCCGGCCCCAAGGAAACCCGCGCCTGGACGATCAAGAAGGGCGCCAGCGCCCCCGAGGCCGCCGGCGTCATCCACACCGACTTCCAGAAGGGCTTCATCAAGGCCGAGGTCATCTCCTTCGACGACCTGGTCGAGACGGGTTCGGTGGCCGACGCCCGCTCCGCCGGCAAGGCCCGCATGGAGGGCAAGGACTACGTCATGCAGGACGGGGACGTGGTGGAGTTCCGGTTCAACGTGTGAGGCGCGCCTTAGCGTTGATGTAGCGATCTGGCAAATACGCAGGTCAGGCGGGGTCGGTCCCATCCGGGATCGGCCCCGTTGTCGTGCCCGGTGCTGGATCCGTGCTGGATCTTCTGACGCCTCGTCATCTGTCGTCGTCCCTGGTTATCCGGACCGCCGCTGGATCGGAGCTGGATGTGGCTGACGGTCGGTCGGTTGGATCAGGCCGTGCTCGGCTGCGGATCCGTCGCGGACAGGGTGTGCTGCGCGAGATGTGGTCGGAACTCTGTGCCGCAACGTAGCTGCTGCCGCTACCCCATTCGGTATCGAACAAAGAAAATTCTGCTCCACCGCACATCCGGCGAACAGGGCGGTGGCTCGTTGGCGACTCTCATCTGCATGAGCTGCGGCAACACAGCCGCATGAACAGGTCTGCCTGGGACGGCGGCCGCGTTCTCCCCGCGTCGTCGTATGCCGAACATCCGTGATGGCGATGACAATTCCGGCCGCCGGTTTCCCTATTACTTCACGTCAGCACCAGACGGATCCGACCCACTCCCGGGCGCCACCTGCCGATGTCCGCCGCTCAGCCCTATCCCTTGCCAGCCAAGCCACCTCGTACCTCCATCCCTCGAGATCTGCACCAGCCGACCGAGCCATGCACGGACGCCCACCCCTACCTCTACCTTCGCGATCCCGACTACCAGCGGCACCCATGGGGCGAGGCGAGCGATGACCGCCCCGCTCCCGCGCGACTTCACCCCGCAAGATCGCGGGCTTGACGCCATGGCCGAGATGGAGCGTCCATCGTCCATGCCCGGTGCGGTAGCCGAGCCGCCACCGCGCCATGCACCGCTGGCCCAAGACCCGAGCACAAGGGAGATCACCATGGATCCGGACGGGGCGGTGGGCGCATGACGCGAGGTGGGAGCAACCGGCTGCTGACCGTGGAAGAGGTCGCGGCGTGGCTGAGGGTCAGTGAGGTCACTGTCAGGAACAAGTACCGCGTCTGGGGGATCAGACCCCAGAAGATCGGACGCCTGCTGCGGTTCCGTGAGCGCGACATCGCCAACTACCTGGAGGAGCACTACGGGTGAGACCGGGTACCCGAAGCGAGCGAGCAAGGAGTCAGGCTCGATGGCCACCGTCTACCAGAGGTGCAAGAGCGACAAACGCAACGTCAACTACCCGTGCACAAAGCCCCGGTGCGGACACGCGTGGACGGTCCGCTACCGCGAACCGGGCGGCGCTGAACGGCAGCCGAGCTTCGAGAAGAAGTCCCAAGCCGACGCTTTCGCCGACAGGCTGCAGCACGATAAGTACGAGGGCCTCTACCTCGACCCCAAGCGCGGTGAGATCACCCTGCGCGCCTACGCCGCGGAGTGGCTGGAGCGCCAGGTCATCAGCGACTCCACCTACCGCAACTACGAGAGCTTCCTGCGGATCCACCTCCTCCCTCGCCTGGGGGACAAGACGATCGCGGGGGTGGCGCGCAAGGACGTTGAGGCTTTCGTCGCGACGCTGGGGAAGAAGCTCGCCGCAAGTACGGTGTGCGACCGCATGAAGATGGTCACCACTGAGGGCATCAAACTGCCCCGTAGCGCGACGCACGCGGTCGACGAGGACGAGATCCCCACCCTGTACGAGGTCGATCTCTTCGCCAAGCAGATCTCACCCCAGTACCGCCTGACCGTGTACCTACAGGCCGGGGCGGGCCTGCGCATCAGCGAGACTCTGGCATTCACCACCGACTGCGTCCGCTCCGACTTCCTGCGCGTGCGCCGGCAAGTCAGCGCGAAGGCGCACCGCGACGACTGCAAGACCCGCTTCAAACCGCTCAAGCACCGGGCCGAGGGGGAGTGCCGGGACGTTCCCCTACTTGCCTTCCTCGCCGAGGAAATCGACATGCACCTGCGGGAGTGGGGAACGGTGACGACGGCGGGGATGGAGGTCCTGTTCGCGCCGCGCGACCGGGGCAAGGGCACCATGCCCACGGCGAACACTTACGCCTACCACTTCAGGAAGGCACTCAAGAACGCGGGCATCGTCGCGCCGGACGGGAGCCCGAAGTACACCCCGCACACCCTGCGCCACTTCTTAGCCTCCACCGCGCTGGCGCACGGGGTCCTTCTCCATGAGGTCTCCCGGTGGCTCGGGCACACGTCGATCAAGACGACGGTCGACGTCTACGGGCATCTGGTGCCCGCCGCGTGGGAGCGCGGCCGGCAGGCTCTGGAGCGGGCGCTGGGCCCGGCGTCCGCCGACGCGCCCGCGGTGGTGCCGGCGGCGGCTGCCCACCGGACCGCCCCGGCTGCTGGATCGCCGCTGGATCCGGTCGCCGGAATCGGAGTTCCCGCAGGCGACAGCTCAGCCCCCGATGTTCCGGTTTGTCACCTTCGAAGGCAGGAAGAAGAGCCTTTTTCGCTCTGGTGGTTCAGCTCTTCTTGAGAGCGAACGGGTGCGCCAGGTGAACAGTCTGGGCTGGTCCTCACTCAGCTATCCCTGCGGCACCAGCTGCATCAGTTTCCCCTGTGTGCCCTCGATCTTCGCGCTCGCCGCCGGCAGTACGCAACGCGTTACGGCGTGAACCATGGGCTGAGGGTCTTCTCGAAGTCCTCATCAGAGATGGCAAGGCCACCCCACCCGAACCCTTGCCAAGCTTGAGCCTTCTGGAGGATGTTCAATGGAATCCCGAAGGCTTTATGGAAGGCCGCGACAAAGGAGATTACGCCGAACCCGTTCTGTAGAAGATCTCGAGCGAGCTGAGCGGTCTCGATGGCTCCGGCGCCGCGCTCCCGGGCTGACCGCAACTCGGCGGCTACAGAGTCCATGTTCCTCATCCCGTTCATTCAATACCTCAATGCATCTGATTCGAGCTCATCTTGCTTCAAGTCATCATGCCTTCATGATGGCCAATATCCAAATTTGCCTCATTGTGGCAGCAGGCCGACCCTGGAAGCTGGGGCGGCCTGCTGCGGATCACTCAGCTGGGTAGAGGTTTACTGGTCAACGGAAAACGACCCCAACGTTTGTGTACTCTCCGGGCATGCCGCGCAACTCGACGACTTCAACTTCCTTCGAGAAGCCCGACCGTGTGGACATTTTTCCGGTGAAAGTGGATCGCGCAGCCTCCTCCAGTGATTTTCCGGAACGGATGGCCTCGTTGAAGGAGTTGAGGTTATCGCTCAGCTTGCCGCCGTTCTGCCAGTACGCCTTCACTCCCTTGGCTTTGTCGCCGAAGTGGGCGAGGGCGGACTTGAACATCTCGCCGCCACGGGGAGTGTCTGGACCGGATGTGATGACAAATTCAACGAGCCCCTCGTCGTTAAGAGTTGCCATGATCCCGTTACCGCTCGGTGAGACGTGTGAGTATGGTCCACAATTGGAATTGTGGACCAGTACCGATGTCGACCCCGCTCGCACGTAGTAGGTGTGAATGCCTTCGACGCTGAGGTTGTAGACCTTGCGGTTCTCGGTCCATGCTCGAGTGCTGAGGACCTGTCGCAGTTCACCGTTGGGGGTGCGAAGGCGGTCGCCAGCCTTAAGGTTCTTGGCATCCAGCCAACGTCGCTGGTTGTCCACCCAGAACGGGTGTCCATCGGTGGCCTGGACCGTTCCGATGGTGTTCCCGGCTTTGCCGTCTGCGCCGATGGTGATCTCAACCAGGTGCTTCTGCCCCTCGCCGACGATCACATTGGTGACGGCCCGCATCGCGGTCTGTCCGGTGCTGGGGTCGGTAGCCAGAACCTGCTGCCCGATCCGAATATTCTTGATTGTCTTGCTCGAGCCACCGGCCATCAGTACCGGTGTTTCCGAGGTGAAACTGTTCCGTACGCAGGATTCGGGGGTCCTGCGGAACTTGTCAATGGCCGCTTGGCCCTTGCTGATCAGCTTTTTTGCTGTAGAAGATTCACGAATGAATTTCCCGAAGCCAGTAACGACACGATAGATGGTTTTGGAGATCTCTGGGAGCTCCTTGACGACCTTGAGGGCCTTACCCCAAGGGAGGGCCCCGATGAGAGTCCAGACGCAGCTCTCGACGTTGCCTTCGGTGAAGCACTTCTTGATGTCGTCAAGGCCGAGGAGCTCTTCGAGGATCTTGCCGCCGTTTTCCTTGAGGAAGTCACTGATTGACTTATCAGCCTTGCGAGCTTCCTCGTACTCCTCAGGCGTCATGCCGGCAGTTCTGACTGCCTCCTCTTGGAGGGCGCTCAGCTTGGAACCGCCGCCCTTACCATCCTGCGCGGCCGCTTCCGCCCGCCGCTTGCGTTCCTGTTCCCGCTCGTACTCCTCGGCCTTGTTTGCCGCCTCGTCCGCTTCCTTGGCGTACTTGTTGGCGTTCTTGGCGGCTTCTTCCGCGGACTTGGCGTGGTTTTCGGCGGAGGTGGCGAGTTTGTCGGCGGCGGCGGCGTCCTTTTCCGCCTGGGCTGCCGCGCCTTGGGCGACGCTGGCTTCGTGTTCGGCCTGGTTGGCGGCGCTGTTGGCCGCGGCGGCGTGTTGGTCTGCCTCGGCGGCTGCCTTGCGGGCCCGTGCGGCTTCGGCTTCCGCTTCGTCGGCTGCCTTGCGTGCGGCTGCCGCGTCCTTGGCGGCCTGGTTGGCGGCTTGGCGGGCGAGGTCGGCGTCGCCCTTGGCTTGGGCTTCGGCCTTGTTGGCGGATGCTGCGGCGGCCCTGGCCTTGGCGCCGTCGGCGGCTGCTTCGGCTGCGGACTTCATGGCCGCGGCCGCGGACCGTGCGGCGTTGGCCGAGGAACGGGCGGCGTCGGCGGCGGCCTTGAAGGCAGGGGCGACCTGGGCGCCTGCCCGCTTGGCGGCGGCCTCGGCGTCCTCGGCGGCCTTGACCGCTTCGGCGGCCTTGGCCTCTGCGGCCTTGACCTGATCCTCGCCGGTCTCCTGGGCGGCCTTGGCGACTTCGGTGGCGAAGTCGGCGTCGACGTCCTTGCCGGTGAAGGGGGCCGTCAGCTCGATGGCGGTGTTGGCCGGGTCGGCGATGCCGGCCGCGGTGGTGCGGGCGGCCCCGGACGCCTGGACGGCGATGGTGGACTGGAGCCTGGCCATGGCCGCTTCGCGGACCGCGCCCTCGGCTTCGTCCTTGGTGCGGTTGGCCGCCTGCAGGGCCTGGTTGGCATGGATGGCGGCCTGTCCGGCCAGGCGGGATGCCTCGTGCGCGGCGATGCCGGCGCGGGCTTCCTGGGCGGTGGCCTCGGCTGCCTTGGTGTTGGCCTTCAGCGCCGCGGCGTTGGTGGCCTGGTACTCGGCCTCGGCCTTGTTGGCGGCGTGGTTGGCGCGTGCGGCGGCGGCTTCGGCGTTGTTGGCGGCGGCGTTGGCGCGGGCCGCGTGCGCGGTGGCCTCGGCTGCTGCGGCCCGTGCCCGGGCTGCGGCGCCTGCGGCTTCGGTGGCCGCGGAACGGGCGCGTACCGCGGCACCGCTGGCCGTGTCGGCGGCGCCGCGAGCCTGACTGGCCGCCGCACCAGCGGTGTTGGCGTCTGCCCGCGCCGCCTCTGCGGCGGCGTTGGCCTCGCCGGCGGCTGCGGTGCCGCGGCCCGAGGCGGCCATTGCCTCAGTGGCCTTGGCCCGGGCCTCCTTGGCCTGGTGGTTCTGTTCCGCCTTGAACGCATCGTTGCGGGCGTTGCGGGCGTTGGTCTCCTCGCCGCGGGCCTTCTCGTCCGCCTTGGCGGCGATGCCTTCCTTCTCGGCGGCGCTGGCGCGTGCCGAGGCTGCCGTGGCCGCGGCCGCCTGGGCCTGCGCGCGGGCCGCGGCCGCGGTGCGCGCCTCGGCCTCCGCACGTGACCGCGCCGCAGCCGCCTTGTCGCGTTCGCGTTCGGCGCGGGCTCGTGCCTGGGCGGCCAGGTTGCGCTCGCGTTCGGCGATCGCGCGCTGTTCGGCGGCGATCTTGGCTTGGCGCTGGGCCTCGACGCGGGCCTCACGGGTCTTCTGGGCGTGCTCCCAGGCTTCCTTCTCGGCCTTCTCGGCGTCGAGGCGGGCCTGCTTGGCACGGGCGGCCGCGTTCGCGGCGACCTTGGCCTGCTTGTCAGCGGCCGTGGCCAGTTGGGCTGCCGCCTTGGCGTTCTCCTCGGCGTTGGCCCGCCACTTCTTGGCCTGCTGCTCGTGCGCTTCGGCCGCGTTCTTGCCGTCCAACGCCGCGGCGTCGGCGGCCGTGGCGTCAACGGCGTGCTGGGCGGTCTGAGCGGCCTTGGCCGCCGCGTCCGCCGCCTCCGCGATGCCCGAGGCGACCTCGGACCACTGCGTGCCGTAGGTCAGACCGGTCTCCACCAGGACGTCGGCCTGCACCTTGGCCTGGCTCGCCGCGACCTTCGCCTGCGTGGCCGCCGCGGTGGCATAGCCGACCTGGCGTTCGACCTCGGCCTTGACGCTGTCGTAGGAGGACAGGCGCTTGCCCGCGCGGTCGGCCGAGAGCATCCGGTCGGCCTCACGCGATGCCTGGGCCGCCGACGTCATCGCGTTGGACGCGTCCTTGAGGGCCTTGACCGCGTCGCCGTGGAAGCCGATGAGCTGCGTGCGGGCCTCCGCCGCGCGCTTGGCCTTCTCGGCCAGCTCACGCAGTTTCTCGGCGGCCTCCTGGGCCTCCTTCTGAGCCTTCTCCTGGGCCGCCCGGTCGTCGGCGTCCTTCTTCGCCGCGATCTGGTAGCCCTTTTCCAGGAACTCCTCGATCGCCTTGTCGGTGCCGGCGGCCAGCGCCTCCTGGGCGGCCTTCTTCACCTCCGGGCCGCCGTTGGCCGCCAGCAACTCCACGCGCTTGCGGAGTTCGGCCGCGCGCTCCTTGGCGTTCTTCTCGTCCTTCTGGTCCTTCTGGCGGGCGATCTCCGCGCCGAAGGCCAGGAAGTCCTCACGGTCCTTGGCCGTGGCCTTCGGGCCCAGAACGCGTTCGACCTCGGCGTTGAACGTCGGCCCGCCGGTGCCGCGCATCGCCTCGATCTTCTTGCGATTCGCGGCGTCGCTGCCGTCCTTCTTGTCCTTGGCGCGCTGGCGGGCCTCGGCCTCGCCGTGCTCCAGGAACTCCCGGATCGCGTTCGGGTCGTCGCTCTCCAGGGCCTTCTTGGCAGCCTCGCGGACCTCGTCCTCCTCGTCGAACTCCGCGAAGTCCTCGACGAGTTGGCGATCGCGCTCCGCGCTGATCCGGTCAAGCTCCGAGCGCGGAGCAGCCGCCTGGGTGGCGGACGACTTCGGCAGCGTGGCGGCCAGGCGGTCCAGGGCCGACACTGCCTGGGCGAAGTCGGCTTTCTGGGCTGCGTTGTGTGCGCGCTCTGTGGTTGCGGCCGTTGCCTGGCTCGTCATGCCGCCGAGCAGCGTCACGACCACTGTGGTGGTCACCGTCTTGCGCGCTATCCCGGCAACGGTGCCGCCGCGTAGCTTTCCGACTCTTGGCCGGAATCTACCCATCACGGAAAGAAACTCCTTTTGGGGTGAAGGGGATAAACAGAAAGACCCCTGCCCTGCAGCAGGTGGCAGGGCAGGGGCAGCCGGTCGACGCGCAACCTGCGCGTCGACCGAACGCTTGGGAAGATCAGCCCTTGACGCGGCTTTCAGCGGCTTGGGCGCGGTCGTACATGTCCTGCCAGAACTTGGCCGTCTCGACCGCGTCCGCCTGTTCCTTGGCCCAACTCTCTTCGGTGGCCTCGGCTGGATCGGCGATGTTCTTCCAGATCTCGTCCGCGGCATCCTTGGCGAGCTGGGCGACCTTCTTCCAGTTCTCCGCCTGGGCCATGGCCGCGGCCTGCTCGGCCTGCCACGCCTTCTGCGCGGCACCCGCGTGCTCGGCAACCGCCCGCCAGGCCCGCTCGGCCTCGGCCCGCGCCTTCGCCGTGTCAGCCGCGCCCTTGACCGCGGCCTCGGCCGTCTCCGCCTGCTCGATCAGACGGGACAGGGCCTGGTGCCGGACCTGCTCGGCGTCCGCGGTCCGCAGCCGGTGTTCCTCCAGGTCCAACGTCGCGCCAGTCACCCAGCCGTAACCGAAGAACTCGGCGACGTCCGTGTCGGTCGCACCGGGCCGCAGCGCCCACTGGGCCGCGACCCGCACCTGCGCGCCCGGGTCGTTCTCGGCAAGCGCGCGCACGAACTCCCGGTCCTTGGCGGCAACTTCCAGCCTGTGCTGCTCGTTCGCCTCGCGGGTGGCCCGGTCACGCTGCTGCGCCTGGGCGTACCCCGTCTTGACGAAGGCGGCGCGGTCGGCGTCCGTGCCCTTCAGGGCGCGAGCGGCCGCGGCGCGCACCTCGGGAGAGAATCCGACGGTATGGGTTTGCACGACCCGTTCGCAGAAGGCCTTGTTGCGCGCCCGGGTGTCCCGCAGCCGCTTCTTGGCATAGTCATAGCCGCCGCCGGGTGCTATCCACTCCGCGATCGCCTCATCCCCACGGGAGTTGCGCAGCGCGTTCCACGCCGAGGTGCGAATCTCGGCCGGCAGACGCGACTTCGCCAGCCGCAGCACGTAGTTGCGCGCCTCCTCGGCCGCTGCGGCCTTGGCCAACGTGGCCGGGTCAGCCGACGGTTCCGTCGACTGACCGGTCGAAACGACGGCGGGCACCGGGGCGTCGGCCCAGGCGGGAGCCACCGTCACACCAGCGATCCCACCGGCCAGCAGGCCGGCCGCCACCGCCTGCGCGACCCACAACTTACGGCTCACAGTCGCCCTTTCAGAAACAGAAGATTCATTGCGTTGATCCAGCGACAGCACGGTCACTTGACCGGCAGGACCCGCCACAGCTGTGCCGCGGTCTGGTTGCAGTACCACTGCTGGGCCTTGACGCCGTCGTCCTTCTTGCCGTGGTCGATGTCCAGGCAGCGATCGGGGGTGTGCATGGGGCGCAGTTGGAAGAGCTTGCTGACCGGATCGACCAGGACCATCCGCCAACGCAGTTGGGCCCCACCACCGCTACAGCCCCACTGCTGGATACGGGCACCGGCCTGGGTGCCGCTGTTTTCCACCTCAAGGCACTTGCCGCTGTGCTCGTTGCGCAGCACGAAGGACGAGTCGACGGTGGGTATGGCGCGCCACTGTTGTGCCTGGCCCTCGTTGCAGGTCCACTGCAGCGCGGCAGCGCCGTTGTCCTTGCTGGCGGAGTCGATGCCAAGGCACTTGCCGGTCTCCGGGAGCTGCAGCCGGACAGTGTCGCCCTTGTCCGAGGCGGCGTCCTTGGCGGTCTGGGCCTTCTTCGCGGCCTCACGGGCGGCTTCGAAGGCCTTGTTGGCAGCGTCGTCCGCGCTCGCGTGGGCGGTGGCGGTGCCGGCGGCCAAGGCAGCGATGCTGCAGGCGACGGCCAGGGCCGCGCGGATTGTCCGAGACATCTGGAAGTCCGTTTCTTCTCGATGGGTGGGCAGCCCAACGGGGTTGGGCGAGAGCGATGCCTGTTGGCAGTGAGCCGGCCGCCGAACGAACGGCGACCGGCTCGATGGAAGCCGGTGTGGGGTCAGGCTCCGGCTGGCTTGAGCTGCCAGCGCTGCGCGGCGGTGCTGTTGCAGTACCAGCTCTGGGCGTTGGCGCCGTCCTTGAGACTGCTGTCCTTGATGTCCAGACAGCGCAGGTCCGTGTGCATGGGCCGCAGCTCGTAGAGCTCCTTGGTGACGTCGACCATCACCAGACGCCAACGCATCTGGCTGCCATCCACGCACCACCACTGCTGGACGTTGGCGCCGGCCTGGGTGCCACTGTTCTCCACCTCAAGGCACTTGCCGCTGTGCTTGGCCCGCACCTCGAAGGTCGCCGAACCGGTGGGGACCAGCTCGAAGAGCTGACTGTCCGCACCGTCCGTGCACGTCGACTGCACGGCGTTGGCACCGTTGCGGAAGCTGCCGTCTGCGATGGTGAGGCACTTGCCGCTGTGCGCCGCCTGCAGTTGCACGACGGATGTCTGAACGGCGGCGCGGGGCGTGTCCGTATCGGCGTGTGCGGTGGTGACACTGCCGGCCAGCGCGGCGACGCCGGCGCCGATGGCCAGCGCGGCTCGGGTGATCCGGGACATGGAGTGTTCCGTTCTTCTTGCTTCTTGCGGAGTGGACTCGACGGGCGGAGCGTCAGCGCGCGAGCGGGGCGGAGATCTTCCAGGTGGCGTCCTGGGCGAAGTCCTTTTCGGCCTCATAGCGGTTCTTACCGCTCTTGTCGGCCGCGTAGAGGTCACCCTGGAACTGCCGCAGCCAGCGCCCCGGTTGGCTCGCCGACTCAAACGACGTGCCCGAGTTCGTCAGGCCCTTGCGGGCGCACCAGGTGGCGTCCTTGCGGAACGCCGAGCTGGTGTCGTCGGCGGCCATTCGCACCCGGAAGCTCTTCTGCATCAGGTAGTAACCGGGCTTGCGCACCGACTCGAAGGAGTAGCAACCGGGTTGGCCGGTGAGGGCGGGCTTGATGTCCCAGGTGGCATCTTCGCGGTCCGCCTGCTTGCCCTTGCCGCTGACGGGGGCGAGGAACGCCTCGCCCTTGTCAGCGTCGGACTGGCGGATGTACCAGCCACTCAGGTTGGCGCTGATCGCCTGGAAGGACTGTCGTGTCGCCCGGTGCTGCCCCTTCATGAGGAACTCGGTGACGTCTACGTCGCTTCCGGCCAGAGCCTTCTTCGCCGCGGCGACCAGGCCCGGGTGGACCCCGGTCTTCTCCGCGCGGGCTTGAATCTGCAGCGCCTGCTTCCGGTTGGCCTCGGCCTGCTTCTTCAGGATGTTGTCGTAGTCGCGCTTGTTGGCCTGGGGAGCACCGGTGTGCAGGAACTCCTTCCAAGCGGCCGGGTCGGGGCTGAGTATCGCCCGCTGCGCCGCGGCGTAGAGCTCGGAGCGCTGTTCGTCGGCCGGGGTAAGCCGCAGGAGTTCACGGATGAGATCGTCGTCGCTGAGATCGAGCGCGGCGTCCGAGAACGTGACTTTGAACCGCGTCTCGAACAGCGCCAGGGTGGCCTTGCGGTACTTCAGCTCCTCTTTGCGTCGAAGTTCCTCGGCCTCCTTCTCCGCCTTTTCCTTCAACTCCTGTGTCACGTCCCGCTGGTGGGCTTCGCGCGCACCGGTGGTGATGAACTCCTGCCAAGCAGCGGCGTTACCGGCCAATGCACGGGCGGCCGCGTCCTTGACCTCCTTGCCGATCACCGGGTGGTTCATGATCGCGCGGACAAAATTGTCGTCACTGAGGCCCAGGAGTTCCGAGCTGACCGGCATGCCGACCGTTATCAGTGCCCGCTGCTTGGCAGCCCGAGCGGCGCGGTCGGCGTCGGCTCGGTCCTTCTCCCGCTGCTTGTCGACCTCATAAGCATTGTGGATACCGGTGGTAATGAACCGCGCCTGGTCCTCGGCTGAGGTGCCGACCATCATCACCTCCTCGGCCGCCATACGCACTGCCTGCAGCGAGTCGCCGGCGTCCCTGGCCTTCTGCCACAGCGCGTGGATGAAGTCGCCGTCGCTCAGGAGCAGCACGTCCGGGCTCGGGTCGAGGTGGACCACGGCCGCGGCGTCCACGCGTTGCTCGTCACTGGTACCGATACCTGCTGCCCGGGCAACCGAGCCCGTCGGCGCTGCGAAGGAAACCGGCGCGGCCACGCCGGTGACCGCGGCCAGCGCGGTGGCGGTCACGATCCCGCGCTTGATGACCCTCTGCATTCCTGCGGAGTTGGTGCGGCTCTTGTCCATTCTGTGTTCAGTAACCCTTCCGGCGTCCCGTGGCAGTCGCCCGACGGCTGCGGGCAGACGGATACGCAGCTTGGAGATTTCAATTGCCGTCGTTTGACGGATGGTTGAGGGAGGGACTGTTCGCTCCCTGCCGCTCTCGGGTGCCTGGATGAGTCGGGCGGAGGGAACGGAAACAGGCAGTCAGCGACCGAAGGCCCATATCGATTTCACAGTTGCTGGATTTGTACCTCGGGAACCGTTCCGACCAGGCCACGGCGCTCCCAACCCTCACTGGGCCCGTGTCGGTCTGTTCGGCATGCACGCGATGCGGAGAACGCACCCTGACGATCACTTCTGGAGCGTTAACGCATTCCCCGTAAGTCGACCGAGAGAGACGCCCCGGGCGTCATCTGCTCCTACGATCCCGAGTGGTTGCCGCCTTTTGCGGCGGCACACTCGGCTGAACCGTACGGATCCCCTCTGGCGCGTCGCATGATTCTCCCCCTTGCGACTGGTCATCCTCGTGGCAGCGCCTGACGCGGGACGAGTCCGACCGCTCCCAGGCGGGGCGCAAAGCCCGCGCGAGCCTGGTCTTCACGGTCATGACTGGTCGAATCCCCCGCCGGGTGCGCTCGCCGCTGGCGAACAGCATCTGCAAATATCGGGTCAAGTAAGTATCAGATAATGGTCAATAGTTTCAACATCCCCGCATCGCCCCAAGATGGGCAATTCCCCACCAGTGGCTAGCCTCTCGACCTGTAGCCCCAACGGTCGACAGGAAGTGATGGATCGTCACCATCTGATCGACCCTTTATCAAATCTTGATCAGAGTAAGGTGGTCTTTCGCGTATACACCCCCTCAGAGGTGCCTCCTCGCGGCGGTCCGCGCCCACCGTCGCATGGTGCGTCGGGCCAGTCAGTGACACTGGCCAACGGGGAGCCTTGGGCCGATGAAGGGCTCATGGGGTGCCGACGGTTCAGGGGTGCGCAAGGCTATGCCGCACGAAGCTTGGGCCCGGAGGCCGCACCCCCGGAGAGTGCGGCTTTCATACGGACGGCAGGAGTGGTGCGACGTCAGAACATCAATTGGTAAGCGCCGTAGCTCCAGCCGACCTTGACGGGCTTGTCAAACGGGTCCGGGGTGTTGCCGTTGCCCTTGTACAGGATCAGGTCGCCACTGGTGGTACGGGCGAGAAGGTCGGTCTTGCCGTCGCCGTTCACATCGCCGGTGGAGAGCAAGTAGTCGTATGCGTTCCAGCCGCTGCCGATCTTCTGGCGGGGCTCAAAGGGGGCCTTCCAGTTGCCAGTGCCCTTGTAAAGCCACAGGACTCCCGACTTGTCGCGAGCGACGATTTCGGCCTTACCGTCGCCGGTGAGATCGCCCTGGCCGGCTATCTGGGTGTACTGGTCCCAGCCGCCGCCGATCTCGGTGCGCCCGGTCAACCGGCCGTCGGAATACGAGAGATAGACGTACATCATGCCTGCTTTGTCGATGGCCATGATGTCGGACTCTGGGTTACCGCCGAGGTCACCGGGGGAGAGGACCTTGTCGTAGATGTTCCAGCCCCCGCCGATGAGACTGGTCTCGGTCTCGAAGTCGTTCTTCGGGGAGGTGAAGCGCAGATTGCCGTCACCGTCCCAGGTGTAGAGCCCGTCGGCGAAACCGTCCTTGTCGCGGTCGACGTTCTGCGCGGCCTTGAAGATGTCCCAGCCGGGTGCCACACGAGTCCGCGGCTCGAACCCGTTGCCGCTCGGCAACTGCTGGTAGAGGTCACCGTTGCCCATCACGCCCGAGAAGTGGAAGGACGGCGCGTTCACCGCCCCCGAGGTGCTGAGCGCGGTCGCTGCCATGCGGCTCTGAAGGGCGTTCGGAGCCTTCCCCTTGCCAGCCCAGGGGACGGTCAGCTTCAACGTCTGGGGCTGAATGTTCTGCAAAGGCGCCGGAACGGGGGCGGGGCTGTCGGCGGCTGCGGTTCCCCCCATCGCCCCCAGCAGGGTTGCTGCGAGCGTCGCGGTGGCGATCTGGGTGAGTGCACGGCCACGCTTACGGCCGGAACGGAAACCCACGTACTTCTCCAGTTAGTTGGACATTGGTTGCACCATGCCCTATAGGGCGTGATGGCATATTATTAACTCAATCTTTACAGAAGAGGGCTGTGTGTCAACTGAGTCATCAGCCCGCTGGAGGCTGGCCCGCCGAAGTCGTTTGAAGTGATGCCTTGAAGGCTGGCTGAGGAGGCTTGCTTCAGCAGTCATGAAAGGGCGTCAATTCCCCTGCGGCGGCTCGTGAGTTATCAGAATTCGCGCCAACAGCGGTTCGAGGTCTGCGCTTAGCTTCTATTTGAGCCGTGCTTCGCGGGTTGGTGCGACCTTGTGTGAGTCGGACCGCTGTATGCCTGGCCCGTGGCAGGGACTCTTCCCGGCTCGTGACGCGGTGCCAGGCGATGGTTCTTCGAGCGTGGTGGCCGTCCGGAGCCAGGTCGCGAAGGTGTCGGTGCACTGGCTGGGGAGCCTGTCCTTGTGCGGAGGTTGCCCCGCCTGACCCGGGCCGGCGTGAGCTTGTTGGTCCCCTTCGCCCCGCACGCCGCTGCCGTCGGACGGCGCTTCGTGCGCTGTGCGACCGCGACGATCGCCGACCGCTGGATGCGCGCTGGATCGAACGCTGCGAAGGGGCGTTCCCGCAGGCCATAGCCCAGCCCTCGACATTCTGGTTCAAGGATGATGTTCGACGCCATGCCGGGCGTGCTGCGCACCGCGGAGCCGCGGGCGGGGACGGGCAGCCCGAGCACGATGTCGGCGGCGCCGGTCAGCCGGTGGACGTAGGCGGCGGTGACGGCGATGACTGCCCGCGGCCAGTCGGTGTCGAGCCCGGCCGCCAGCTCGCGGAGCGCTCCGAGAGGCTGACCACGTCCAGCAGGCCGGCCATCCGCCCCGCCAGAACTCCCGGTCAGCGGCGCGGTCTTGGGACCCGCGGTAGGCGAGGTCCTCGTCGACCAGGTCCCGCAGCCGGCCGAAGGGGGGCGGGTACGGGCTCGCCGGTCGCGAGCGGGGTGTAGGCGGCGGCGATCCGGCGGGCCACCAGCGCTGGCCGTCTCCCGGGACGTGCGCAGCACCCTCTCCGACGAGCTCGGCATCAGCCCCGGGCCGCGCCTGACCGGGATCGAAGGCGCCATCCTGCGACAGGACTTGGCGACCCTCCAGCCCTGCGGCGTCTGATCCGGGCACTCCGGCCGGCCACTGCGGCTTCGCCGCGCGCTGCGGCCCGCCGCTAATGCGGAAAGACCTCGAACAGCACCGCCGGCCGCCCCCGATGACGGGCGGCCGCGGTGCGCAGCGAGCGGTTGAGGAAGTCGCTGGCGTAGGCGTGCGGGTCCTGGTCGGGGGCGATGAGCGCGGCGAGGTAGGTGGTGTGGGCGGTCAGGGAGGCGATGGCGCGGGGGACGCCGGGGCCCACTTCGACGGCGTGGGTGGGGTGGGGGGAGCCGGCCACCGCGGTCCAGCGGACGCCGGACCAGGGGTCGAGGCCGTCGGTGTCGGCGAGTTCGGGGAAGATCCAGCGGTTGCCGGCGTCGGCGGCGGCGTCCAGGACGGCCCGGCCCACCACCGGTGGTCGGGGGTGTTCCAGTGGGTGCCGAACCAGGTGTCGCGGTGGTTGAGCGTGAGCAGCAGCTCCGGGCGGTGCCGGCGGACCGCGGCGGCCAGATCGCGGCGGAGCGCGGTACCGGCCTCGATGACGCCGTCCCGGTGACCGTCGAGGAACTCCACGCGGCGGACGCCGACATGGGCCGCCGCGGCGCGCTGCTCGGCCTCGCGGAGCGTGGCGCACGCCGGGGGCGCGAGGCCGTCGATGCCCGCCTCGCCCCGGGTGACCAGGAGGTAGCTGATCTCCCGTCCGGCGTCGGTCCATTCGGCGATGGCCGCCGCGGCGCCGTATTCGAGGTCGTCGGGGTGGGCCACGACGGCCAGCGCCCGCTGCCAGTCGTCGGGCATCGGGCGGAGGGAGCTGACGGCGGCGTTCTCGATCGGCATCGCGACCCCTTTCGTGCTCGGTCACGATGCTGACACGGTTGGACACGGACAGTGGTGAAGGGCAGGGTGGGGCGGGCGTTCGAGTGGGGCGTGGGGCGGGGGTGAGCTGCGCGCATCACTTTCAGTGAAGGCTTGCGGGGAGGTTGCGGACGACGACGCGCGGTTGCCACGCTGTTGCTGACCGTCAAGCTGTTGGGAGGGCACGTGCCTTTCGGTGAGCAGCCCGCGTACCTCCGCGTCGCCGGTGACCTGCGCCAGAAAATCGTCGACGGGGTGCTGGCCCCGCACACCCGCCTCCCCTCTCAAGCCCGCATCCGCGAGGAGTACGGCGTCTCGGACACCGTGGCCCTGGAGGCGCGCAAGGTCCTGATGGCCGAGGGCTTGGTGGAGGGCCGCTCCGGCTCGGGGACGTACGTACGGGAGCAGCCGGTGCCGCGCCGGATCGCCCGCGGCGGCTTCCACAGCCGGGGCGCAACGCCGTTCCGGCAGGAGCAGACGGACGAGCGGGTGCGGGGCACCTGGGAGTCCAACAGCGAGCAGGAACCGGCCAGTTCGGCGGTGGCCGCCCGGCTGCGGGTCCCGGTGGGCGCCAGGGTGATGCGGACCCGCTACGTCTTCCGCGCGGAGGGGGAGCCGTCGATGCTCTCCACCTCCTGGGAACCGCTGGAAATCACCGGGCGGACGCCCGTGATGCTGCCCGAGGAGGGGCCGTTGGCGGGGCGCGGGGTGGTCGAACGGATGGCGGCCATCGACGTGGTGGTGGACAACGTCGTGGAGGAGGTCGGGGCGCGGCCGGGCCTGGCCGAGGAGGTGATGGCGCTGGGCGGGGTGCCCGGCCATGCGGTGTTGGTCATCTCGCGGACGTACTTCGCCGGCCGCCGACCGGTCGAGACGGCGGACGTCATCGCGCTCGCCGCCCGCCATCGGGTCGCATACCACCTGCCGGTGAAGTAACGGCGACTTCCGGGCGCCGCGGGGCGTCCCGGATGGCGCGCGGTCTCCGATAGGTGCCCGAAAAACTCCCCGTGTTCGCCAAGTCGACGCCCTGTATGGGGATCCCGTGCCATCCTCAGGGCCGACAGGCCGCGAATTCCGGCCGACTTACCTGTCCATTTTGACGTAATTCTTCAGGGTTTGTCGTCGGAAGAGCGGTGTTGGAAACCTCACAGACCCTCAACTCGGCGGGATTTTTTCATCGGTGTGGGAACCGGATCTTCGGTTTCGCTCATACGATGGCGAAGTTTGTGCACGGCACGGGGGAAGACCAGGAGACCAGCACGTGAGCACGACGAAGACAGCGAGTGCGGAGCAGGGTTCGCACTCGAACTACCGTCGGTCCCTAGGGACCATTGCCCTGACCGCCACTGGTCTCGGATCGATCATTGGTTCCGGCTGGCTGTTCGGGGCCGAGCGCGCCGCGGCCATCGCCGGCCCGGCCGCGATCCTCGCCTGGGTCATCGGCGCGGTCGTCGCCCTGACCATCGCGCTGACCTACACCGAGCTCGGCTCGATGTTCCCCAAGGCGGGCGGCATGGTCCGCTACGGCCAGTACTCGCACGGCTCGCTCGCCGGGTACCTGGCGGCCTGGGCCAACTGGATCGCGATCGTCTCGGTGATCCCGGGTGAGGCCACCGCCTCCGTCCAGTACATGAGCAGCTGGGAGTTCGGCTGGGCCAAGGCGCTCTTCGACGGCAAGGAGCTGACCGGCTCCGGCGTCGCGGTGGCCAGCGTCCTGCTGATCTTCTACTTCTTCATGAACTGGTTCGCGGTCTCGCTGTTCGCCAAGACCAACACCGCGATCACGGTCTTCAAGGTCGTCGTGCCGATCCTCACCGCGGGTGCCCTGATCCTCGCGCACTTCGACACCGGCAACATCGACCGCGCCGGCGGCTTCGCCCCCAACGGCTGGAGCTCGATCTTCAGCTGTGTGGCGCTCTCCGGCATCGTCTGGGCCTACAACGGTTTCCAGTCGCCGCTGAACCTCGCCGGCGAGGCGCGCAACCCGGCCCGTTCGCTGCCCAAGGCGGTCGCCTTCTCGATCGTCATCGCGCTGGTCATCTACCTCGCGCTCCAGGTCGCCTTCCTCTTCGCGGTGCCCTCGGGCGACCTGAGCAAGGGCTGGGGCGGGCTCAACTACCACTCCCCGCTCGCCGAGCTGGGCCTGGCCTGGGGTCTGAACTGGCTGGCGCTGCTGCTGTACGCGGACGCCTTCGTCTCGCCGTCCGGCACCGGCATGATCTACGCCGCCACCACCTCGCGCATGATCCAGGGCGTCCAGGAGAACGGCCACCTGCCGGGCGTCTTCGGCAAGGTGGACGCCAAGACCGGCATCCCGCGCCCGGCGCTGCTGCTCAACCTCTTCGTCGCGTTCCTCTTCCTCGCGGTGTTCCGCGGCTGGGGCTCGCTCGCCGAGGTCGTCTCGGTCGCCACCGTCATCTCGTACATCACCGGCCCGGTCGCCGTGATGGGGCTGCGGCGGCTGTCGCCGCACATGAAGCGGCCGGTGAAGCTGCGCGCGATGCCGGTCATCGCGCCGATCGCGATGATCTTCGGCTCGCTGGTCCTGTACTGGGGCAAGTGGCCGCTCACCGGCAAGGTCATCTTCATCATGGCCGTCGGTCTGCCGGTCTGGGCCTGGTACGAGATCGTCCGGCCGTGGAAGCAGGGCCGCAAGCCGCTGCCGGAGCTGCTGCCGCACCTGAAGGCGGGCGCCTGGATGGTGATCTACCTGCTGGTCATGGCGGCCGTCTCCTACCTGGGCGGCAAGGAGTTCGGCGGCAAGGGCTACCTGCCGCAGGGCATCGACCTCGCCGTGGTCGCCGCGATCGCGCTGGCCTTCTACTTCTGGGGCGTGCGCAGCGCCTGGCGCAACCCGACGCTGATCAAGGTCGAGGCCGAGATCGCCGCGGCACAGGCCGCCGACGAGGCGGCGGCCGGCGGCAAGACCCCGGCCGGGGCCTGAGCGGCCGTACCCGGCCCGCTCCGGTCCCTGTAATACGGACACGACTGACCCGAATTCCTCGGGTTTCCGGCCACTCGTGGTCGCATCTGGACTTCCAGAGCGCCCACGGGTGGCCGGTTCGGTCTCTCTTTGTGTAAATCCATATCCGGTGCGTAAAGGTCGGGCGTAGGGTCGGGCATATGCGGATTGCGATTTCGGCATCAGCACAGGAGGGGCGCGCCGCGGCGCGCTGCGCGGCGGACGGAGGGGCGCAATGACCGAGAACGAGACCGCGTTGCCCTGGCTCGTCATCCGCCAGGACGAAGGCGGAAACCGCTATCGGGTCGGCCGCTATGCCACCCGGGCGGAGGCGGAGCGGGTCGCCGAGCGCCTCGACACCCGCGGCAATCGACGGCTCTACGCGGTCGAGCGGGTCGGTCGGGGCGCCTCGTAGGGGACGTCGTGCGGCGCGCGGAGCGGGAAGCGGGAGGCCGGCGGGAGACGTAGGCTGCCGCGCATGACGACGGTGCGCGTAGTGGTGGGCGGTGCGGTGTGCGAGCGGGGGCGGTTGCTGGCCGCCCGACGGAGCGCGCCGCCCGCGTTGGCCGGCCGTTGGGAACTTCCCGGCGGCAAAGTGGAGGACGGCGAGACGCCGGAGCAGGCGCTGGTGCGCGAGCTGCACGAGGAGTTGGGCGTCGACGCTGCCCCCGTGGAGCGGATCCCCGGCGAGTGGGTGCTGCGGCCCGGCTACGTGCTCCAGGTGTGGACCGCCCGGCTGGTCTCCGGCCGGCCCGAGCCGCTCCAGGACCATGACGAACTGCGCTGGTTGCGGCCCGGCGAGGAGCGCGAGGTCGACTGGCTCGACCAGGACCGCCCGGCGGTCGCCGAGGTGATGCGTCGGCTCGGCGGGCGGCCCGCGGTGGGCATCCCGGGCGCGCGGTTGTAGCGCGGGAGTTCGGCGCCGGGCGCGCTCCCCCGGCTGACGGTGGGTCGCGCACCGCCCCGGATCGGCCGCCGGCATCTGCCCGCTCAGGGCGTGCGCCACCGCCGTGACGGCCCGCCGCGAGATGCGCCATTTGTGCCACAGTGCACGGTTGAAGGCGGTACTTGCCGTTCGATACCGGGTATGTCCTGATTGGCCCTATTCGGCGTGGGCCGGGTACGACGGGGGGCCCCTCGGCCTGGGAAGTGATCGGCGTGAGCGACAGCGCAGCGGCAGAGGTCCCGGAACCCGGCCCGACCGATGTCCGCGGGCGCGGCCGGAACTGCGGTGCGCCGAGCGCGGAATGGAGCCTCCCGGCCGACCCCGGCGCGGTGCGCACCGCCCGCACCATGGTCCGTCAGGTGCTGGACGACTGGGGGTTGGACGGCGCCGCCGACGTCGCGGTCCTCCTGGTCAGCGAACTCGTCACCAACTCCCTGCGCTACGCCAGCGGCCCCATCGGCGTGCGGATGGTGCTGCTCGGCGCCGGCGCGCTGCTGGTCGAGGTCTCCGACCCGCTGCCCGATCCGCCCCGGACCCGCACCGCCGCCCCCGACGACGAGGGCGGCCGCGGCCTCCAACTCGTCGCGCACAGCGCGCGCCGCTGGGGCACCCGCCAGGGGAAGAGCGGAAAAACCGTGTGGTTCGAGCTGGCGGTGGCTGGTTAGGAGTCATGGGGGGTCCTGATCGTTGCCATTTCATCGACATTTTGTAGATGGCCTGCGATCGAGACTGTGCTGTGATCGTGAAGACCGTGTTCCGGATAGCCGACGTACTGGAATACTCGGCAGGTCCGGTCCGGGCACGATGAGCTGGAGGGGACGGGGCTCGTGAGCGAGATGTCATCTGGTGGGGTGGTGCCCGCGCGCAGCGAGGGCCTGGGCGGCGCGTACGGTCCGAGGGACCCCGAACGCCGTCACCATGCCCGCGAGCCGCAAGGCCCGCCCGTGTGGCAGAGCAGCCGACCCGGCTCCATCTACGACTACATCAAGGTCGCCTCGTTCTCGCTGGGCCCCGACGGGCGCATCGATCAGTGGAGCGAGCGTGCCGAGCAGATGCTGGGCATCCCGGCCCGCTACGCCCTCGGCAAGGACCCCGTCGAGGCGTTCGTCCCCAGCGAGTTCCGGGAGACCGGGCGCCGCAAGGTGTCCGAGATCCTCGACGGCCGGGAGTGGACCGGGCTGGTGCCCTACCGCCGGGAGGCCGAGGGCGCGCCGGAGGGGCTCGCCGAGATCTATGTGATGCCCGCCGAGAACGAGGACGGCGCACGCGGCGCGGTCTGCCTGGTCGTCGATGTCCGGGCGCTGCGCGGCATCGAGACCGACCTCGCCGCCGCGCAGGCCGTTTTCGGTCAATCCCCCATGGGCTTCACCCTGTTCGGCACCGATCTGCGGCTGCTGCGGGTCAACCAGCGCTTCGCCAGCGTCTTCGGCGGACCGGCCAGCAAGTACCGCGGCGGCACCCCGCACGACTTCCTGCCCCGCCCCGAGGCCGACCGGATGACCGTCGCGCTGCGCCGCGTCCTGGAGACCGGCGAACCGGTCAGCGAGATGCAGCTGGTCGGCGTCGTCCCCGGCGAGGAGGACCGCCGCCGCTGGTCGGTCTCGCTCTACCGGCTCCACGGCGCCAGCGGCCGCCCCATCGGCGTCGCCGCGCTCGCCTCCGACGTCACGGGCCGCCGCCGCGCCGAACGCGAGGCCGCCAACGCCCGCCGCAACCTCGCACTGCTCAACGAGGCCGGCGCCCGGATAGGCAACTCCCTCGACCTGGAGACCACCGCCCGCACCCTCCTCGACGTCGCCGTACCGCAGTTCTGCGACCTGGCGTCGGTCGACCTCTACCAAGGGCTGCTCTCCGGCGACGAGGCGCCGCCCGGGATGAGCGACGGCAGCGCGGAGCTGCGCCGGGTCGCCTTCGCCAGCGCGGTCTCCGACGCACCACTGCCCGGCGGGGTGCCCGACGAGGCGGCCGTCGCGGTCGGCGCCATGCACCGCTACCCCTTCAACTCCCCGTGCGCGGCCGCCCTGCGCACCGCCCAGGCGCAGGTCATCCCCGGCCGGGAGGGCGACGGCGGGCCGGAGCTGGGCGCGGTGGTGCACTCCACCCTCGCGGTGCCGATGGTCGCCCGGGACACCGTCGTCGGCCTGGTGCGCTTCTCCCGCACCAAGGGCAGCGAGCCGTTCGGCGAGCGGGACACCGCGCTGGCGGTCGAACTGGCCGCGCGCGCCGCGGTCTGCATCGACAACGCCCGGCTCTACCGCCGGGAGCACGAGCGCGCCCTGATACTGCAGCGCAGCCTGCTGCCGCCCGGGGACCCGGAGGCCGCCGGACTCGACATCGCCTGCCGCTACCTGCCCGGCACCACCGCCACCGAGGTCGGCGGCGACTGGTTCGACGTCATCGAACTCCCCGGCCACCGCACCGCGTTGGTGGTCGGCGACGTGATGGGCCGGGGCCTGCGGGCCGCGGTCGCGATGGGCGAACTGCGCACCGCGGTACGGACGTTGGCGCTGCTCGACCTGGAACCGGCCGAGGTGCTGGGCGCGTTGGACGAGATCGCGCAGGGGCTGGGCGGCAGCGGGAACCGGGGCGCGGGCGCGCGGTCCGGGCGCGGCCGCCCGGGGGCCGCGCCCCGCCAGGACCGCCCGGCCCGGGACGCCGACCTCTCCGAGGTCTACCTCGCCACCTGCGTCTACGCCGTCTATGACCCGATCACCCGCAGGTGCACCTTCGCCAACGCCGGCCATCTGCCGCCGGTGTTGGTCGAGGAGGGCGAGGAGGCGATGCTGCTCGACGTCCCGCCGGGGATGCCGCTGGGCGTCGGCGGGGAACCGTTCGAGGAGATCGAGGTCGAGGTGCCGGACGGCGCGCTGCTCGCGCTCTACACCGACGGCCTGGTGGAGTCCCGACACCACCCGCTGGACGAGGGGCTCCAGGCGTTCCGGCGCGCCCTCTCGGACGCCGACCGGCCGCTGGAGGACGTCTGCGACCACGTCCTGGGCGCCCTGGACACCTCGCATGGCGAGGACGACATCGCGCTGTTGATGGCCCGGGTGCACGGGCTGCCCAAGGACGCGGTGGGCGACTGGAGCCTGGCGCCGGAGCCGCGTTCGGTGGCCCGGGCCCGGGAGTTGGCCCGCGACCAGCTCACCGACTGGGGGCTGTCGGCCCTGGTGGACACCACCGAGCTGCTGGTGAGCGAACTGGTGACGAACGCCCTGCGGCACGGCCACGGCGAGATCCGGCTGCGGCTGCTGCTGGACCGGACCCTGGTCTGCGAGGTCTGGGACGCCGACCTCGCCCAGCCGCGGCGCCGGCGGGCCCGGGACACCGACGAGGGCGGCCGCGGCCTCCAACTCGTCGGCCTGCTGAGCGAGCGCTGGGGCAGCCGCCGCACCCCGCGCGGCAAGACCGTCTGGTTCGAACTCGCCCTCCCGGACGGTGACACCACACCGGTGGATCCGACGGAGGCCCTGCTCAGCCTCTTCTGAGGCGCCGGGCGCGGGGGCGTCGCCCAAGGGGGACGGGCGCGGCGCCCACGAGGGCGGCGGCGTCCACAGGGGCGGCGGCGGGGACGGCCGCGCGCCTACCCTGGGTGAAAGGGGGGCCCTCGGCCCCGTAGGGGACCTCCCGTACGGGGCGTCTCACGCCTCCCGGACGTGCCGGGCGGCCAACTCCGCCTCGTGGACCACGCGTTCGACGTCCACGTGGGGCAACTCGCCCCGCGACTTGCGCAGGTGGCCGTCGACGAAGACCTCGCTGACGTTCGGCGGCTGGCCGTTGAGGACGATCTGGCTGGTCCAGTCGGTGCGCGGGGCGAAGTTGAGGGTGCCGGGGTCCAGGACGACGACGTCGGCGCGCTTGCCCGGCGTCAGCGAGCCGACCCGGTCCGCCATCCCGATGGCCTCCGCGCCGCCCAGCGTCGCCATCCGCAGCACCGCCGGGATGGTCGGGTGGATCCCGGCGTCCTCGTGCCGGGCCCGCTGGACGCCGACGGCCGCCTTCATCAGGTTGAACATGTCCGAGGTGTCGTTGGTCCCGCCGTCGTGGCCGAGCCCGGCCTTCACCGCGTGCCGGTGGAACGCCGGCAGCGGGCAGATACCGGACGCCAGCCGCATGTTGCTCAGCGGGCAGTGCGCGATCCGCACGTCGTGCTCGCCGGTCAGCGCGATCTCCGCGTCGGTGAGGTGGATCGCGTGGTTCATCAGCAGGTCCGGCCCGAAGGCGCCGATCTCGCGCAGCGAGCGGATCGGGTCGTCCTTGCGGTCGTGGCGGCTCTCCAGGACGTGCGAGTTGAACATCACGCCCAGGTCCCGGGCGAGTTCGTGGAGCGTCCGCAGCTCCTTCAGCCACGGCATTCCCGCGTGCGCGGCCACCTGGACGGAGGCCAGCGGCAGCGGGTCCAGGAAGTCCCTCTTCACCCGGGGGATGAGGGGGGCGTCGGCGGCGCTCTGGGTCGCGGCGTAGACGAAGCGCAGCCCGGAGTCGTCCAGCGCCCGGACGTACTCCGCGCTGGTGTCGTAGGGGAGGGGGTGCACCCAGTCAACGACCGTGGTGACGCCGGTCCGGAGGACGTCGAGCGCGGCCAGGTGGACGAAGCGGTACATGTCGCGCGGGTCGATCCGGGGCAGCGCGGTGCGCTCGCAGTCGCGCAGCCAGCCGGTGACGCCCTCGCTCGCGCAGCCGCCGCGGATGCTGGACTGCCACAGGTGGTTGTGGACGTCGACGAAGCCCGGCAGCACGATCCGGCCGCGGGCGTCCAGGACGCGGGCGCCGGCCGGCGCGGTCAGGCGGTGCCCGACGGCGGCGACGGTGCCGTCCCGCAGGAGCACGTCGACGCCGTTCTCCAACTGGCCGAGCGGGCCGTCGCCCACCCGGGGATCCATGGTGAGGACGAGGTCCGCGCCGCGCAGCAGTGTGGTGCGGCGGTCGCCGGGGGCGTCCGTCGGGTCCGCGGGGCGGTCCCACTCGGGGAAGCCGGCGGCCGCGGCCAGCGGGACCGTGCTCAGCCCGGCCAGCGCGCGCCGTCGGCTCATTCTCGGAAGATTCACTCCGTTCTTATACCGCGGGCGTTCGAATCCGCGGTAAGGACGTTTTCGGTCACCTGATGTGACATCAAGAATGCGGCACCGATGGCCACTTGGGCGCGATCCGGGTCATTCCGTCCGGCGCCGGATCTTGTTCCCGAGCCATACCAGGGGGTCGTACTTGCGGTCCGCGGCGCGCTCCTTCAGCGGGATCAGCGCATTGTCAGTGATCTTGATGTGCTCGGGGCAGACCTCCGTGCAGCACTTGGTGATGTTGCAGTAGCCCAGCCCGTGCTCGTCCTGCGCGGTGCGCTTGCGGTCCACCCCGAGGGCCGGTGCGGCGTCCAACGGGTGCATGTCCAGCTCCGCGACCCGCATCAGGAACCGCGGACCGGCGAACGCCGGCTTGTTCTCCTCGTGGTCCCGGACGACATGGCAGGTGTTCTGACACAGGAAGCACTCGATGCACTTGCGGAACTCCTGCGACCGGTTCACGTCCTCCTGCCGCATCCGGTACTCGCCGGGACCGAGGTCCGTCGGCGGCACGAACGAGGGAATCTCGCGCGCCTTGGTGTAGTTGAAGGAGACGTCGGTGACCAGGTCGCGCAGGACCGGGAAGGTCCGCATCGGCGTGATGGTCAGGGTCTCGGTGCGCTCGAAGACCGACATCCGGGTCATGCACATCAGCCGCGGCCGGCCGTTGATCTCCGCGCTGCACGAACCGCACTTGCCCGCCTTGCAGTTCCAGCGGACCGCGAGGTCGGGGGCCTGGGTCGCCTGGAGGCGGTGGACGATGTCCAGCACCACCTCGCCCTCGTTCACCTCCACCGTGAAATCGCGGAGTTCGCCGCCGTCCGCGTCGCCCCGCCACACCCGGAAGTGCGCCTGGTAGGCGCCGGTCCGCGCCTGTGTCTGCTGCTCGCTCACCGGCTCAGCTCCTCGTCCGTCAGGTACTTCACCAGCTCGTCCTTGTCGAAGAGTTCCAGGAGGTCGCGCCGGATCGGCGGGGTCTCCCGGCGGGAGAGCCGGATCTGTCCCAGCGCCGGGTCCGGGCCCTCCGACTCGGGCCGCGCGTCGGCGAGTTCGCAGACCAGGTTGACGTTGCGCCAGTGCCGGTCCATCTCCGGGTGGTCGTCGCGGGTGTGGCCGCCGCGGCTCTCCGTGCGCTCCAGGGCGGCCCGTGCCACGCACTCGCTGACCAGCAGCATGTTCCGCAGGTCCAACGAGAGGTGCCAGCCCGGGTTGTACTGCCGGTGGCCCTCCACCCCGGCCCGTCGCGCCCGCGCCCGCAGCTTCGCCAGCCGCTCCAGCGCCTCGGCCATCTCGCCCTCCCGGCGGATGATGCCCACCAGGTCGTTCATCGACTGCTGGAGCTCCTGGTGCAGTGCGTAGGGGTTCTCCGGCCGGTCGCCGCCGTCCTCGGCGCTGAACGGGCGCAGCGCCTCCGCCTCGGCCGCGTCGATCCCGCGCTCCTCGGCGGGCGGTCGGCGGTGCAGCGCCGAGACGTACTCGGCCGCGTACAGCCCGGCGCGGCGGCCGAAGACCAGCAGGTCGGAGAGGGAGTTGCCGCCCAGCCGGTTGGAGCCGTGCATGCCGCCGGCCACCTCGCCGGCGGCGAACAGCCCCGGCACCCCGGTCGCCGCCGCGGAGTCCGGGTCCACCTCCACCCCGCCCATCACGTAGTGGCAGGTCGGACCGACCTCCATCGGCTCGGCGGTGATGTCCACGTCCGCCAGTTCCTTGAACTGGTGGTGCATGGAGGGCAGTCGGCGCTTGATCACCTCGGCCGGCATCCGCGTCGACACGTCCAGGAACACCCCGCCGTGCGGGGAGCCGCGGCCCGCCTTGACCTCGGCGTTGATGGCCCGGGCCACCTCGTCGCGGGGCAGCAGCTCGGGGGGCCGGCGGTTGCGGTCGGGGTCGTCGTACCAGCGGTCGCCCTCGGCCTCGGTCTCGGCGTACTTCTCCTTGAAGACGTCCGGGACGTAGTCGAACATGAACCGCTTGCCGTCGCTGTTGCGCAGCACCCCGCCGTCCCCGCGCACCGACTCGGTGACGAGGATGCCCTTCACCGACGGCGGCCAGACCATCCCCGTCGGGTGGAACTGGACGAACTCCATGTTGATCAGCGGCGCCCCGGCCAGTAGCGCCAGCGCGTGGCCGTCCCCGGTGTACTCCCAGGAGTTGGAGGTCACCTTGAACGACTTGCCGATGCCGCCGGTGGCCAGTACCACGGCCGGCGCCTCCAGCACGAAGAAGCGGCCGGACTCCCGGTCGTAGCAGAAGACGCCACAGACCGCGCCGTCCGCCTTGAGCACCCGGGTCACGGTGCACTCCTGGAAGACCTTCAGCCCCTCCTCGTAGGAGCCGGAGACCCGCTGGTCCTCCTGCTGGAGCGAGACGATCTTCTGCTGGAGGGTGCGGATCAGCTCCAGGCCGGTCCGGTCGCCGACGTGCGCCAGCCGCGGGTACTCGTGGCCGCCGAAGTTGCGTTGGGAGATCCGGCCGTCCGCGGTGCGGTCGAAGAGCGCGCCCCAGGTCTCCAACTCCCAGACCCGGTCCGGGGCTTCGCGGGCGTGCAGCTCGGCCATCCGCCAGTGGTTGAGGAACTTCCCCCCGCGCATGGTGTCCCGGAAGTGCACCTGCCAGGTGTCGTGCTCGTTGGCATTGCCCATGCTGGCCGCGATGCCGCCCTCGGCCATCACCGTATGGGCCTTGCCGAACAGGGACTTACAGATCACCGCCGTCCGCATCCCGGCCTCGCGGGCCTCGATGGCGGCGCGCAGCCCTGCGCCGCCCGCGCCCACCACGACCACGTCCCAGGTCTGCCGGTCCACATGCGCCATCCGTGGCACACCTTCCCTCGAAGTTCCTTGGTTTTCCCCGGAGTTGCCCCGTCAGAAGAAGCGTGGGTCCGTAAACGCCCCGCTGGCCAGCAGGAAGACGTAGAAGTCCGCCAGCGCCACGCTGATCAGGGAGGACCAGGCGAGCAGCATGTGGCGCGCGTTGAGCCTGCTGACCCAGCCCCACAGCCGGTAGCGCACCGGGTGCTTGGAGAAGTGCCGCAGCCGACCGCCGACGATGTGTCGGCAGGAGTGGCAGGAGAGGGTGTAGGCCCAGATCAGCACGATGTTGGCGAGGAAGACCAGCGAGCCCAGGCCCATGTGGCCCCAGCGGTAGTGGTCGTCGCGGAAGGTCAGCGCGGTGTCGTAGGTGAGGACGCCGGCCACCAGCACCGCGAAGTAGAAGAAGTAGCGGTGGACGTTCTGCAGGATCAGCGGGAAGCGGGTCTCGCCGGTGTACTTCTTGTGCGGCTCGGCGACCGCGCAGGCCGGCGGGGAGGCCCAGAAGCCGCGGTAGTAGGCCTTGCGGTAGTAGTAGCAGGTCAGCCGGAAGCCCAGTGGGAAGATCAGGATCAGCAGGGCGGGGGACAAGCCCCACCAGCTCCCGAAGAGGTCCCAGTTGGGGCCGCCGTGCATGGTGCGGCAGTTCTCCGCCAGGCAGGGCGAGTAGAACGGCGAGACGTAGGGGGCGTGGTAGTAGTCCGCGTTCGCGAACGCCCGCCAGGTCGAGTAGACGACGAAGGCGAGCAGCCCGGCGGCGGTGCCGGCCGGCGCCAGCCACCAGCGGTCGGTGCGCAGGTGGCGGGCCGGGATGGCGGCGCGCGAGGCATCGCGCACGCCGGTCGGCCCCGATTGCGGTGCGGGTTCGATGCCAGTGGCCAACGTATTCGTCTCCGTCCTTTAGGGCGCGTGCCGGTCCTTGGCGCCCAGGCCCTCGTCCTCGGCGTCCGTCCACAGCGCGGAGTTGTAGGGGGTGTCCGGGATCGTCACCATCTCGTCCTCGGTCTTGGTGCCCGGGGCCGGACGCGCGCCGGCCAGGCCCTGCTTCAGCAGCGCGAGGCTCTCCCGCAGATGGTCCGTGTCGCTGCGGACCCGGCGGACGTCCAACCCGCCGCCGATCCGCGTCTCCAGCTTTCCGACCGCCTGGACCAGGGCGTCCAGGCTGCGTTCCACCGCCGTCAAGTCGTCCTGTACCGACATCACATGCCCTCACTTCATGACGTGTGGCGGGCGATCTCATGCGCCCGAGAGTGTCGCGCGTCACAGTAGGGCTTGGGAAGGGGGCAGACGCGAGTACGACTCGAACCGGTGCGTTGCGGCCAGCCGACGCTCACCATGTGTCGAACTCCGGTACGAGCGGGGCGGGATGAGGGCGCGCGCGACGGCCCGCGCGCCCCCGCGGGCGTCAGCCGGCGGACCGGGGGTTGCGCCGGGCGGGTGGCGTTGGCCGGACCCCCGACGTGTCGGGCGGCCCGGAAGCGGACGGTCACCTTCAGTAGGGAGCCCATAGATGTGATGAGCCGCAAAGTCGGCCGGACGTGTTGCTGCGGGTCGGTGCGGCGCGGGCGAGCCCGGAGGGAAAGTCATGACCGACCACGTCAGCCCAGGCGGCGCGGTGTGCCGGAGGCGCCGCTGTGCCGCGCTCGTCGCGGTGGGCGCGCTGCTCCCGCTGCCGGTACTGGCCGGATGCAGCCAGGGCGACACCGCGCCCTCCGTCGCCCAGTCCCAGGACATCGCGCCGGCCCCGCGGGGGATGGTCAAGGACGGCGGTACGGTCCGCTGGGCGATCGACGCGCTGCCCAGCACCTTCAACGCCTTCCAGAGCGACGCCGACGCGGCCACCACCCGGGTCGCCGGCGCCGTGCTGCCCAGCCTGTTCACCCTCGACGGCAGCGGCCGGCCGCAGCGCAACGCCGACTACCTCACCGCCGCGGACATCAGCGCCCGCGAGCCCCGACAGGTCGTCACCTACCAGCTCAACCCCAAGGCGCGGTGGAGCGACGGACGGCCGCTCACCGCCGCGGACTTCCTCGCCCAGTGGAACGCGCTGCGCGGCAAGGACAACGCCTACTGGACGGCCCGCAACGCCGGTTACGACCGGATCGCCAAGGTCGAGGCCGGCGCCAAGCCGCACCAGGTCAAGGTCACCTTCGCCCGCCCCTACGCCGACTGGCAGGCGCTGTTCACCCCGCTCTATCCCAAGAGCGTGATGGGCGAGGCGAACGCCTTCAACGACGGGGCGCGGGAGAAGCTCCCGGTCAGCGCGGGGCCGTTCCTGGTGCGCAAGCGGGACGCCGACCGCGGCACCGTCACCCTCGTCCGCAACCCCAAGTGGTGGGGCGACCGGGCCAAGTTGGACCGCCTGGTGCTGGCGGCGCTGCCCCGGGACAAGCGGGCCAGGGCGCTGGCCGCCGGGTCCGTCGACGTCGCCGCGGTCGACCAGGGCGCCGCCAAGCGGGTCGCCCAGGCCGCTGCGCCGGCCACCCTCAAGGTCGCGGACGGCAAGGCCGCCGACCGCGCCGGCGCCGCCCGGCAGAGCGCGCTGCGCGGCTACACCATCCGCAAGGCCCTGGAGCCCGCCTACACCCAGCTCGCCCTCAACGGCAGCGCCGGGCCGCTCGCCGACGACCGGGTGCGCCGCGCGGTGGCCCGCGCCATCGACCGGCAGGCGCTCGCCGACACCGTCCTCAAGCCGCTGGACCTGCCCGCCAAGCCGCTCGGCAACCACCTGCTGCTGGCCGGCCAGCACGGCTACGAGGACCACAGCGACGCGATCGGCGAGGCCGACTCCGACGCGGCCAAGAAGCTGCTCGCGGAGGCCGGTTGGAAGCCGTCCACGGGGGGCGGGGCGCAGCCGGCGGGCGAGGAGCAGGCCGGCGTCGGGCGCGCGGTGACGCCGGACCGGCGGGACGACGGGGACGGGGCCGGCGAGGACCCCGACGCGGACCGGCCCGGCGACGGCACCTCCGTCGACCAGTCCGACGACGCCGGGACCGACGACCGCAACCCGCAGCGGCCCCTCGCGGGCGAGGCCGCGGCCCGGGCGGACCGGGACGGCGCCCGCCCGGCCGCCGCCGAGGCGCCGCTGTCCTCCGCCGGGGCGGTCGGCTCCGAGGTCCAGCAGGCCGCCCTGCTGCGGCAGAGCGCGGCGTTCTACAAGGTCGGCGCCACCGAGGAGAGGGTGGCGGCCCGCGGGGACACCCGGTCCGCGGCGTACGGGAAGTACCGGCAGTACAAGCAGCGGGCCGCGCAGGCGCTGGGCGCCGCCGAGCTGATCGAGACCGGCCAGGCCCCGCACCTGCCCGGCGCCGCCGCCGGCCACGCGGCGGTGCGGCGGGTGGGCAACGGCCTCCGCGCCGCCCAACAGGCCGAGACCGGGCGCTCCCCGGAGGCGGCGCCCGGCCGGGCCCCCGGTCGGGCGCCGGTGATGAGGAAGGACGGCCGGCCCCTGGCGCTGCGCTTCGTCCTGCCCGACGGCCCCGGCTCCGAGCAACTGCGCACCGTCGGCCGGCGGATCGCCGGGATGCTGAACCGGATCGGGGTACAGACCGCGGTCCAGCGGGTCCCGGACGCCAGCTACTTCAAGGACCACATCGCCTCCGGCGACTATGACCTGGCCCTGTACTCCTGGCCGGGCACCGCCTACCCGGCCACCGACGGCCGGCCGATCTTCGCCAAGCCGGAGCCGGCCCCGGACGGTTCGCTGACCGTCGAGCAGAACTACACCCGGGTCGGCACCGACCGCATCGACCAACTCTTCGACCAGGCCGCCTCCGAACTCGACCCGGACGCCGCGCACACCCTGGTCGAGCAGGCCGACGCCCGGATCTGGGCCGCCGCCGGATCGATCCCGCTCTACCAGCGGCCGGAACTGGTGGCCACCAAGAAGTCGCTCGCCAACATCGGCGCGTTCGGTTTCGCCACCCCCCGCTTTCAGGACATCGGTTACACGAAGTAGAGGTCTTGCCAAAGCCGAAGTTCGAGAGGAAATCGCAGGTCAGAGTGGGTTTGTACGGGCTGGGGCGGCCGTTGCCGCCACAGCCCCGTACCATGGGGTGAGGCCGTGGCGTGTCCAGCCCGGCAGGGCCCGCGTAACAACAGAGGTACGCGCAGCCGACCACTCACTCCAGGAGTACGCCGCAATATGGCCACGCGCCACGACATCCGTAACGTCGCCATCGTCGCCCACGTCGACCACGGCAAGACCACCATCGTCGACGGCATGCTGAAGCAGGCAGGTGCCTTCGCCGCCCACCAGCTTGAGTCGGTCGACGACCGGGTCATGGACTCGAACGACCTGGAGCGTGAGAAGGGCATCACGATCCTCGCCAAGAACACGGCGGTGAAGTATCACCCCAAGGACGGCGGGGAGCCCATCACCATCAACATCATCGACACCCCCGGCCACGCCGACTTCGGTGGCGAGGTCGAGCGCGGTCTGTCGATGGTCGACGGTGTGGTCCTGCTCGTGGACGCCTCCGAGGGCCCGCTGCCGCAGACCCGCTTCGTGCTGCGCAAGGCGCTCCAGCAGCGCCTCCCCGTCATCCTGTGCATCAACAAGACGGACCGCCCGGACTCCCGGATCGACGAGGTCGTCAACGAGACCTACGACCTGTTCCTGGACCTGGACGCCGACGAGGACCAGATCGAGTTCCCGATCGTCTACGCCTGCGGCCGCGACGGCATCGCCTCGCTGACCAAGCCGGACGACGGCACGGTCCCGGCCGACTCCACGAGCCTGGAGCCGTTCTTCTCCACGATCCTGGAGCACGTCCCGGCCCCGACGTACGACGAGGCCGCTCCGCTCCAGGCGCACGTGACGAACCTGGACGCCGACAACTTCCTCGGTCGTATCGCGCTGCTGCGCGTCGAGCAGGGCGAGCTGCGCAAGGGCCAGACGGTGGCCTGGATGAAGCGCGACGGCTCGATCCAGAACGTCCGCATCACCGAGCTGATGATGACCGAGGCGCTCACCCGCAAGCCCGCCGAGATGGCGGGGCCCGGTGACATCTGCGCCGTCGCCGGTATCCCGGACATCATGATCGGCGAGACGCTGGCCGACCCGGAGAACCCGGTCGCGCTGCCGCTGATCACCGTCGACGAGCCGGCGATCTCCATGACCATCGGCACCAACACCTCGCCGCTGGTCGGCCGCGGCGGCACCGGCAAGGGCGCGGACGCCAAGGCCGCGGTCAAGGACCGCAAGGTCACCGCCCGCCAGGTCAAGGACCGCCTGGAGCGCGAGCTGATCGGTAACGTCTCGCTGCGCGTCCTGGACACCGAGCGCCCCGACGCCTGGGAGGTGCAGGGCCGTGGTGAGCTGGCGCTGGCCATCCTGGTCGAGCAGATGCGCCGCGAGGGCTTCGAGATGACCGTCGGCAAGCCGCAGGTGGTCACGCAGGAGATCGACGGCAAGGTGCACGAGCCCGTCGAGCGCATGACGATCGACGTGCCCGAGGAGCACATGGGCGCCGTCACCCAGCTCATGGGCGTCCGCAAGGGCCGGATGGACAACATGTCGAACCACGGCTCCGGCTGGGTCCGCATGGAGTTCGTCGTCCCCTCCCGCGGTCTGATCGGCTTCCGCACGGAGTTCCTGACCCAGACCCGCGGCACCGGCATCGCGCACTCCATCCACGAGGGCCACGAGCCCTGGTTCGGCACCCTGGCGACGCGCAACAACGGCTCGCTGGTCGCCGACCGCTCCGGCGCCGTCACCGCGTTCGCGATGACCAACCTCCAGGAGCGCGGCGTGCTGTTCACGGATCCGGGCACCGAGGTGTACGAGGGCATGATCGTCGGCGAGAACTCGCGCTCCGACGACATGGACGTGAACATCACCAAGGAGAAGAAGCTCACGAACATGCGGTCCTCGTCGGCCGACTCGTTCGAGGCGATCGTCCCGCCGCGCAAGCTGTCGCTGGAGCAGTCCCTGGAGTTCTGCCGCGACGACGAGTGCGTCGAGGTGACCCCGGAGGCCGTCCGCATCCGCAAGGTCAACCTGGACGCCCGCGAGCGCGCCCGCGCCGCGTCCCGCGCCAAGCACGGCTGACGCCGAAACGGCACCCCGAGCGCCCCGTCGGACCCCGGTCCGGCGGGGCGCCGCCGTATCCGGGCGCGGGGACGGCCGGCGGAGTGGGTGGCGCTGCCGAGCCGGGCCACCGAGGAGGCGGTGCGCGCGATGCCCGGCTTCCCCTCGGCCGACCCCCACGCCGGCACCAACGGCGAACGGGTCGTCAACTCGCGCAGCGGGAGCGCGCGGACGCCTTCCGGGCCGTGCCGGTCAATCCGGCGGCGCAGGAGCGAAGGCCCCCGGTCGGGCGGCCCGTTCGGGGTGCGGGGGTCGTTCGTCCGAGGGGTTTCCCGTGGGGTTCGGAGCAGTGGCGGACGGTGCCGGGGTGCGCTATGTCCCGGTGTGGGCTCTGATGTGGGCTACGGCTGGCCCTGGTGGCCAGGCGTAGCCCTTCAGTCCGGACCGTCAGGGAGGCGCCATGCGCGGAGCCGCGCGCGCGAAGTGGGCCGTCGGCGCGGCGGCCCTGGCCCTCGCGGCCTCCGCCTGCGGGGGCGGCACCGCGGGCCCGGGCGGCTCCGCCGTGGTCAGCGCCTCCTGGGGGGACCCACAGAACCCGCTGGAGCCGGCCAACACCAACGAGGTGCAGGGCGGCAAGGTCCTGGAAATGCTGATGCGCGGCCTGAAGCGCTACAACCCCAGGACCGGCGCCGCCGAGAACGTCCTCGCCGAGCGCATCGAGACCACCGACGCCCGGCACTACACCGTCACCCTCAAGCCCGGCTGGACCTTCAGCAACGGCGAGAAGGTCACCGCCAAGTCCTTCGTGGACGCCTGGAATTACGGGGCGCTGCTCGACAACAAGCAGAAGAACGCGCCCTTTTTCCAATACATCGACGGCTTCGACAAGGTCCACCCCGACAAGGGCACGGCCACCGCGAAGACCCTCTCCGGACTCCGGGTGAAGGACGACCACACCTTCACCGTCGCCCTCCACCAGAAGTTCTCCAGTTGGCCGGACACCCTGGGCTATTCGGCTTTCATGCCGCTGCCGCAGTCGTTCTTCCGGGACCACGAGGGCTGGTTGAAGAAGCCGATCGGCAACGGCCCGTACGAGGTGGACTCCTACGACAAGGGCACCGTGCTGCGGATGCGGAAATGGAAGGAGTACCCCGGCCCGGACCCGGCCCAGAACGGCGGCATCGATCTGCGGGTCTACACCGACAACGACACCGCCTACACCGACCTCCAGGCGGGGAACCTGGATCTCGTCGACGACATCCCGGCCGCGCAGTTGCGGAACGTCCGCAGCGACCTCGGGGACCGCTACATCAACCAGCCGGCCGGCATCATCCAGACCCTCACCTTCCCCATGTACGACCCGCAATGGGGAAAGCCGGGCCGGGAAAAGGTGCGGCGCGGGCTGTCGATGGCGATCGACCGGCAGCAGATCACCAAGGAGATCTTCCAGCACACCCGCACCCCGGCCACCGACTGGACCTCGCCCGTCCTGGGCGAGAAGGGCGGCTACCAGGCCGGGGTGTGCGGCGATGCCTGCGAATTCAATCCGGCCGGGGCCCGGCAACTCATCAAGGAGGGCGGGGGACTTCCCGGCGGCCGGATGACGCTCACGTACAACGCGGACACCGGGTCCCACAAGGACTGGATCGACGCCGTCTGCAACAGCATCAACAAGACGCTGGGCAACGACCGGGCGTGCGTGGGAAATCCGGTCGGCACCTTCGCCGACTTCCGCAACCAGATCAGCGCCCGGCACCTGACCGGCCCCTTCCGGGCCGGCTGGCAGATGGACTACCCGCTGATCCAGAACTTCCTCCAACCGCTCTACTACACCGGCGCCTCGTCCAACGACGGGAAATTCAGCAACCCCGAGTTCGACAGGCTCGTCAACGAGGCGAACGCCGCCCCCGATTCCCGGCAGGCGGTGGCGAAGTTCCAGGAAGCGGAGCGGATCCTCGCCCAGCAGATGCCGTCCATTCCGCTGTGGTACCAGAACGGCAGCGGCGGCTATTCGGAACGGATCAGCAATGTGCGGCTCAATCCGTTCAGCGTGCCGGTCTACAACGAGATCACCGTCGGCTGACCACGAAAGCGGGCGCGCTCATGGGACGTTATGTGATCCGGCGGCTGCTCCAGATGATCCCGGTCTTCATCGGCAGCACCTTCCTGATCTTCGTCATGGTCTACGCGTTGGGCGATCCGGTCGCCGCGATGTTCGGCGACCGGGCGCCGGACCCCGCCACCGCGGCGCAGATCCGCCACGACCTCTACCTCGACCAACCGCTGTGGAAGCAGTACCCGCACTACATGGGCCAGATCTTCCGCGGGAACTTCGGCACCGCGTTCAACGGTCGGCCGGTCACCGAGCTGATGTCCACGGCCTTCTCGGTCACCCTCCGGCTCACCCTGGTAGCGATCGTCCTGGAGACGGTGGTGGGCATCGCGCTCGGCGTGTTCAGCGGGCTGCGGCGCGGTCGGGGGATCGACACCACCGTGCTGGTGCTGACCCTCGTCGTGGTCTCGGTACCGACCTTCGTCAGCGGCTATCTGCTCCAGTTCGTCTTCGGCGTGAAGTTGGAGTGGGCCGCACCGACCGTCGCGCTGGACGCGCCGCTGGGCCAACTGCTGCTGCCCGGGCTGGTGTTGGCGCTGGTCTCGCTCGCCTACGTCACCCGGCTGACCCGCACCTCGATCGCGGAGAACGCCCGCGCCGACTACGTCCGCACCGCCGTCGCCAAGGGGCTGCCCCGACACCGGGTCATCACCCGCCATCTGCTGCGCAACTCCCTGATCCCGGTCGTCACCTTCATTGGCACCGACATCGGGGCGCTGATGGGCGGCGCCATCGTCACCGAGCGCATCTTCAACATCCACGGCGTCGGCTACCAGCTCTACCAGGGCATCCTCCGGCAGAACTCGCCGACCGTGGTGGGCTTCGTGACGATCCTGGTGCTGGTGTTCCTGATCGCCAACCTGTTGGTCGACCTGCTGTACGCCGTCCTCGACCCGAGGATCCGCTATGCCTGATCCGTACGTTCCCAAGGAAGCCGTCGGCCACGGCGACGGCGGCAACGCCGCGCTCGCCATCGGGGCGGCCGAATCCCTGGAGCGCGCGCCCGGCGCCGTGCCCCCGCCCCCGGGCGGCGAACCCACCGGGAAGCCGCGCAGCCTGTGGAGCGACGCCTGGCACGACCTCAGCCGCAACCCGGTCTTCGTGCTCTCCGCGCTGGTCATCGTCTTCCTGGTGGTCATCGCCATCTGGCCGCAGGCGATCGCCACCGGAAACCCCTACCGCGCCGACCTGTCCAAGGCCCAACTGGGCGCCTCGCCCGGCCACCCCTTCGGCTTCGACACCCAGGGCCGGGACGTCTACACCCGGGTCGTCTACGGGGCCCGCGCCTCCATCACCGTCGGCACCTGCGCCACCGCCGGCGCCGCCCTCCTGGGCAGCCTCCTCGGCGGCCTGGCCGGCTTCTTCGGCGGGTGGTGGGACACCCTGCTCTCCCGGATCGCCGACATCTTCTTCGGCATTCCGGTCCTGCTCGGCGGGTTGGTCTTCCTCTCCGTGGTCATCAGCACCACCGTCTGGCCGGTGGTCGGCTTCATCGTGCTGCTCGGCTGGCCGCAGATCGCCCGGATCGCCCGCGGTTCGGTCGTCACCGCCAAGCAGAACGACTACGTCCAGGCCGCCCGGGCGCTGGGCGCCGGCAACGGGCGGATGCTGCTGCGGCACATCGCGCCCAACGCCGTCGCCCCCGTCATCGTCGTCGCCACCATCGCGCTGGGCACCTACATCGCCCTGGAGGCCACGCTGTCCTACCTCGGCGCCGGCCTGAAGCCGCCCACCGTCTCCTGGGGCATCGACATCTCCGCCGCCTCCACCCACATCCGCAACGCCCCGCACATGCTGCTGTGGCCGGCGGGCGCGCTGAGCATCACGGTGCTGGCGTTCATCATGCTCGGCGACGCGGTACGCGACGCCCTCGACCCCAAGTTGCGCTGAGGAGGCGGGAGATGGCGAACCACGGCGGCGCGGCCCCCGAGGGGCCGCTGCTGGACGTCCGGGATCTCCGGGTGGAGTTCCGCACCCGCGACGGCGTCGCGAAGGCCGTCAACGGCGTCAGCTACACCGTGGCGGCCGGGCAGACGCTGGCGGTGCTCGGCGAGTCCGGCTCCGGCAAGTCCGTCACCGCGCAGGCCGTGATGGGCATCCTGGACTCCCCGCCGGGCTTCGTCACCGGCGGGGAGATCCTCTTCCGGGGGCGCGATCTGCTCACCCTGGGCCGGGAGGAGCGCCGGCGGATCCGCGGCGCGAAGATGGCGATGATCTTCCAGGACGCGCTCTCCGCCCTGAACCCGGTGCTCAGCGTCGGTGCCCAACTCGGCGAGATGTTCCGGGTGCACACCGGCGCGTCCCGCAAGGAGGCCCGGGCGAAGGCCGTCGCACTGATGGAACGGGTCGGCATCCCGGCCGCGCGGGCGCGGGTGGGCGACTACCCGCACCAGTTCTCCGGTGGGATGCGCCAGCGCATCATGATCGCCATGGCGCTCGCCCTGGAGCCGGACCTGATCATCGCGGACGAGCCGACCACCGCCCTGGACGTCACCGTCCAGGCCCAAGTCATGGACCTGCTCGCGGAGTTGCGCAGGGAGTACCGGATGGGGCTCGTCCTGATCACCCACGACCTGGGCGTGGTCGCCGACGTCGCCGACACCATCGCCGTGATGTACGCGGGCCGGGTCGTCGAGACCGCCCCGGTCCACCAGCTCTACAAGGCGCCCGCGCACCCGTACACCCGCGGCCTGTTGGAGTCCGTGCCCCGCCTGGGACACCAGGGCCGGGAGCTGCACGCGATCAAGGGCCTGCCGCCGAACCTCACCGCCGTCCCGCCGGGCTGCGCCTTCCACCCCCGCTGCCCGCTCGCCCGCGACGTCTGCCGCACCGACCGCCCGCCGCTCTACGAGGTCGGGCCGGGGCGGGCCAGCGCCTGCCACTTCTGGAAGGAGGCCATGAATGGCGGCAGTTGACGAACCGCTCCTCGAAGTCCGCGACCTGGTCAAGCACTTCCCGCTCACCCGCGGGGTGCTGGTCAAGAAGCAGGTCGGCGCGGTCAAGGCGGTCGACGGGGTCTCCTTCGCGCTGCGGCCGGGCGAGACCCTCGGCATCGTGGGGGAGTCCGGCTGCGGCAAGTCCACCGTCGCCCGGATGCTGGTCGGCCTGGAACGCCCGACGTCCGGTCACATCCGCTACCGCGGCGAGGACCTCACCCGCCTCTCCGGCCGCGCCATGAAGGCCGTCCGCCGCAACATCCAGATGGTGTTCCAGGACCCCTACACCTCGCTCAACCCCCGGATGACGGTCGGCGACATCATCGGCGAGCCCTACGAGATCCACCCCGAGGTGGCGCCCAAGGGCGACCGCCGGCGTCGGGTCCAGGAACTCCTCGAAGTCGTCGGCCTCAACCCGGAGTTCGTCAACCGCTATCCGCACCAGTTCTCCGGCGGCCAGCGCCAACGCATCGGCATCGCCCGGGGGCTCGCCCTCCGCCCGGAGATCATCGTCGCGGACGAGCCGGTCTCCGCCCTCGACGTCTCCGTGCAGGCCCAGGTGGTCAACCTGCTGGCCCGCCTCCAGGACGAGTTCCACCTCTCCTACGTCTTCATCGCGCACGACCTGTCCGTCGTGCGGCACCTCTCCGACCGGGTCGCGGTGATGTACCTCGGCAAGATCGTCGAGTTGGGCACCGGCGAGGAGATCTACGACCACCCCACCCACCCGTACACCCAGGCGCTGCTCTCCGCCGTCCCGGTGCCCGACCCCGAGGCCCGGGCCAGTCGGGACCGCATCCTGCTCAGCGGTGACGTCCCCTCGCCGGCCGACCCGCCGTCCGGCTGCCACTTCCGCACCCGCTGCTGGAAGGCCCGGGAACTGTGCGCCAGGGTCGAGCCACCACTGGCCGTCCCGACGGACTTCCGGCATGCGGAGGGTGCCGTGCGGCACCCGTCGGCCTGCCACTTTGCGGGGGAGCGGCGGGGGCGCTGAGCGAGTAACTGGCCCACGACGCACCGGAGCCCGCTTCCCTGAGGGAGGCGGGCTCCGGTGCTGTTGTGCGGGCGCGGGGGTCAGTCCTGCTGCTCGTGCGCCCCGTCCACGCCCTCGATCGCCGCCAGTGCCGGGTCCAGGACGATGTCCTCGCCGCGGGCTGCCGTCGTCGGCTCCTCCGGGAAGTGGCAGGCCGTCAGGTGGCCGGCGTCGCTGCCGCCGAGTTGGACCAGCGGCGGCTCCTCGGTCGCACACTTGTCCTGGGCCTTCCAGCAGCGGGTGCGGAAGCGGCAGCCGGAGGGCGGGTTGACGGGGGAGGGGACGTCGCCGGCGAGCCGGATCCGCTCGCGGTCGTCCACGCCCTCCTCCGTCAGCCGCGGCTCGGGGACGGCCGAGAGGAGGGCGTGGGTGTACGGGTGGCGCGGACGGTTGTAGATCTCGTCGCGGGTGCCGACCTCGACGATCTTGCCGAGGTACATCACCGCGACCCGCTGGCTGAAGTGCCGTACCACCGCCAGGTCGTGGGCGATGAAGACGAACGCGATGCCCAGCTCGCGCTGGAGGTCCTGGAGCAGGTTGACCACCTGCGCCTGGATGGAGACGTCCAGGGCGGAGACCGGCTCGTCGGCGACGATCAGCTTGGGTTCCAGGGCGAGCGCCCGGGCCACGCCGATGCGTTGGCGCTGGCCGCCGGAGAACTCGTGCGGGAAGCGGTTGTAGTGCTCGGGGTTGAGGCCCACGGTCTCCAGGAGCTCGCGGACCCGCTTCTCCCGGCCGCCGGTCGGGTTGATCCCGTTGATCTCCATCGGCCCGCTGATGATGGTGCCGACCGTCTGCCGCGGGTTCAGCGAGGCGTACGGGTCCTGGAAGATCATCTGGATCTCGGAGCGGATCGGCGCCAACTCCTTGCGGCCGGCGTGGGTGATGTCCTGCCCCGCATAAGTGATCTTGCCGCCGGTGGGCTCCATCAGCCGGGTCAGCAGCCGGCCGGTGGTCGACTTGCCGCACCCGGACTCGCCGACCAGGCCGAAGCTCTCGCCGGCGTGCACGGTCAGGTCCACCGCGTCGACGGCCTGGACGGCCCCGACCCTCCGCTTGAACGGGAAGCCGCCGTAGATCGGGAAGTGCTTGGTCAGCCCCTCGGCGGTGAGCAGCGGCTCGCCCTGGGCGGGCGCGGGGGTCCGGGGCGCGGGGAGGGTGTCGTTCTTGGACATGGTGGTAACTCCCTAGCCCAGCCGGGGCTTGATCTGCTCGGTGAAGAGGGTCTGCTTCTGCTCGGAGGTCAGATGGCACGCGGCGGCGCGGCCCAGTCCCAGCGGCGGGCGCTCGGTGGTGCAGCGGTCGCCGTCGACCTCCGCGGTGTAGGCGCAGCGCGGGTTGAAGGCGCAGCCGGAGGGCGGGTTGAGCAGGCTCGGCGGGGAACCCGGGATCGGGTGCAGCGCCTCGCTGACGTCGGAGGAGAGCCGCGGCATCGAGCTGAGCAGGCCCCAGGTGTACGGGTGGCGGGGCTCGCTGAGGATCTCCTTGACGGTGCCGCGCTCGACCGCCCGGCCCGCGTACATCACCAGCACGTCGTCGGCGGTGTCGGCGACCACACCGAGGTCGTGGGTGATCAGGATGATCGCGGAGCCGAACTCCTGCTGGAGGTCCTTGAGGAGGTCCAGGATCTGCGCCTGGACGGTGACGTCCAGCGCGGTGGTCGGCTCGTCGGCGATCAGCAACTGGGGGTTGCAGGCCAGCGCCATGGCGATCATCGCGCGCTGGCGCATGCCGCCGGAGAACTGGTGCGGGTAGTCGTCCACCCGCAGGTTGGGCTGCGGGATGCCGACCTTGGTCAGCATCTCGATCGCCCGCTGCCGGCCCTCGCGCTTGTTGGCGCCGGTGTGCTTCATGAACGGCTCGGCGATCTGCCGGCCGACGGTGTAGTACGGCGACAGGGCGGTCAGCGCGTCCTGGAAGATCATCGCCATCTTGTTGCCCCGGAGCTTCTCCAGGGTCTTCTCCTTGGCGCCGGTGAGCTCCTGGCCGTCCAGGTGGATCTCACCGGTGATCTCGGTCGCCTTGGGGTTGTGCAGCCCCAACACCGCCAGGTTCGTGACGGACTTGCCGGAGCCCGACTCGCCGACGATGCCCAGGGTCTTGCCGCGCTCCAGGTCGAAGGAGAGGCCGTCGACCGCCTTGACGATGCCGTCCTCGGTGGAGAAGCGGACGTGCAGGTCGCGGACGGAGAGGAAGGAGCCGGTGCCGGATCCGTTCGGGGCCGGCGTCTCCGCGGTCTTGGTGGGTGTGGTCACGACTTAAGTTCTCCTAGGACAGGCGCACGCGCGGGTCGATGAACGCGTACGCCGCATCCACGATGATGTTGAAGACCAGGATCAGGGCGGCGCTGAAGATCATCACGCCCATCACCATGGGCAGGTCCAGGGTGATGACCGAGTCGACCGCCAGCCGGCCGAGTCCCGCCAACTGGAAGGTGAACTCGGTGATCATCGCGCCGCCGAACAGCGATCCCAGGTCCACACCGAGGATGGTGACGATCGGGATCAGCGAACCGCGCCAGGCGTACCGCAGGAAGACGTAACGCGCCGGCATGCCCTTGGCCTTGGCGGTGCGGACGTGCTCTTCCTGGAGCTGCTCGATCATCGTCGAGCGCGCCATACGCGTGTACTGCGCGGTGAAGATCGTCGCCATCACCAGCCACGGGATCAGCAGGCCCATGAACCAACCGACCGGATTGCTGGTGAGGTTCACGTACTGCGGGGCGGCCATGATGCCGCTGTAGACGAAGATGCCCAGCACGACGGGGCCGAGGATGTAGATCTGCACCGAGCTGAGGACCATCGACACACCGGTGACGGCCTTGTCCAGCAGCGTGCCGCGCTTCCAGGCCGCGATCAGGCCGGCGCCCAGGCCGATCACCAGGAAGGCCACGGCACCGCCGACGGCCAGCGACGCGGTGAGCGGCAGCCGGTCCATCATCGTGGACCAGACGTCCTGCTTGGTGGCGAAGGAGTAGCCGAAGCAGGGGGCGGCGCAGTGGCCGAGGGTGAAGTCGCGGCCGACGAAGATGCCGACGAGGAAGTGCCAGTACTGGACCGGCACGGGCTGGTCCAGTCCCAGGTTCTTGTGGATCAGCGCGACGTTGTCGGCCGTGCAGTTCTTGCCGCAGGCCATCAGCGCGGGATCGCCCACGGAGAAGAAGACGAAGAACGTGAAGGCGCTGAGGAGGACGAGGATGACGACCGCGCCGATCGTCCGGCGAAGGAGGAAGGGAAACATGACAGTTCGCTGCTCTCAGGACGGCGGCTGCAGTGGGGTGAGGGGTGGCGGGAAGGCCCCGGAGTGCGCGCCCCGCCTTGCGCGCGCACTCCGGAATGCCTTCGGCTGTGTGCTGCCTACTTCTTGATGAACAGCGTGTTCACGTCGAGGTAGTTGGTGTCCGTGTTGTACCGGATACCGCCGATCTTCGAGCCGTAGAGCTGGAGCGACTTGACGTAGAAGACCGGGGCGGCCGGGTTGACCTTCTCCACGATGTAGTGGTGGAGCTTCTGCCACTCCGCGGTCTGCTTCTGGACGTCGGGGATCTGCCGGATGCGGTCGATCTCCTGGCTGATCTTTGGGTCACGGACGTGCGAGTAGTTGGAGGCGCCGTCCGCGATGGTGCGGCCGTCGTAGGACGGCGGGATCACCGTGGAGGCGTCCGGCCAGTCCTGGCCCCAGCCGGTCAGGTAGATGTCGAAGCCGTTGTCGACCTTGCCCATCTGCTGGTACCAGGAGGAGGAGTCGATCTCCTTCTTCTGCACGTCGAAGCCGGCCTTGGCCAGCCCGTCGGCGATGGCGACGGCTTCCTTCTGCCGGATCTCGGTGTTGGCGTAGGCGTAGACGAGCTTCATGCCCGTCTTGCCGGCTTCCTTCAGGAGCTGCTTGGCCTTCTCCGGGTCGCCGTTGGGCTTCTTCAGCTTGCCGTAGGGGTCGTAGCCCTTCTCGTAGCCCGCGACGGTCGGGGAGAGCAGACCGCCGGCGACCTCGCCGCCGTAGCTGCCGCCCTCGATCCGGACGACCTGCTGGCTCGGCAGCGCGTAGGTGATGGCGTCACGGATCCGCTTGTCCTTGATGCGGTCCATGTTCATGTTGAGCTGCCAGACGTAGGGCTGGTAGCCCTGCACCAGGCGCTTGCTGGCGCTGGGGTTGTCCAGCACCTGCTTGGTGAGCGTCGGCTCCACGGCGTTGGTGAAGCTGATGGCGGTCTTGTCGCCGCCCTGATCGGCCATCAACCGCTTGGTGGAGTCGGAGAACTGGTGGTTGAAGGAGATGTTGTAGCCGTCGACGAACTGGTGGCGCGCCGGGTCGGTCTTGGGGTCCCAGTTGGTGTTCTTCACCAGCTGCATGGACTTGCCGGACTTGAAGGACGCGATCTTGTACGGGCCGGCGCAGACCGGCTTGACGTCGTAGTTGTCCTTGGTGTCCTTGGCGCTGTCCGGGACGACGCTGTAACCCGCCATCGCCAGCGCGTAGGGCAACTGCGTCTGCGGCGCCTTGAAGTGGAAGACGATGGTCTTGCCGTCCGGGGTGTCCAGGACGGACTTGGGCAGGTGGTCGCCCTTGTACGGACCGTCCGGCAGCGCCTTGCGGTAGGTCGTGCCGTCGCCCGACAGCCACTGCTGGATGTAGGTCGGACCCTCGGTGATGAACGGCGCGTACATCCGCTCGATGGAGTGCCGGATGTCCTTCGAGGTGATCGGCGTGCCGTCCTCGAACTTGATGCCGTCCTTGAGGGTGTACGTCCAGGTCTTGCCGCCGTCGGACATCTTGCCGGCGTCGGTGGCGAGGTCGCCGACGAGGGTCTTGTTGCCCTTGTCGTCCTGGGTGTAGGTGGTCAGGCCACGGAAGATCAGCTTGGCCAGGTCGCCCACGTCACTGACGTACATCTGGGCCGGGTCGAGGTGGTTGTAGCTGTCGCGCTGGTAGACGGTGATGGTGCCGCCGTTCTCTGCGCCCTTGACCGGGGCCGCGGGGCCGTTGGACTGCGCCGCGGTACCGATCGGCACCACCTTGGACTGGGTGGCCGCGTCCTTGTCGGTCTGTGCGTCGTCCTTGGTCGCGCGGCCGCCGCCGCTGCAACCGGTGAGTGCGAGCGAGCCGGCCGCCAGGGCCACGATCATCGCGCGGGCTCTACGCGTGGAGAGTGCATTCATGAGGATCCAAGCACCTGCCTGTCAGTCGTTGTCCCGATGTGCTGTCTGACGCATCCGGTGCGCCACCGGCGCGGGGGTGACAGCTCCCCCGTCAAGAGGGCGATCAGCGCCCGGACTTGGGGTCGAAGGCGTCCCGTACCGAGTCCCCGAGCAGGTTGAAGCAGAGCACGAAGATCACCATCGCGGCGCCGGGGAAGAGAAGGTAGGTCGGGTCGTTCTCGTAGATCTGGCCGGCCGTCTTGAACAGCCGGCCCCAGTCGGGAGTGGGGTCCACGATGCCGACGCCCATGAAGGACAGGCCGGCCTCCGCCGTCACGAACAGCGGGAGCATGTAGGTGCTTTGCACGAGGATCGGGGTCACCACGTTGGGGAGCAGTTCCTTGGTGATGATGCGCCAGGGGGAGGCGCCGGTGATCCTCGCGGCCTCGACGAAGTCGCGCTCCCGTAGGGACATCACCTGTCCGCGCAGCAGACGGGCCAGACCCATCCAGCCCAGCGCCCACTGCACGAGGATCAGCGCGATCACGCGGATATAGGTGGGGGTCTCGTCGCCCGGTGCCACGAAGAGCGCGATCACCGCGGGCATGAACGCCACGAACGTCAACTGGCTGGGGAAGGCGAGCAGGAAGTCGATCAGTCGGCCGACCCAGTAGTCGGTCCGGCCGCCCAGGTAGCCGGCCGTGATGCCGATGATGGTGCCGGTGACGACCACCAGGATGGTGACCGCGAGCGAGATGCCCAGCGAAGTCCGCATGCCGTAGAGCAGGTTGGTGAACAGGTCGCGGCCGAGGCCCGGCTCGATGCCGAACCAGAAGTCGCTGGACATGCCGCCGTTGGGCCCTGCCGGGTAGCTGAACTCGTCCAGCAGGCTCGGGTCCTGGCCGCCGTAGAGCGTGTACGGGTTCTTGCCGTAGAGCTTGGCGATCACCGGGGCCAGGGCCGCGACGAGGAAGAAGGCGAGCACGACGATCCCGCAGATCACGCCGCTGCGGTCGCGCTTGAAGCGCGCCCACATCAACTGCCCGGGGGAACGGCCGACGAGCTCACCGCCCGTGCCCTTCTTCTTCTCCTTCTTCAGACCCTTGGGCGCAGGTCCTGGTGAATCAGACGTGCTTGCCGCGGTCTGGGATGGACTAGTCATCGCGAAGTGCCCCCGCGCCGAGTTCTCTTGGAACGTGAAGCGGCACCGATTGCACCGCTGGATGAGCGCGACTTTCGCAAGTGGTTTACGGCGGAGTCAAGGGTATGAGGTGTGCTTGTGCACAGGTCGTCCGCTTCTTGAGCGAAGATTGCGCAGATCGTCGCCATGGCGTGCTTGACATGAGATTGTCATGTGCCGCATTTAGGGCATCTCGCCGTCAATCGCTTTAACATGCGGGCAACTTGGCCGTCGCAACACCGATATACGGACGCGCCATGATGAACACCGTACGGCCGTGCGGGTGCCGTAGGTCGGTCGGGGACGTCAGCGGCGCCCCGGCCGACCGTCGTTTTGTGCGGCTTTCACGGTCTGGTTCCCGCCATGTCTGTTGTCCGATGGCTGAGATGGGAGTAGATCTGTGGTAGCGCCTTCGCGAACGCGGGGGCGCCGTGGGCTTCGTGGGTCACCGACGCGGACGGGGGCGGGTCGTGTCCACCATCCGGTCGTTAGCTCTCACCCGGAGCGCCCGCCGTACGGCGGTGGCGTCCGCTCTGCTGCTCACCGCCTCCGAGGCGGCCTGGCTCGTCCGGGACCTCGCCGTCCTGCGGCACCCCGCGGGCCTGTCGGGCGGGGATCTGGGGGCGGCAACGGCGGTGTACGACCCGCTGCTTGCGGCGACCGGGCTCGCGGCCGCCCGCACCGCCCGGCGCGGCACGGCGACGGCGCCGGGCGCGCTGCTGTCCCTGGCGACCGCCACCGCACTGCTGCGCCTGCCGGTGCTGTGGCTGCCGGACCCGCCGCCGGGTACGGACGGGACGCCGGCGGCCTGGGCGCGGGCCACCGCGGTCGCCCAACTCGTCCTCGCCGGGGCCCTGCTGGCGGTCGCCTGCGGGCTCGGCGGGCTGTGCGCGGCGGCCCTGCCCGGAGCACCGGACGACGCCGCGGACGGGCGCCGGCCGGTGGTGTACGGCGACGGGCCGGACGAGCCGCGCCCGCGGGGCGCCCCACGTGGCCGGCTTTCCCGCCGTGGTGCCTGCGGCGAGCCGGTCCGCTGCGCGGGGCTTTCGGGGTGCGGTGACGGACCTCCGGGGTAGGGGCCGGACTGCTTCGCTTTACGTCCGGCCCCTACCCCGGAGGTCCGTCACCTCCCGTGGGTGGGTGGGAAGAACAGGTGGGTGCCACGCCCTGCCGGTGGGCCAACTCAGGTTTGTGGGTTGAGTGGTGGCGGACCACGATGGTCGGCCCCCACTCACCGGTTTTCCCACCCCTCAAACGGGAGGGGACGGGCCGGAGGGGGTGGTGTGCAGGACGTAAAGCGAAGCAGTCCTGCACACCACCCCCGGAGGTCCGTCACCGCACCCAACAGCCCCGCGCAGCGGACCCGCGCCGCAGGGGCAAGAACAGCAACCCCCACGGCGGGGACGCCGACAACGTGGGAAGCCAAGCCAAGCGCAGCGGCCACTCAGGCGATCCCCAACGACCGCTTGAGGAAGTCCACTTGGAACAGCAGCAGATTCTCCGCCACCTGCTCCTGGGAGGCCATGTGCGTCACCCCCGTCAGCGGCAGTACCTCGTGCGGCCGGCCGGCCGCCAGCAGCGCGGAGGAGAGCCGCAGGGAGTGCGCCACCACCACGTTGTCGTCCGCCAGGCCGTGCACGATCAGCATCGGGCGGTGCGGCTCCACCGCGCCCGACAACCCCTCGTCCGTCACCAGGGAGTTGCGCGCGTACACCTCCGGCTCCTCGGCGGGGTGGCCCAGATACCGCTCCTGGTAGTGGGTGTCGTAGAGCCGCAGATCGGTGACCGGCGCCCCCACCACCGCGGCGTGGAAGACGTCCGGCCGGCGCAGCGCGGCCAGGCCCGCCAGATAGCCGCCGAACGACCAGCCGCGGATCGCCACCCGCGTCAGGTCCAGGGGGAAGGAGTCGGCCAGCGCGGTCAGCGCGTGCACCTGGTCCTCCAGGGTCACCGACGCCAGGTCCCGGGAGACCGCCTTCTCCCAGGCGGGGGAGCGGCCCGGGGTGCCCCGGCCGTCCGCCACGACCACCGCGAAGCCCTGGTCGGCGAACCACTGTGAGGTCAGATGGGCGTTGTGCGCGGCGACCACCCGCTGGCCGTGCGGGCCGCCGTACGGGTCGAGCAGCACCGGCAGCGGACCGTCGCCCTCCGTATGGCCGGTGGGCAGCAGCACCGCGCACGGGATGCGGCGCTCGCCGGCGAGCACCAGCCGCGGCCGGGCGGCGAGATGGGGCGTCTCGGCATGCGAGCCGATGACGGCCAGGGTCTTCTCGGCGCCGTCCGGATCCAGCCGCACCACCTCCGAGGTGGCGCCCGGCCGCTCCAACGACGCCTGGGTCAGCACCATCAGCGCCCCGCTGCGCACCGCCGAGGACACCGTCGGATACGGCCGCTCGCCGACCCGCTCCCAGGCCGTCAGGGCGGGGGAGGCGCCCCCGCCCTCCTGGCCGCCGCTGTGGAACCACGCCCGATAGACGCCGATGTCGTGCAACTCCGGCCCGCTGGCGGCGAACAGGACGTCGTCCTCGTCGATGTCCAGCACCGCCCGGACGTGCAGCGGCTCCCCGGTCAGCGGCCGATCGCCGACGAACAGCTTCCGGGCGCCGCCCTCGTCGGCGATCCGCACCAGCCGGCCGTCGGGCGTCCAGCCCGGCGCCCCGGGGAACGGCTCGACCCACACCTCGTCCTGGTCCTCGTGCAGCACGGCGGTCTCGCCCGTCTCCGGATCGACCGTCAGATAGCGCTGGGCCCGTTGGTCCCGGGTCTGCACCAGGAGCAGCGGCGGGCCGGCCGCCGACCAGTGGACGCGGGCCAGATACGGATAGCGCGCGGTGTCCCAACGGACGTCCGTGCGGCCGCCGTCCAGCCCGAAGAAGGCCAGGGAGACCTCGGCGTTGGCGGTGCCGGCCGCCGGATACGGCACCTGGGCGGGCGCCCGGTCCGGGTGCGCGGGGTCGGCGATCCACCAACGGGCCACCGGCGACTCGTCGACCCGGGCGGCCAACAACCGGTCGCTGTCGGGGGACCACCAGAAGCCGCGGTGGCGGTCCATCTCCTCGGCCGCGATGAACTCGGCCAGTCCCCAGGTGACATCGGGTCCTTCGGGCTCCGCCAGCGCGCGGTCCGCGGCCGCGCCGGTGTCCCCGCCGCCGTCCGCCGCGACGACCCGCAGCGCGCCGCCCGACACATAGGCGACATGGCGGCCGTCGGGGGCCGGGCGGGGGTCCACCACCGGGCCGGCCGCGGGGAGTTCGCGGGTGGTGCCGGCCCGCAGCTCGGAGACGAACAACCGCCCCGAGAGGGCGAAGGCGGCCAACTCCACCGCGGCGTCCACCGCGTAGCCGACGATGCCGGCCGAGCCCTCGCGGCTGCGCTCGCGGCGCGCCCGCTCCTCGGGCGGCAGGTCCTCCTCCGCGCCGGCCAACAGGGCGTGCGGGTCCGCGGCGGTGAACTCCCGTCCGCCGTCCAGCTCCAGGACCCAGAGCCGCTGGCTGCGGTCGGTGCCGGTGGCGGAGCGGAGGAAGGCGACGCGGGCGCCGTCGGGGGCCAGGGCGAAGGCGCGCGGGGCGCCGAGCGTGAAGCGCTGGGTGCGCGCCGAGTGCCGGGGGAAGGGAAGCTGTCCGGTCATGTGCCGAGCCTACGGCGACAGCGGCCGCGGCGGGCGGGACTGTGGAAAACGGCGTGCGCCCCCACCGTGCTCCGGTGCACCGACTTATGCGCAACGACGGAAAGTTATGATCCCATGCGCGTAGGGGGTGTGGGGTACAAGAGCCCTTGGCATACCCGGGTACGTCGTGCTGTCCGTTTGGCTCACGTACCGTCAACTCTGTCCGGACCATGCGTACTTGGAGGTGGGCCGCCGTGGCACTCTCGATTTCGGCGGTGGTGCTGCTGGCGATCATCGTCTTCTTGTTGATCAGGAAGTCCGGGCTCAAGACGTTGCATGCCTTCGTCTGTATGCTGCTCGGCTTCTATCTGGCCAGCTCGTCCGTAGCCCCGACGATCAAGAGCCTGACGACCAACGTCGCGGGGATGATCGGCGGCATCAAGTTCTGAGCCGCTAGCCGTCCCCAGTCGGCCCGCCCCGGCCACGGCCTCGGCGGGCTCCGGGGCGATCGTGCAGAGCGGCTGCCCAGGGCGCCGCGGCCGGCTCGTAGGCTGTCGGCATGACCTCCCACCCGCCCGCGGGGCGCAGCGACGCTCCCAGTCGCCGCCTCCTCCTGGTGCACGCGCACCCGGACGACGAGTCGATCAACAACGGCGCCACCATGGCCAGGTACGCGGCCGAGGGCGCCCGGGTCACGCTGGTGACCTGCACCCGCGGCGAGGAGGGCGAGGTCATCCCGCCCGGGCTCGCCCACCTGACGCCGGACCGCGACGACGCCCTGGGCCCGTACCGCGTCCGCGAGCTGGCCGACGCGATGGCCGCCCTCGCCGTCACCGACCACCGCTTCCTCGGCGGCCCCGGCCGCTACCGGGACTCCGGGATGATGGGCGCGCCCCAGAACGACCGGCCGGGCTGCTTCTGGCAGGCCCCCGTGGACGAGGCGGCGGCCCACCTGGTGGCCGTCATCCGCGAGGTCCGCCCCCAGGTCCTGGTCACCTATGACCCGAATGGCGGATACGGCCACCCCGATCACATTCAGGCCCACCGCGTGGCGATGCGGGCCGCGGAGCTGGCCGCGCGGGCCGACTTCCGCCCGGATCTCGGCGGCGCGTATGCGATCGAAAAGATTTACTGGAACTGCAACCCCCGCTCGGAGGTCGAGGCCGGTCTGGCCGCGGTGGCCGGAGCCGAGCACCGCTTCGCCGGGGTCGCGGCGGTGGGCGAGGTCCCCGGTGTAGTGCCGGACGACGCGGTCACCGCGACGCTCGTCGGCGCGGGCGGATACGCGGACGCGAAGGCCGCGGCGATGCGCGCGCACAGGACGCAGATCGTGATCGACGGGGCGTTCTTCGCGCTCTCCAACGACCTCGGCCAACCGCTGTTCAGTACGGAGCACTACCGGCTGGCGCACGGAAAGTCCGGCGCGGCCGACGGGGAGCGCGAGGACGATCTCTTCGCGGGGATCGTGGAGTCGGCCGGTTCGACGGGGGCGCCCGGGCGCACCCGACGTGAGGAGGCGGCGGAATGACGACGTCGAAGGGCGGCGGGACCGCGGCACGGCGCGGCCCCCACAAGGGCGGCGCCGACGCGGACAGGGGCCAGCGGACCAGGGCGTCCGGTGGCGGCGCCGCGGCGCGCGGTGGCACCCCCGCGGCGCCACCGGGCGGGGCGTCCGCGAGCGCACCGTTGACGCCGGGCCGGGTGGGCATCTACGCCCTGCTGCTGGTGGCCGGCGTCCTGGTCGCGCTCGCCGGCACGCTCGTCCAAGCGGCCTGGTTCCCGGGCGGGTTGCTGCTGGCGCTGGCCGGAATCGGTGCCCTCTTCTACGGGGGCTCCAGGGCTACCGGGACCGCGGCCGGGGTGCTGGTGCCCGGCGCGGCCTGGCTGGTGACGGTGTTCCTGCTGATCAGCGACGTACGGCCGGAGGGCGACTTCCTGTTCGGGCCGGGGCTCGGCTCGTACGCCTTCCTCCTGGGCGGCATGGTGATCGCTGTGATCTGCGCCACCGCTCACCAGTTCCGTGCTACCGCCGCGCCCCGTGGCCGAGTTGGCGGATGACGCGGCCCATATCGGGGCGTGCGCCGGGCAGTTGCGGGCGGCCGGCACTCATGCCGGCGTCACGGCCGATGCGGCGGTCTTGCCGCGCACTCGGAGTGCCGGACGGCGGCGGACAGTATGGTGGTGCGCGCCGCCGCGCCGCCCTGGGGGCGCCCCTCCCGCTGACGCTGGAGGCTCCCCGCCCGGCCTTCAGGTCGGGGGATCATGTCTGACGAGCGGCGGAGCCAACCGGGAGAACCTGCTTTGAGTCGTGAATCTGACAGTTCGTCCTCCGGCCCTCGGGGCCGCGGCGGAGCCGTTTACCCGTCGGGGACACCGCCCTACGGCTCGCCCAGGGGAGAAGCCGGCGAGGCGTCGGCGCCCGGATCCGCGGACCGGCCGGAGGAGCCCAAGACCGAGACCACGCTGACGACGCGGATCAAGATCAATATCCCGGGGTCCCGCCCCATCCCGCCGGTCGTCGTGCGCAAGCCCGTCGGTGAGGAGTCCGGCATGAACGCATCGGCTGCATCCGGCGGTTCCGCCGGCGGCTCCGGTTCCCAGGGGACGTCCCGTCCGGCCTTCGGTGGCGAGCGGGCCGCCGAGCGGACGGCGGAGACGCCGCGCCCGGAGGCCGTGGCGGGCGAGGCACCCGCCACCCCGAAGGAGAAGACGACCAGCGACTGGTTCTCGCCGCGCAAGCCCCAGGGGCCGGCCGGCGGGCAGTCGTCCACCACGGGCACCCACCAGGTGCCGGGTGCGCCGGCAGCGGCGGCGGGCGGCCCGTCCACCCCGCAGCGCCCGGACCTCCCGTACTTCTCGGACGCCCCGGCGGCGGCCTCCGGGCCCGTCCCGCAGGACGGCGGCACGCCCTTCGACGGCGGCCGCGGCCACACCGCCTCGCCCTACGAGAACGACCCGCTGGGCGGCGACCCCTTGGGCGGCGCTCCGTTGGGCAAGGACCCCCTGGGCAACGACCCTCTGGGCGGCGCTCCGTTGGGCAAGGACCCCCTGGGCAACGACCCTCTGGGCGGCGACCCGTTGGGCAAGGACCCGTTGGGCGGCGACCCCCTGGGTGGCGCCCCCTTCGGTGGCGACGCACCCGGTGGCGACCCGCTGGCCGGCCCCTCCCCGTTCGACGGCCCGCAGGGCCCCAGCGGCCCGACGGTCGGCCCGGCGCGCGGCGACTCCGCGCTCGACCTCCCGCCCGGATTCAGCGACCCCAGCGCCGGGAAGAGCGCCGCGGGCCGGCTGAGCGACGACACCGCCGAGCTCACCCCGCAGCCCCCGGCTGGGGCCGGACCCGGCGTCGCCGGCGGCATCACGGGCGGCCTGGGCGGCACCCGGCAGGACAAGGGCGCCCGGCCCGGCCCCAAGGGCGGCCCGCGCAGCGGCGGCCCCGTTGGCCGGGTGTCCGGCGACACCCTGGTCGGCGGGATCCCCAAGGTCCCCGGGAAGGACGGTCCGAAGACCGCCACCCCGTTCGCCGCGGCGCCCGGCAACGGCGAGGAGAGCGCGGCCGCCAAGCCCCGCCCCAAGATCCCCGAGCCGATCAACCCGCCCAAGAAGGGCCGCAACAAGCTGGTGCTCCTCGGCGTCGCCGTGGTCGTCCTGGCTGGCGTCGCCTACGGCGCCGGGTTGCTGCTCGACCACGCCGACGTGCCCAACAACACCACCGCGCTCGGCGTGGACATCGGCGGCACCTCCAAGGACGACGCGGTCAAGAAGCTGGAGACCGCCCTCAAGGACCGTCGCACCGCACCGCTGAAGATCACCGTCGACGGCAAGTCCGAGAGCCTGCTGCCCGCCCGGGCCGGCCTGGACGTCGACCTCCAGGCGACGGTCCGCAACGCGGCCGGCCGGGACTACAACCCGGTCTCCGTCATCGGCTCGCTCTTCGGCGTCAAGCGCACCGCCCAGCCCGCGGTGATCGCCGACAAGGAGAAGCTGGGGGTCGCGCTCCAGAACGTGACCGGCCCGGCGGACGCCACCGCCGACGGCGGGATCACGTTCGAGAACGGCAAGGCGGTGCCGCACTACGGCGCGCCCCACAAGGCGATCGACGCCGCGGCCTCCGAGAGCAAGATCACCGACGCCTACCTCAACCGCGTCAGCACCGGCAGCGACGCCCCCGTGGTGCTCGCCGCCACCATCCAGCAGCCCAAGGTCAGCAAGGCCGCGGTGGACAAGGCGCTCAAGCAGTTCGCCGAGCCGGCGATGTCCGGGCTGATCACGGTGCGGACGGACCCCCAACACGCGGTCTCCTTCAGCCCGCAGAAGTCCATCCCGAAGTTCTTCTCCTTCAAGATCGTGAGCGGCGAGCTGGTGCCCTACTACGACCGGCCGGCCCTCAAGGAGCTCTACGGGACCACCTTCGACGGCGTCATGGTGACCAAGGGCGACGGCAGCAAGCACCCGGTCAGCGTCGAGGAGGTGGCCGGCGCGGTGGGCAAGGCGCTGCAGGGCAGCACCCCCGCCGAGCGCGTCCAGACCATCGCGACCAACGGCAACTGACGGATCGCGACCAACGGCAACTGACGATCGGGATTTCCGCTTCCCGACCGCCGTATCCTCGGCACCAGCAGGTCAGAGGCCCTCTGGGGAGAGTCCTCCGGGATTCCCCCTAGGGGGCCTCACCCATGACATCTGTCATGCCGCTTTGCGGACACCTGACACTGCCGGACCGCACCGTCGATCGAGGAAGCTCAATGTCATGACGACGACAGCTACCACCACTCTCACCGCCGCGCGGGACGCGGGCCGGGCCCCGGTGGTCAGCTTCCAGGGGGTCAGTAAGAGTTACGGCGCGGTGCGCGCGGTGGCCGACCTCCACCTGGAGCTGCACCCCGGCGAGACCGTCGCCCTCCTCGGCCCCAACGGCGCGGGCAAGTCCTCCACCCTCGACCTCCTCCTCGGCCTGCGCACCCCGGACACCGGCGAGGTCTCCCTCTTCGGCACCACCCCGCAGCGCGCCATACAGGAGGGCAGGGTCGGCGCGATGCTCCAGAGCGGCGGCCTGATGGAGGGCGTCAAGGTCCGCGAGCTGGTCCGGCTCGCCCGTGATCTGCACCCGCGCGGCTATTCCGTGGACCAGATCATGGCCACCGCCGGCATCACCGACATCGCGGACCGGCTCGTCGGCAAGCTCTCCGGCGGCCAGGAGCAGCGGGTGCGCTTCGCTCTCGCCACCGCCGGCGCCAACGACCTGATCGTGCTCGACGAGCCCACCACCGGCATGGACGTCTCCTCCCGGCAGACCTTCTGGGGCGCCATGCGCCGCCAGGCCGACGAGGGCCGCACGGTCCTCTTCGCCACGCACTACCTCGAAGAGGCCGACGAGATAGCCGACCGCGTGATCGTGCTGCACCGCGGTCGGGTGCTGGCCGACGGCACCTCCGCCGAGATCAAGGCCCGGGCCGGCGCCCGCCGGATCACCTTCGATCTGGACGAGCTGCCCGACCGCAGCGCGCTGGAGGCCCTGCCGCACCTGACGTCCCTGACCGTGTCCCACAGCGGTTCCGCCGCGGGCGCCGCGCGCACCGTCCGCATCCAGTCACAGGACGCCGACGCCACCGTGCACGCCCTTTACGGCCTCGGTCTCTACCCGCGCAACCTCGAAGTCTCCGGCCTCGGCCTGGAGCAGGCGTTCATCGCCATCACCACCGCCGAGGAGGCGGCCCGATGACCACTCTGATCAAGCTGGAGATCCTCCGCGCGCTGCGGAACAAGAAGTTCATGTTCTTCTCGGTGATCTACCCGCCGGCGCTCTACCTCCTCATCGCCGGCGGCGCCGACAACAAGCCGCTCACCGGCACCGGCCTCACCATGGGTCTCTACTACATGGTCTCGATGTCCGCCTTCGGCGCCATGACGGCCGTCCTGCTCGGCAACAGCGAGCGGATAGCCAAGGAGCGAGAGCAGGGCTGGGTGCGCCAGCTCCGCCTGACCGCGCTGCCCGGCCGGGGCTATGTCGCCGCGAAGATAGCCGCCGCGGCGACGGTCAGCCTGCCCTCGATCCTGCTGGTCCTGATCGCCGGTGCGGTCGTCAAGGACGTCCGGCTCGAAGCCTGGCAGTGGCTCGCCATCGCCGTCGGCACCTGGCTCGGCAGCTTCGTCTTCGCCGCCCTGGGCGTCGCCATCGGCTACGTGGCCACCGGCGACGCGGTCCGCCCGGTCTCCATGCTCTGCTTCTTCGCGCTGGCCTTCCTCGGCGGCCTGTGGATGCCGATGACGCTGCTGCCACAGTGGGTGCAGAACATCTCCGAATGGCTCCCGACGCACGCCTACGCGGCGCTGGGCACCGCCGTCGAGGCCGGCGGCGCCCCGCACGTCAAGGACGTGACCATCCTGCTGGGCTACCTCATCCTCTTCGTGGGCGGTGCGGCCTGGCTGTACCGCAAGGACACTCGAAAGGCATGAGACCGGTGAAGACGACGAGCGTGGCGGACGACCGCAACCCGGTGCTGATCGGGCAGCGGCCGCGCAGTCGCCGCCAGGCCGTCGGCAAGTCGATGTGGATCGCCATCTGGCTGCTCTACCTCGCCGGCCCGGTGGCCGAGCTCACCAACCGCGGCTTCAGCACCGGCCAGCGGATATGGGGCGTCGTCGGCCTCACGCTCTTCGTCCTCGCCTACGCCCTGCTGGTCTTCCGCCACATGCTGCGGAAGCCGCCGCTCGCCCTCCGGTACACCCCGCTGATCGTGATGGTGCTGTTGTCCGTCCTCCTGACCTGGACGCTGGGCTACTCCTGGCTGGTGCTGTTCATCTTCACCAGCGTGGCCTCCGCGGTGGTCCTGCCCTGGCAGCGCTCCCGCTGGGTCATCCCGCTCATCACCGCGGTGCTGATCGCCGTCGGCATCCGCTATCCGGAGATACGCAACTACTACCTCTTCGCCTACGCGCTGCCGGCCCTCGGCAGCGGCTTCGTGATGGTCGGCGTGCAGAACCTGGTCCGTACGACGCAGGAGCTGCGGGCCGCCCGGGAGGAGGTCGCCCGCCTCGCCGCCAACGAGGAGCGCCTGCGGCTCGCCCGCGATCTGCACGACCTCCTCGGGCACTCGCTCTCGCTGATAACGCTCAAGAGCGAGCTGGCCGGGCGGATGCTGCCCGGCCGCCCCGACGACGCCGCCAAGCAGGTCGCCGACATCGAGCGGGTCAGCCGCCAGGCCCTGGTCGACGTCCGCGAGGCGGTCACCGGTTACCGCCGCCCCCGCCTGGCGGTGGAGCTGGCCGGCGCCCGCGCCGCGCTGCGCACCGCCCAGATCGCGCTCACCGTCGACCCGTCGCTGGAGGAGGAGCACCACGGGCTGACCGCCGACACCGAGGGCGCCCTGGCCTGGGCGCTGCGCGAGGCGGTCACCAACGTCGTCCGGCACAGCGGCGCCCGCCGCTGCGAGTTGCTGCTCACCGAGGAGTGGGAGGCCGACGAGCGCCGCTATGTCTGCCTGACCGTGGCCGACGACGGGGACGGCCCGTCCCGCGCCCAGCACGACGGCAACGGCCTCGCTGGCCTGCGCGAGCGGCTGGCGCTCACCGACGGCCATCTGGAGACGGGCCAGGCCCCCGGCTCCGGCGGCTTCGTGTTGCGGGCCTTCGTCCCGCTGCGCGCCCCGTCCCCGTCCCCGGACGGCCCGATACCCGCGCCGGACAGCTCCCCGGAGCCGGTGAACGGCCCCGCCTGAGGGGTGCCCTGCCGGGCCCACCCCGCTGCCCCGTGCACGGACTCCCGGCCGCCGTGCCCGCCTCGGGCCGTAAGCTGGCCCGCATGATCAGACTGCTGCTGGCGGAGGACCAGTCCATGGTCCGGGAGGCGCTGGCGGCGCTGTTGTCCCTGGAGGACGACCTGGAGGTCGTCGCCCAGGCGGCCCGCGGGGACGAGGTCCTCGCCCAGGCCAGGGCGCATGCGATCGACGTCGCGCTGCTGGACATCGAGATGCCGGGGATGACCGGGCTGGACGCCGCGGCGCGGCTGCGCGACGAGTTGCCCGGCGTGAAGGTCGTCATCCTCACCACCTTCGGACGCCCCGGGTATCTACGCCGCGCCATGGAGGCGGGCGCGGACGCCTTCCTGGTCAAGGACGCCCCGGCCGCCCAGCTCGCGGACGCGGTGCGCCGGGTGCTGGACGGTGAGCGGGTCATCGACCCGGCGCTGGCGGCGGCCGCGTTGGCCGACGGTGCCAGCCCGCTGACCGAGCGCGAGCGCGATGTCCTGCGGGCCGCCGCCGACGGCTCCACCAACGCCGAGATCGCCACCGCCCTGCACCTCTCCCAGGGCACGGTCCGCAACTACCTCTCGCTCGCCATCCAGAAGACCGGCGCCCGCAACCGCGCGGAGGCCGTCCGCACCGCCCGCGACAAGGGTTGGCTCTAGTACCGCAACGAATCCCCTGCCCGACGGACCAGGGGCGCCCCGGCCGCGATCCGTCGGACAGGCCCCAGGGCGCTTCCAACGGGCCACGGCCGTCCCCGCGCCGCCGGCCGCGCCCGCGACCTCCGTCGGGTGATCCGGCGGACCTTCGCCCCTGTGCGGGCGCGCGGAACGTCCCGCAGGCTTGAAGTGTCATGCCAGCCCACCGCCCTGCCGAGGACGGCGTCCTCGCCCCCGTGCTGCTGATCCTCGCCATCGTGGTCGTCGCGGCGATCGACGCCACGACCGGCCCGGAGCTGCACCTCTCCGCGTTCATGGGCATCGCCTTGTTGGTCGCCGCACTGCGCTGCTCCTACCACCGGACGCTGCTGGTGGCGGTCGTCTACGTCGTCTGCCTCACCTACGTCGATCTGCTGACGGTGCCCGACTGGGCTCCGGCCAGCCGGGTCGTCGGCGTCTTCGGGGCGTTCCTGGCGGGCGTCTTCTCCCTCGTGTTGTGCCGCACCCGGCTGCAGCGCGAGGCGCTGCACGCCCGCACCAGCCTGGTGGCCGACACCGTCCAGCAGGCCATGCTGCGCGAACTCCCGCTGCGCGCGGGCCCCGTGGAGGCGTAC